>NZ_JCAUAZ010000008.1:0-270387 GCF_059692215.1 Paenibacillus sp. J22P51 | reverse complement strand
GGGATAAGCGCTGAAAGCATCTAAGCGCGAAGCCCCCCTCAAGATGAGATTTCCCAGTATGTAAGACCCCTTGTAGACGACGAGGTTGATAGGTTCGAGGTGGAAGTGCGGTAACGTATGCAGCTGACGAATACTAATCGGTCGAGGGCTTAACCAAAATTCCTAAGTATAATACTTTACGTGAAGTTTCGTATCTAGTTTTCAAGGAATAAATCCTTGAAAGATTCATCGTTTCTATTCCCTGATAGCTCAGTTGGTAGAGCACTCGACTGTTAATCGAGTTGTCACAGGTTCGAGTCCTGTTCGGGGAGCCATATGGAGAGGTGTCCGAGCTGGCCGAAGGAGCACGATTGGAAATCGTGTAGGCGTCACAAGCGTCTCGAGGGTTCGAATCCCTCTCTCTCCGCCATAATCTTTCTAGTAAGGCCCGTTGGTCAAGTGGTTAAGACACCTCCCTTTCACGGAGGTAACAGGGGTTCGAGTCCCCTACGGGTCACCATTTTTTAATCCCATGGAGGCTTAGCTCAGCTGGGAGAGCATCTGCCTTACAAGCAGAGGGTCGGCGGTTCGATCCCGTCAGCCTCCATCATTTTTCCTTATGAAAGACTTGCTTTAATAGGAAACGTGACTTATACTTAATGACGCGGGGTGGAGCAGCCCGGTAGCTCGTCGGGCTCATAACCCGAAGGCCGCAGGTTCAAATCCTGCCCCCGCAACCAAATGAATATGTGGAGCTGTGGTGTAGTGGCCTAACATGCCTGCCTGTCACGCAGGAGACCGCGGGTTCGAATCCCGTCAGCTCCGCCATTTTTCTTGGTCACTAGTAATTAGGCTTTGTAGCTCAGTCGGTAGAGCAGAGGACTGAAAATCCTCGTGTCGGCGGTTCGATTCCGTCCAAAGCCACCATTTTTAAACTTAATAAGCCGTTGTAGCTCAACTGGTAGAGCAACTGACTTGTAATCAGTAGGTTGGGGGTTCAAGTCCTCTCGACGGCACCATTGCTTTGTGGAGGCTTAGTGAAGTGGCTAAACACGGCAGACTGTAAATCTGCTCTCTTCGAGTTCGGTGGTTCGAATCCATCAGCCTCCATTTTCCTTTCTGTAGGGGCATAGTTTAAGGGTAGAACAAAGGTCTCCAAAACCTTTGGTGTGGGTTCAATTCCTGCTGCCCCTGCCAAAAATGCAAGAAACCTAATATTGTGGCGGTCGTGGCGAAGGGGTTAACGCACCGGTTTGTGGATCCGGCATTCGCGGGTTCAAGTCCCGTCGTCCGCCCATTATTACCAAAGCAACATAATGGGGATTAGCCAAGCGGTAAGGCAACGGACTTTGACTCCGTCATGCCAAGGTTCAAATCCTTGATCCCCAGTTTTATATGCGGAAGTGGCTCAGCGGTAGAGCATCGCCTTGCCAAGGCGAGGGTCGCGGGTTCGATCCCCGTCTTCCGCTCCATTATTACTAAGGCGCCATAGCCAAGTGGTAAGGCAGAGCTCTGCAAAAGCTTTACCCCCAGTTCGAATCTGGGTGGCGCCTCCACAAATTGATTAGCCGGAGTGGCGGAATCGGCAGACGCACAGGACTTAAAATCCTGCGGTAGGTGACTACCGTACCAGTTCAAGTCTGGTCTTCGGCACCATTGTCTTTACAAGTTTATGCCGGCATGGCGGAATGGCAGACGCGCTCGACTCAAAATCGAGTCCGAAAGGGTGGAGGTTCGAGTCCTCTTGCCGGTATAACGAACAAGAAAGCCTATGAAATCATTTGATTTCATGGGCTTTTTTTCTGTTCACTTTTGCAGGATGGGCATTTTATCTTGGATCGCAGCAAACATTGTATCTAAAATGCTATGTATATGTGTTTTACAGATAGTAAAATAGGATGGGAATACTTACAATGGTGGTTCATACCCAAAATGATAAATGAGGCGGGGAACGCTTTGAATATAGTGAATTCGGTAAGGTTTAAGATTTTTATTGGGTTTGTGTTGGTGGTTGGTCCCTTGGTCTTATTTTTGATATTTAATAATGTATACTCCATGAATGTGGTGAGGGATCAAATTTCTCAAAACTATAATAAGCTTCTACAGCAATATGTGGAGGACACAGATAATACGCTCAAAGAATTCGATAATTATTTGTTTCATCTCTATAGTGATCCTGATGTGATTAATATGAACTTGTATCCTTTGGAATCGGATGATTATGTCCTAGCGAAGCAGCGCTTATTCAATAAGCTTACACGACAATTGGATATATACAATTTGGTTAATACCTTTTTTGTATTTTCGAATACGACGGGTGATCTGTTAGTATCGACGAGAGAGAATACGTATTACTACGATCGTGTCCAGACTGTGAAACAATTCATCATTGAGAACTCGAAGACACGTCCAAATGATAGCTCGAATGGGAACTGGCTCATTATGAAGGGAACGAATGGCGATCACTATTTGATGAAAATTAATAAGGATTTAGGCGCGGGGCTGTCTGGTGGAATTCTCATTAAAATGAGCAGTATGGTTGAGCCGCTTAGCAAATGGGACACTGGAGAAGGTGGAGGAACTATCGTGGTATCTCCAGAAGGGATTACGCTAACAACTGCCTACTTCCCTTTACAAAGGTATCAGAACATTAGTGATCAGATTGCTCCCAAAAACTCTGGCTTTCAAATTGTCAAAGACAAGGAACTCGATCAGCAGTTTTTGATTGTCCGAGAAGCTTCTTCGCACGCAGATTTAGAGTTCGAGCTCATCATTGCGGAGAAAAATATGCTGCAGAATTTGCCTTACTTGCAGATGTTAATTTATTTTTTGCCATTAGGCGGAGCCTTTGTGCTGGGGATTTATTTGTTGTATGTCCAGCGGATCCTTTTCAAACCATTGATGCAATTAATCCGTGGTATGAGGAAGATTGCCCAAGGGGAATTGTCGATTCGTCTGCATGAGGCGAGCTCGACGGAATTTGTCTTTCTGATTGCTACTTTTAATAAGATGGTGGATCAGATTGAGAATTTGAAAATATCGGTGTATGAGGAGAAGATTAGAGTCCAGCAAGCGGAATTTAAGCATTTGCAGGTGCAAATTAATCCTCACTTCTATATGAACAGCTTAAATATTATTTATAATCTTGCAGCGCTGAAGGATACGAAATCAGTTCAGAAGATGTCCTTACATCTGGCAGATTATTTTCGGTTTATTATGCGAACCAATAGAACGACAATGACGCTGAAGGATGAAATCGATCATATTCGCAATTACTTGGAGATTCAAGTGATGAGGTATCCGGATCATTTGAAGTTCGATATTGGGCTGCCTGAGAGATACAGCCAATTTGCGATACCTCCACTGATTGTACAGCCATTTGTAGAGAATGCGGTGATCCATGGGTTTACGAAGCAGTATGGCACCTATGAAATTCAAGTAAGCGCTGCTCCAGATCCAGAAGCACCTGAGGAGTTCTTTCTTCTTTCCATTGGCGATAATGGGGAGGGTTTTCAAACGGAAATGCTGCAGCAATTGAATTCAGCGGAGTATTTGGACCAGTCGGGTGATGAGCATCTGGGGATATGGAATGTACGGCATCGGTTGCAAATGAATTATGGGAACAAAGTAGCACTGAGATTTCGGAATAAGCCGGAGAGAGGGGCCTTGGTTCAAATCAGGCTGCCGCTTCATACCCCCATTGTGGAAGGGACGGATACGGATGTTTAACTTATTGGTCGTAGATGACGAGAAGATCGCGGTAAAAGGAATAACAGTGGGGATTGATTGGGAAGCGTTTCCGATTGGTCAAATTTTTGAAGCGCTGGATGTGAATGAAGCGAAGCAGATTCTATCAGAGAATCGAATCGACATCATGATTTCGGATATCGAAATGCCGGGTAGCAATGGCTTGCAGCTACAGGAGTGGGTACGTATGAATTCCCCCCAAACGGAAACGATTTTCCTGACGGGTCATGCGAACTTCGAATATGCTCAGCAGGCTGTTCGTTTAGGCAGCTTTGACTATGTGTTAAAGCCGGTGGATCATGATCGTTTGCAAGACATCGTGAAGCTCGCCATTGCGAAGATTAAAGAGGATCAGGAGCAGTTAGATTTTCATGAAACCTATAAGATGTACTACAGTCACTGGGTAAATGAGCTGCCGACGTTGGTGGAAAAGTTCTGGCAGGAGCTGCTGAGCGGGAAAATACCTGCAAATGAGGAACGGTTAACTCGCAATTTTCAGATGTACGAAATCCCATTGGATATGACGAGCACAATTTTACCCATCTTGATAAGTGTGGAGCACTGGAAGGAAGAATTGAACGCAAGAGATGAAGAGATCATGGAGTATGCGATTCGGAAAGCGGCTGCTGAAATCTTTATTGTGGAACAACCCGGCTGTGTAATTCAAGAGAATGGCTCAACTTTAGTACTGCTATATGTGGCAGAAGGAAGCAAACCCTCTCTCTCTGAAATAAAAGCGAAATGTGAGGCTTATATAAGTGCTTGTCATCGCTATTTCCAGTGCAGCTTGTCCTGCTACATGGGCGATGTGACGCCTTTGCTCAAGTTGACGGGGAAGGTAGCAGATCTTTTTCAAAGTGAACGGAATAATGTGACGAAAAGCAATTGCGTCCTTATGGACAATGAGACGGATCAGCCTCAAATGAGCAAGCCGCAAGCGCCAACCTTTGCAGATTGGATCGTGCTGCTTGAGGCTGGGAAGAAAGCGGAACTGGTAGCCCGCATTCAGGAGAATATAGATGGTCTGCAGAAGGCTGACATCGGCTCGGAAACCGTAGAGGCCTTCTACTATGGACTGCTGCATGTGGTGTATCATGTTTTGCATAAGAAGGGATTAGCCGTCCATGATATGCTGCCACCTCAAGAGGTGCAGGATTATGTTAGTGCGACACGTTCGTTAAATCAGTTGAGGAATTGGGCGATACGTATTGCTACTGTTAGCTGTGACTATATGAATAGCCATCTGAAGGGTGTCTCAGCAGTTACGGCGAAGGTATGCCAATACATTGACGAGCACATGCAGGAGGAGCTCAGCAGAGAGGAACTAGCGGCATCTGTGTATCTCAATCCGGCGTATTTATCACGTTTATTTAAGAAAGAAACGGGGCTTTCCATCTCGGAGTATAGTTTGAAGGTTCGTATGGAGAAAGCGAAGAAGCTGTTAGCAGAAACAAACGATAAGATCAGCTATGTGGCGGAGCAAACAGGCTATTCGCATTTTTCCTTTTTTGCAAAAATGTTTAAGAAGTATACGGGACTTCCCCCGCAGGAGTATCGGAAAAACTTTCAGGGCTGATGGGATTGAGGGAAGCAGAGTGATGTGCAATTAATAAAAGCTGCCCGTGGATCGGGCAGCTTTTGGCGTTTAGCGCCTGCAGCTCATTGGCGACTTATGGATTAGAGGAAACCCATTCTCGAATGTCACAGAAGTGCTGATTCGGTCACTCCGAAGATAGAGATTTGCTTATAAAAACTTTAGAATGAACCTATAGTAAAAAGGATGACTTTTAAGTGGATCCATCGGAGAGGGGAACACAGTGAACTTATGAGTGACACATCTAATGTTGCAGCAGTGAACCCGGTTAAGTTAAATAAAAAAACTAGAGTAAAAACAGGGTTTCTATGGACCGTTCGCAGGTATTGGATCTTCTATGTGATGATGGCACCAGCAGCATTGCTGCTTATCATTAACAACTACATTCCAATGGCTGGTGTTCTGATTGCTTTTAAGAATGTGAATTACACAAAAGGGATTCTGGGAAGTCCGTGGGTGGGCTTCGATAACTTCAAGTATTTATTCTCCAGCGAGGTCGCGTGGGTCATTACCCGAAATACGATCTCCTACAATCTCGTGTTTATCGTACTGAATTTAGTGATAGCGGTTGCAATGGCCATCATGTTTAATGAGATGCGCAGCAAATTCCTATCGAAGTTTCATCAAAGCACGATGTTTCTGCCGTTCTTTCTCTCCATGGTGTGTGTGGCTTATCTTGTATATGCCTTCTTGGGAGCAGAACATGGCTTCGTGAATACGGTTCTTTTGCCCAAACTAGGTATTCAGCCGATTGACTGGTATACGGAGCCGAAATATTGGACGGTTATCCTGCCAATCGTCAACACTTGGAAAAACCTTGGTTATTATACGGTTATTTATATGGCCGCCATTATTGGGATTGATAACGAGTATTACGAAGCAGCATTAATTGATGGCGCGAACAAATGGGAGCAAGTGAAACGGATTACGATTCCACTCATCATGCCCGTCATGATTACGATGACACTGCTTCAAGTAGGTCGAATTTTCTATGCGGACTTCGGGTTATTCTTCCAAGTAACCAAAAATGCAGGCGCTTTATTTCCTACCACGCAAGTTATTGATACCTATGTGTATCAAACGTTCCTAACAATGGGGGATATCGGAATGTCGTCGGCAGCAGGCTTGTATCAAGCCGTAGTAGGCTTCCTGCTTGTCCTAGTTACGAATTTATTCGTAAGAAAAGTGAGCAAAGAGAATGCACTATTTTAAGAAGGAGTGGCTGTCGTGAGTGAAGCAATTGCTGTACGTAAACAACAACGGATAGCCAAGAAACGAGGACCGAACGAATTATCACCTACAGCGAATTTGTTGGTTAACGTTTTCTTCTGGATATATACCGCAGCATGTATCATGCCTCTTGTATTAGTTATTATTGTTTCCTTCTCAGATGAAAAGGGCGTTCTGATTCATGGTTACAATTTCATCCCTGAAGCTTGGAGCCTGGAAGCCTATAAGTTCATGTTTAAGGATTGGCATCAAATTTTACGTTCCTTCGGGATCTCAGTCTTCTTAGCAACGGTGGGAACGGCGATTAGTTTAGTGATGATGTCGCTATATGCGTATCCCATCTCGCGAAGTGATTTTCCACATAAAAGCTTCTTCTCTTTCTTCATGTTTTTCACCATGCTGTTCAATGGGGGACTCGTTCCTTGGTATCTCGTCTATACGCAGATGCTGGACTTGAAAAATACGATTGCAGCGCTCATGCTGCCTTTACTTGTATCCGCCTTCTTTGTACTGCTGCTTCGGACATTCTTCGCCAATTCGATCCCGATGCCTTTAATAGAAGCAGCGAAGATTGATGGCGCCGGGGAGGTTCGGATTTTCAGCCAGATCATTATTCCACTATCCTTGCCAGTACTGGCTTCGGTTGGATTGTTTCAGGTGTTAAACTATTGGAATGACTGGTTCCTCAGTCTGGTGTTCATCTCAGGAAGTAAGAACATCAATCTGCAGTTCATGATGTACAAAACGATGCTGGATATTCAGTTCCTGACCTCGAATGTGCAGGCAAGTCAAGGTCTAGCCCAAGCAGGAGGAATGCTCCAGCTGCCAACGGAAACAGTGCGTATGGCGATGGCTGTACTCGGAATAGGCCCGATCGTATTCGCGTATCCATTCTTCCAGAAGTATTTTAAGAAAGGCTTGACGGTTGGTGCAATTAAAGGTTAGTTAAACACGGCTTGTACCAGTGTAGACTGGTTTAGCATATAGGAACAATTGAGATAAAGGGAGGCAATCCATCAATGAAAGCTTTGAAAAAAAGCACTCTTGCACTTCTTACACTAACGTTTTCTTTATCACTCACCTTGGCGGGCTGTTCGAAGAGTAATACAGAAACTACTTCAAGCGCTACACCGGCACCTGCATCAAGTACTGCGCCTGCTGCGACGAAAGCCGCAACATCTGATTTGAAACCTTATGAAGTGAAGCTGGTGTACCCTGGTACGCCACAACCGGATCAAGCCAAAGTAGAAGAGGCTATGAATAAGGTTTTGAAAGAAAAAATCAATGCAACGATCAAATTGATGCCAATCGACTGGGGTCAATGGGATAACAAAACGAACTTAATGATCGCATCCCGTGAAGAGTTCGATATCTTGTTCACAGCTCAATGGAATGGTCATGCAGTTAACGTAGGTAAAGGTGCGCTAATGCCACTTAATGACCTATTGGGGCAATATGGTAAAGGGATTACGGATTCCTTGGATCCGGCGTTCTTGCAAGGCGCTAAAATCAATGGCAAAAACTATGGTGTTCCAACGAACAAGGAACTCGCAGCTTCAGGTGGAATCGTATATCGTTCTGATATCGCGAAAGAGTTAGGAATCGATATGGCTGCTGTTAAAACGATGGCAGATCTAGGAAATGTCCTCAAAACAGTCAAAGAGAAAAAACCAGAAATGACAGCATTCTTTCTTCGCGATGGGGATAACTTGAATGCGCACTATTTGGCTCAATATGACTATCTGGGTGATAGTACAATCCCAGGTGTTATTATGAAAGATGGCACGGATACGAAGGTTATTCCGAAATGGGATCAACCGCGATACAAAGAAATTTTGAAATTAACACGTGATTTTATGCAAAAAGGTTATATCAATAAAGATGCGGCAACAACGCAACTGTCTGGTCAAGATGCTTTGAAATCCGGAAATGTTTTCATGATTACTTCTTCTTTGAAGCCTGGTAAAGATAGTGAGTTAGCGAATGCAACTAACTTGGTAGGCAAGCTTGGCCAAATCGAGCTGACACCACGTACAATCTCCACTGGCGACACGGCGGGTTCTATGCTGGGTATTTCCGTAACGTCCAAGGATCCAGCTCGTACGATGATGGTGATTAACCTCTTGCATACGGATAAACAATTGAACAATTTGATTAATTTCGGTATCGAAGGTACTCACTACACGAAAGTGTCTGAGAACATCATCAAAGCAACAGATGCTGGTAAAAACTATGCACCCGGTGCTGCATGGCAGTTCGGTAACCAATTCTTGAACTATCTGTATGATAATGAAGATCCGCAAAAATGGGATAAATTCAAAGAGTTTAACAAAACAGGTAAAAAATCCCCTGGTCTTGGCTTTACTTTCGACTCAGAGCCTGTCAAAACACAAGTAGCTGCTGCAGTCAACGTAGGTAAAGAATTCGATGCAGCTATGGATACAGGTTCTGTGGATATGGATGCTTCCTTGCCGAAATATCAAGATAAAATGAAAGCAGCAGGGATTGATAAAATTATCGCTGAAAAGCAAAAGCAATTGGATGCGTTCTTAGCAGCCTCGAAGAAATAAATTGTTCTATGTAAAAGGGGCCAGGCTCAATGAGCCTTGGCTCCTTATTTTTCAGACATGTATGGCTAATTACCAAACAAAAGTCATTGTCACGATAACGAGCAAAACGAAAAGAACAAGAACAACAGCAGCAGACGATCCACCATAACCTGCACCAGCACCTACAGCAACACCCATATATGTCACCCCCCATCTCTAGGAATGCTCTTCCGCGGAAGCGAATGAGAGACAATACTATCCTATGGAGAGATGTTTTGATTTGCTTGGGTGTTTAGCCTAAATCTATCGGGACGATATCCACTTTTAGGCAGAAGCCTGTTTTTAGAAAAAAGCGGAGAGAAGTTGAACAAGTGGCAGGAGCCTTCCATATGGTAGAAAAAGAAAGTAATGCCATTGCGGAGGTGTAAGGGCTATCGATTACTTGGATATGTTAGCGAAGCTCGGGATAGGAAACGCACATCCCGGGGGATTTGGAGAGACCATCGAGCAATTGAATAAATATCCGATCGAAAAAGGGAAAAAGGTGCTGGAGGTTGGCTGCGGAACAGGAAGAACGGCCTGTTATTTGGCAGAGCAGGGTTGTGATGTCACGGCCGTTGATATACGTTCAGAGATGATCAACAAAGCCAAAATTCGAGGGGAGAAGCAGGGAGTTCAAGTAAATTTCTTGATCGGAGATGTATGTCAGCTGCCTTTTGAAGCTCATACTTTTGATGTAGTGATGGTGGAGTCGGTCACAAACTTCGCAGATGCTCAGAAAGCCGTATCTGAGTACTATCGGGTACTAAAGCCGGGAGGTAAGCTGTATGACCGAGAAGTAATTAAAGTAAAAGAGATGACAGCGGGCATCCATCGAGCCCTTTGCAGCTTCTATGGCGTGAGCAAGATCTATAAGCTGGAGGAATGGCAAGAACTCTTTGAGAGCAACAAGTTCAGCTCCGTCACCTCGACAGGTATACATCCCTTCCCGCTCACGATGTTCGAAGATCAGGTTCAGCATCCAGATCCTGTTCATTTATCTGATCGACAATCGTTCATGGATCCGCGTGTATGGCAGATTACAGCACGATATGATGAGCTTGTTAACAAATATCATCCGTATATGGGCTATACCCTCATGATTGGCTCCAAAGAGTAAGGAAAGGAAAATAAGCAGGATATTGGTTCCTTAATGGCGAATCATATGAGAAAGATTATCATTGGGGGCTGCTTCTTTTGAACGTAGAAGTGATATCAGAACGAATTTCGAACCGTAAAGCCAAGGAAGTTTACGAGCTGATTGCGCGTCAAACGACGGTTTCGAAAATAGATTTATTAGACCAAAGCGGCATGACAGTTTCGACGTTGACGCGACTGTTAGAGGAGTTAACGAGCCAGGGACTCATCTTGGAATCCGGCTTTGGTGCATCTACGGGCGGGCGTAGGCCGATTTTGTATGAGAAGAATCCGGCCTATGCTTATATATTTGGCGTTGAAATTTCCAGAACGTTGTCCAAGTTGGTTCTTGTCGATCTAGGGATGAATAAGCTGGAAACCAAGAGCTGGTCAATGACTGAGGTCATGACCCCCGAAGTGCTGATTCCGCTTATTGTTGCCGAAGCCAAGCGCATGCTTGTGCAGCATGGTATTCAAACGTCAGAATTGTTGGGGATGGGAATCGGCGCAGTAGGACCTGTAGACCGGTTGTCAGGCGTTATTCTGGAGCCATCCTACTTCCCTGCACATGGGTGGAGGCATGTGGAGATCTGTCAATGGCTGAGTCGGGAGTTAGGTATTCCTACATTGCTGGACAATGGAGCGAACACCGCCGTTCTGGCAGAATCCTGGCATCAACGAACACGGAGCTTCAAGCACTTGCTGTATATTCATGCAGGAGTCGGTTTGCGATCTTCCATGGTCTCTGAAGGCAAGGTCATCTATGGGGCCGTTGATATGGAAGGCTCTGTGGGTCAAATGATAATTCAAACCGATGGCGTTCCCCATCGAGACCGATCTGGCAATTACGGTGCATTGGAATCTTACGCTTCTCTCTATGCGATAGAAAAGGCGGCGAAATCAGCCTTAAAGCAGGGGAGATCCTCTGTACTCATACATATGGTCGAGGATCCAGAGCAGGTTACTTACCAGCATATTATGGAGGCGCTCAAAAAAAATGATCTCCTGGCCGTGGAGATCGTGACGGAGGCTGCGACCTATTTCGGGATCGGCCTTGCGAATTTATTGAATATTTTGCACCCTGAGAAAGTGATCATCGGGGGGCCCTTGATTACAGGCGGGGAGCTGTTCTTCCAGACAGCAACACAGGTTGCTATCCGCAAAACGTATTATTACCCCGCCTATCAGGTTATTTTCAGCAAAGGCCAGCTAGGCGATGAAGCACTTGCCATCGGTGCAGCCGTCATGGTCATGGATCAGCTCGTTAAGCCGTAACACCTTGTAGAAATTCTAGAAGCAGCGCATTGAAGGCTTCGGGTTTCTCCATCGGGGTAAGATGAGAAGCATCAGGGATTACGTGAAAGCTAGCGCCTTGAATGTGATCAGCCATTGACTTCATAACATCCGGTGGTGCTATCGCATCCTGCTCACCAGCAATAACGAGAGTTGGTATAGTGATGGAGTTGAGCAAAGGTACGGAGTCCTCGCGGAACGCCATCGCGATGCTGGCATGGACAAGACCTTCGGCTGGCATGCTGTCCATGATCAACTTCAAGTTATCTAAAAGCTGAGGCTGATCTTGTTGGGTGGCTGGCGTTACAAGCTTAGGCAGCATGGCATCCCGGGCTGCCGCGGCTCCCTTGTCATATAGAGAGACAGCCATGTTCATGCGATTTTTACGTCCTTCTTGCCCATCTGGCTCGGGACGAGTATTAGCTAGGATTAATGCTGAAAAGCGTTCAGGCGCTAGACGCAATAGAGCGAAAGCCACATAGCCACCCATGGAGAAGCCTCCGATGGTGGCTTTTTGTATCCCTAATTCATCCATGAGACCGAGAATATCTTGTGCATATTGATTGAGGGACATCGGCGTGAGTGGTAAATCAGATTGCCCCATACCTCGAAAATCAGGTGTAAGTATACGATAGTTGGCTGATAGGGTTTCAACTTGAGATTGCCACATGCGATGATCTAGCGGAAAACCATGAAGCAGGATAACAGGGGCTCCTTGACCTTGATCTTGAACGAATAATTCGGTTCCGTTAATGTGTTTTTTCATCATTTTTCACCCTCCAAGGACCTGTTTTTGAAAAATATAGCGAAAAAGTTATGTCTTCATACTTTCATTATGGTTAACTCATACTTACTTAACATTTCATTGCTATTCTCTGATTATACCTTTTGTACTACACCAAGAATAGGCAAAACGAAACATTCATATTTACGAAATGGAGATTTTTGATATGACGAAAAAACCATGGTCCACCCAAGAGCTGGACAAACTAATTCGCCTTTCCTCGGAATGTCCGCCAGTAGTCATTGCTAGAGAACTATCGCGTCCTGTCACTTCTGTTCGTAAAAAAATGCGTGAAATGGGTGTCAGCTATGTATCTGGGGAGCAATGGAAAAAAAGTCAAATTCAATACCTGATTTCGGACGAAGGCACTTCCTACAAAAACAAACATAAATTAACACAAGAACCGAAAGAAAATGGATTTGAGTCTCCTGTTCTAGATGAGTTCTGGACTACCCTTGTGAAAATGGCTCGCGTAGCTAAAAAGAGGGGGAAACGGGTCGATGTCCTGTCGTTTATCGATACATACCGGAAGATTCGTATTGGCGGCTAATTTCATATATGCATGGAATTGAAGGTGAAATCCGTTACCGACGTGATTTGACCTTTTTCTTTTTGTCTGGATAATCGGTGGAGGGATAAATTTATTCATTGTTAAACCTATTTTAAGGTTCTTACGTTATGATTAGTGTATGACAAGGTTGAACGTATCTTAAGAAGGATGTGGCGAGGGTGGAGTCAAAACGAGGTTGGCTGAAGCAGTCGTTTGGAAAGCGGTTAAACGCCATACATAGCTGGAATGCTTGGCTTTTGGTGCTGCTGACGGTGACAGGGATTGTGCTCAGTATTGGTGCGATCAGAGGGGATCTTGGAGCATTTCGTGTGACGTTGAAGCAGCTCCACATTTATTTGGGCGTCGCCTCAGTTGTACTCATGATTGTGTATGCGCCAATGATCCGCAAGCATTGGCGCCAAATTCGCGCGCGGCGCAACCAACGCGCGAATTTGGCATTTGTTCTCGCGCTCCTGATCGGCTGGGCTGTATCAGGCGTGATCCTGTGGCAGTTCCGGCACATGCCACCGGCTTTGAACAACGCGGCACTCCTCGTGCATGACCTGCTCACCTGGGTCGGAGTGCCGTATGCCGTGTACCACGCCATCTCGCGCAGCAGATGGCTGAAGCGCCAGCAGCGGCTCGAGCAAGCCGCTGCCGCAGGCAGACCGCCAGCATCCGCGCAGGCGGTCACAGATGCCGCCGCGAGCGCAGCAGCGGCGGATACAGCTCCAGTGGCGACAGATGACGCCACTGGAAGGCGCACAGCAGCGCAGGCGGTTATCGCCGCGCTGAAGGAATCGCCGATCACACGCGCCTCGTTCCTGCGACTAGTCGCAGGATTGGTGCTCGTGATCGCGATCGGCCCAGCCTTTTATCGCTGGATAAAAGGCGCGTTCGATACCGGCGGATCGTCGACCGCCGAGTATGTGGCGAACGACGGCAATCGCATGCTGCCGCCGCCAGAGCCATTGCCCGACTCCGCCGCTGTCGTAGGCGGAGGGGCAAAAGGGAATTTCCGTATCTACACGGTGACGGAAATTCCGGCTTTTTCATCAGACACCTGGAGATTCGCGATTTCCGGTCTCGTGGATAACCCCAATGCGTGGAACTGGGAGCAGTTCCTGAAGCTGAAGCGTACTGTTCAGGTTAGTGATTTCCACTGCGTGACGGGATGGTCTGTATACCAATGTACGTGGGAGGGCATTCCGCTGAAACAGCTGTTAGCGGCGGCGGGTGTTCAAGCATCCGCTAAATTTGTGAAATTTTATTCGGGTGATAAAGTGTATACCGATGCCCTTTCTTTGAGTCAGGCCAATGGGGACGATATTATGGTCGCTGTCTTAATGGATGGTAAGCCGATTCCACAGCAATTAGGTGGACCTGTGCGACTGATTGTACCTCAGATGTATGCTTATAAATCAGTGAAATGGCTGCAAGGCATTGAGTTGATCGAGAAGGAGCATATGGGGTATTGGGAAGTGCGAGGGTATGATAACGATGCTTGGGTCGGTAAATCGAACACGTAACCTTAGGTCATAGATGGATGAATGCGGACACTGACTTTTTGCAAGGAATTTGATATAGTTAGGGCAAAGAATCCTGTTCGGAAATGAGGGACATTTGCCATGCAAATTACATCGATCAATGTGGGATTACCCAAAACAATCATATATCAAGGCAAAGAGCTGACCACGGGGATTTATAAGACGCCGGTCAGCTCCTCTTTGTTTGTATCGAAGGTGCAAATAGACGGGGATGGGCAGGCTGATCTGACGGTACATGGCGGTGTTGATAAAGCGATCTGTGTATATCCAGAGGAGCACTATGCCTACTGGGAAAATCAGCGAGGACACAAGTTGGATGCCGCCACCTTTGGTGAAAATCTCACGATTCGCGGTTTGCAGGAGCATGAGCTTTGTATCGGTGATACGTTTGCCATTGATGAGGTTATCGTTCAGGTCTCACAGCCCAGACAGCCTTGTCATAAGTTAGCAAAGCGCATGGATTGGCCAGAAGCAACTCTATACGTTCAGGAGACTGGGTATACGGGGTATTATTTTCGCGTGCTGCAGGAAGGTATTATCGCACCTGGTTCCGAGTTGAGACGCATGACTAGAGATGAAGCGGGTGTGACGGTTGCGTTCGCCAATCAGATGAAATATCACGATAAGTTCAATATTGAAGGGGTTAAAAGAGTTCTTGCTGTCGATGCACTTTCTGCAAGCTGGAAGCAATCATTCAGGAAACGCTTAATGGAGCTCGAAGCATGATAACAGGAGTCATTCTTGCAGGAGGCTTGAATCGCCGTATGGGGGGGAGACACAAGGCGCTCTTACCTGTGCAGGGGGAAGCTATTCTGCTAAGACAACTGAAAGAAATGTCGCGCGCGTGCGAGCAAATTATCGTGGTAACAAATGCAAGTGAGGCTTTGCAGCCATTACTTGCTGAGGTAGAGGGGATTAGCGTGCAGTGTGTGAGCGACCACTATCTCCAAAAGGGCCCTTTGAGCGGTATTCATGCCGCCTCCAGCGTTGCTCTTGGGACTCATTTATGGATAGTCGGCTGCGACATGCCTTTCATCTCTGCAGATGCAGCTAGAGTCATGGAAGAGGTATGCCGAGAGTCGAATGTGGATGCGGTCATCCCGGAAATTGAGGGCCGCCTGCATCCCCTCCATGGGATTTATGCCAGAGAGGTAGGGCCTGAGGCTGAACTCCTGCTTCAACAACAAAGCTATCGATTGATGGGGTTGCTTGATCATTTGGATTGGCGTGCTGTAGGGACGGATGAGTTCGTGCAACGTGGGCTCCGAACGAATTTTGCTACGAATATTAATACACCAGAAGAATATGAAGACATGTTAGTAAATCTACCATTGTGAATTGAATTTCAGATGAAATGCTTTAAAATCTAGGATTTTGTCAGGAAATATGCCATAATGGACAGAGAGAGAAGGTGAACTTCTATGCCAAAACTGCTAATGGATCGTTTTGGACGGATGCATGATTACCTGCGCATCTCAGTGACCGATCGTTGTAATTTGCGTTGTGTATATTGTATGCCGGAAGAAGGAATGGAATTTGAGCCGGATGAGAAGCTGTTAACTTTTGATGAAATAACAGAGATCGTCCGTATATTAGCTGGTCTTGGTGTTCGCAAATTGCGATTAACCGGCGGAGAGCCTCTGGTTCGTAAAAACCTGGAGCAGCTGATCGGCATGCTATCACAGATTCCCGGTATTGAAGATATAGCATTGACTACGAATGGGATTTACTTTGCATCGCGGGCTGAGAAGCTTCGGGCAGCAGGGTTAACTCGTGTAAATATTAGTTTGGATTCGTTGAAAGCAGATCGGTTCTCGATGATCACGCGTGGCGGGGATATTCGCCGTGTTTTAGCCTCGATTGAAGAAGCTTATCGTGTTGGTATTACGCCGATTAAGCTGAATGTGGTGCTGATGAAAGGCATTAATGATGATGAAATCGCTGATTTCTTACAAATGACGATTGATCGCCCGATTCAAGTTCGATTTATTGAATATATGCCAATCGGTCATCAAGATGAGGATTGGAAAAGCCGTTACCTATCGCTTACGACAGTCCTCGATCGCTGCAAGGAAATGGGTTGGGAAGCTAAAGCTTCCGACGCGGTTTATGGCAATGGCCCTGCACAGAATTATCGCATTGAGGGGGCATTAGGTTCCTTCGGTCTTATTCATCCGATTAGCGATCACTTCTGTGAAACCTGCAATCGCCTGCGACTGACGGCAGATGGGAATATCAAGCCTTGCTTGTATTGGTCGGATGAATTTAATGTCCGAAAATATATTGGCGATGTTGCTGCGGTGGAAGACTTGTTCTTCCGAGCGCTGGATATTAAACCGCAAAACCACGAGATGGCTCAGGCTTTGATGAATGAAGAGCAGTCGCATACACCAACTAATCGCAGAATGTCGCAAATCGGCGGCTAGCTAGAGGGCATGGGGGGCATTGGAAGCAAGTGAAGCAGGCGAACAGCGAAATGAAGCTTAGGTTTGGCCGTAATGTGATCTCGGTCGAAGAGGCGCGAGCCGCACTTTACGAGCACGTTAAACCCACGGAGACGGAGTCCGTTTCGCTGCCGACGTCCTTCGGCAGAAGGTTGGCGAAGGATATTTATGCGGATCATGCTGTACCACATTTCCGCAGATCGGGTGTAGATGGGTATGCTGTTCGTTCACTGGATATCGCAGAGGCATCACCGGATGCACCGGTTATCTTACATGTGATCGAGCGGATTCCAAGCGGTACCATGCCCCAGCAGACGATTCAGGCAGGGACCGCTGCACGTATCATGACGGGGGCGCCTGTTCCAGATGGTGCTGATACTGTTGTAATGCTGGAGATGACGGATTCCTTGCAGGAGGAGTTACTGTCTTCCATTGATCCCAAGGTGAAAATTAAGAAAAATGTGCAAGCGGCAAGTAATATTACGCCAATTGCAGGTGAAGTTGCCCGAGGGGAACTCGTCATCGCCCGTGGAACCCGAATTGGTCCAGGAGAAGCCGCGATCTTGGCGACCTTCGGTTTCTCAGAGGTTGAGGTGTACCGGAAGCCAAGAGTGGCTATTTTCTCAACGGGGTCAGAGCTTCTACATGTCGAACAGGAGCTGCAGCCTGGGAAAATACGCAATAGCAACAGCTACATGCTGGCGGTACAAGTGGAAGCAATTGGGGGATCGGCCTTGATCATGCCGGCACTCTCTGATGATCCTCAGCAGGTGGAAGCCTTACTTGAGGCCGTATTGCCTAATGTCGACCTCATTCTGACTTCAGGCGGTGTCTCTGTTGGCGATTACGATGTCCTTGTCGATCTATTCGGTCGATTCGACGGGAAGCTGTTGTTTAACAAAGTAGCCATGCGGCCAGGCACGCCGACGAGTGCTGCGCTATGGAAGGGAAAGCTGTTAATGGCGCTGTCCGGTAATCCCGGGGCATCGTTCGTTGGCTTCGAGCTATTTGCTAAGCCCATTATTAACGCGATGCTGGGGAGCCAGCGTCCTGTGGCGGAAGAGTTTACAGCCTTTTTAGATGTTCCTTATGATAAACCGTCCGCCTATCCTCGCTATATAAGGGGGACAACACGCATCGAAGCAGGTACCTTATGGGTGAGACCAGCTGGCATTGATAAGTCGAGTATTATGGTGTCGATCAAGGATGCAGATTGCTTGATTTGGCTGCCAGCAGGTGGGCAAGGCTTTCAGCGTGGCCATATTGTGAAGGTCTATACAACGAGATAACGTAGTGAACTTATACTTTTATAAATAAAATGATATACGCTATATCATCAAATATTTGGCGCTAACAAGTAACCGTCTGTCAGGAGGGTCAGCTGTAGCGTCTTTTTTTGCAACTAGTTATAAATCGGCCATTGAGGGAGATAGGCTCGGAAACTCGTTTAACTCAGCAGTGGTGAATGTGAACTGGAAGGGGGAGCGCGCATCCCCCCCATGGAAGCGGGTACTTATCTTGGAGGTCATCTTAAGCAGATCCTGACACAACGAACAAGTGGTATCAATTTTAAATAAAAAGAAACCCGCCTGCTGAAGCTCTAAATGAGTGCTTCAGTAGGCGGGTCTATTTTCAATGTAGAAAGTTTAGCGGGACATGGTCCTAATAGAAAGTTGCAAGAATAATGACCAACAGCACATAAAGAACAAGAATAACGCCTACAGAATTTCCGTATCCTGGCGTTCCACAACTACCTACAGCTGACATAGTATCCCCTCCGGTTTTCAATTGATATGGGTAAAACACTATACATCATATGAAGGCGGGATATATGTTGATTGGACGAATGCCCTCTTTTCATCGGAACATTCACCTACGAAAAAAGCTGCACTTGAGTGAATTCTCAAGGCAGCTTTCTTCAATTACTAATTGGGAATTTGATACACTTTAATTTTCTGAATGCCAAAGCTTTGTAAGGATTTCCTTGAACCTGGAACAAAGATATCCATTCGCTTTCCTTTAATGGCCCCGCCGGTATCTGTCGCATACACGTACATACCGCCTGTAGGAAGCCCACCAAAAGAATAACCTTCAATATAAAGTTTCGTGCCAAGTGGAATTACGGATGGATCAACAGCAACTGTGCCGATCGCAAGTGGGTTGCCCATGTAATCAAAGGCTCCATAACCACCATTTTCAGAAGGATCTGCCGAATAAGCTGTGGACTCGAAAATTTCATAGTCTGGTGCATGATGTCCGCCATCTTTGTTTAAAATGGCTAAATTGCTGCTAGCATCCCACTGTACAGGAACCCCTGCAGCGGTGGAAAGAAAACGTAGCGGCACATAAACTCGCCCATTTTGAAACTGGGAAGCTCCCTCTAAGACCACGGGGGTATTATCGATGCTGGCTTCTTTTTCTCCGGATACCAAGGTAATCGTATGTTTGTTGTTATTTAATGTTACCTTAATTTGATTTCCTTCTTTTTGCCAGTTCACGGTATAACCAAGCTTCTCGGTTACGAACCGAAGTGGAACTTGGGTTGTGTGGTTGCCATCCAGAAATGGCTGTGCATCTGGGAAATGAATCAGGTCATCATTGACTTGCACTTTCACTTCCATTTCAGCTGCTTGAGCCGAAAATGGGGAAAGAAAGCCTCCTGCCAATACAGATAGTGAAATGGCAAGGCTAGTTAACCCTTTGGTAAGCTTATTCAATTGGTAATCCTCCTTCATGAGCCTTCGAGGTTAGTTGACGGGTTCGGGAAGAAGGTTCTCCCTAGTCTGCTCCAAGCCGAAGCAAATATTCACCCCAAGTATTTCGTCCCCCGTACCAGTGCCTTATTTATGCACCAGACTCGGCTTCAAATATTTTATCATCGCACGCAGGCTCGAACAACGACCAAATTATGGGTGAACACAAATATACTAGACTTAGGTCTAGGTTCAAAAACAGTCGATAGTCGGTTTTAGACTTTCTGAAATTGAGCTACGATAGGAGTATGATGAAGGGTGAGGGGCGATAGACATGAACAATAAGAATCGGGAAATTGATCCTACTAATATATTTGATCGAATTGGCAAAATGGCTGAAACCGTCTGGCAGGAGACCATTGGAAAAACGACGCCAGGCGTCTATGATGATGGCACCATTGCCAAGCTTGAGGAGCGCTATGAAGAAGCGCTTCAGGCAACGATTGCGCTGCGCAGTCACATCGCGCGAGCGGAAGAGATGGCGAAGCTGCGCGGCGAGCAGGCCGAGCTGGCGATGCGCGCCGGCGAAGAGGACCTCGCGCGGCTCGCGCTGCAAGAGAAGCTGCGCGAGGAAGCCGCTGGCGAGCACTACCGCGCGCAGTACGCGAGCAGCCAGGACTTGTGCCTGGCGCTCGCAGAGGAACTGCGCGAGCTGCGTGCCGGGCACGCAGCCGAGGATGGGCAGCCGCGTGGCGGGCTGCACGGCAAAGAGGCTCGCGACACATGGCGCGAGCTGGAGGTCACCGGCCGCGAGCTCGGCCGGGAAGCGCTGCAGGGGCTCCGCGTGGCGGGCCGCCTGTCGAAGGAGACGCTGAAGGAGGCCGGTGGCAACCTTCAGCATGAGCTGCGTTCGCTGCGCAGCAAGCTGCAGCATGAGTGGCAGCAAGAGCAGCGCTCGCGCGATGAGCGAGACCCGCGCGGCAGAAAATAGCCATGGATCGTGACCTCCACGGAAGCAAAGCCTTGCGGGATAAGGATTTGCATCTTGGAGGTCGTCCATTCTTATGGTATGCTAGGAATCGTATGAACGAAAGAGAAATGGCAGCAAGAGGAGGTGCATCGATGGGAGAAGATACGAAAAATAACCGCAGCCGGAATACAGCGCTTGTGCTGATTGGAGCCGGTGTTTTTTTGCTTCTGGATCATACCGTAGGTTTTTTTCCCATAATGGCCGTAATCCTTATATTGCTGGGCATTCATCGTGTTCGTTCACGTAAAGAACGCAAGGGTTATGTGCTGATGGGGATCGGTGCCGTCATTTTATTTGGTGATCATCTCACAATCGCTATTTCGGTTGTGTTGATTTCATTAGGTTTCTTTTTTATTCGATCCAAGCAGGTTCATAAAGATGAGACTTACACACAAAAGCAAAAGATCGTAGATAGCATACGTCTCGGCCGAGAGCCTTGGATTCTACGGAATACTTCGACATGGTACTTGGTGGGAGAAACGTATATTGATCTCTCGCTGGCGATTTTAGAACAAAAGGAAACAACAGTCATCCTACAGGGTGTTGTAGGAGATATTGATATAAAGGTACCCGATGATATCGGTGTTTCCGTTACAGCTTCCGTGATGTTCGGGCAGCTTCATGTAGCCGAACAACGTGAAGCAGGTGTGATGAACAAAGTGGTATGGCAATCGGAGAATTATCAACATTGCGACCATCGGGTGAAACTCGTTCTCTCTTTCATCGTAGGAGATATCAAGGTTAAAGTATTGTAACGGCTGGAGGGGGTACATCACCAAGTGGACGGCTACAAAAGACGTTTAACGAATATGATATGGCGCAGCATGGGGGAATCTATCCTATTTAGCTTCGCTGTTTTCGGTGCTATGCTATATTACTTGAATTCAAGACATTTGATCGAGCCCTTTGCCAGCTGGCAGCAGGGTGTCAAATTCTCGTTCATGGCTTTATTGATTCTGGGTGTGATTGGCGCGGTGTTCGGTTACTGGAACAGCTCTAAGGTAACTCGCAGACTTGAGCCGATGATGGAGACGATGATTTTATTAGAAAAAGGAACATTTGCCCGTGAAGGCTTCCAAAACGGAGACGATGATGAGATAGGGCGTTTAGGTGAACAACTCAGCCGTATTATGAAGCGATGGGAAGAGCAGGTGACCTCTCTCCAACGATTGTCTAATAGTAACGCTGAGCTTACAGAGAAAGCCAAGCTGTCAGCGGTCATTGAAGAGCGCCAGCGGTTGGCACGCGAGCTGCATGATGCGGTTAGCCAGCAATTGTTCGCGATCTCCATGACAGCAACAGCCGTAGGTCGGACGCTGGATAAGGATTTCGAGAAAGCGAAACGGCAAATTCATCTTATTGAAGAAATGGCTTCCGTCGCGCAATCCGAAATGAGAGCTTTATTGCTGCATCTGAGGCCGATCCATTTGGAAGGAAAACGATTGTCCGAGGGGCTTGTTGAGCTATTGAAAGAGTTAGCAGCCAAGGTTCCTATGGCGATCAGTTGGGATATGGATGAGGAAATCCGCTTGAACAAAGGGATTGAAGATCACTTATTCCGAATCGTGCAAGAAGCGCTTTCGAATGCGCTGCGTCACTCTAAGGCGAATAAGCTGGAAGTGAAGCTGCTGCATCGTTCGGATGGCATTCGTTTAGTGATCCGCGATGACGGTGTTGGCTTCGAGCTTGATGCGAAAAAGCTGACTTCCTATGGCATTGTGTCTATGAAGGAACGCGTGAACGAAATCGGCGGCTCTGTCGATATTATTACAGCACCTGACCGAGGAACACGTATCGAGATTCGAGTACCGCTACTAGCAAACGATCCTCAATTGATCGAGAATTAGGACTGTACATAGAGAGGGAGAAGCGAATGGACGACACCTTAATCAAAGTACTACTTGTCGATGATCATGAAATGGTCAGAATCGGACTTGCGGCTGTCCTCGGGACAGAAGATGGCATTGAGGTTGTGGGCGAAGCGAGCAATGGTCACGATGGCATTCGGCTAGCCCAAGAATATCGTCCCGATGTGGTCCTGATGGACTTGGTCATGGAAGGCATGGACGGGATAGAAACGACTAGAAAATTACTGCAATTGTACCCGGAATGCAAGGTCATTGTGTTGACGAGCTTCTTAGATGATGAGAAAATGTATCCAGTCATCGAAGCGGGTGCATTCAGCTATTTGTTGAAAACATCGCGGGCATCTGAAATCGCGCAAGCGATTAGGGCCGCGGCCAAAGGGCAATCGATTCTGGAGTCGCAGGTTGCTTCGAAAATCATGAACCGCTTTCGGCAACCGAAACCAGCAGCGGAACCGCATGAAGAGTTAACGGACCGCGAGATGGAAGTGCTTCGCTTGATCGCGAAGGGTAAATCTAATCAAGAGCTAGCCGATGATTTATTCATTGGTGTGAAGACGGTGAAATTCCACGTCACCAACGTTCTGTCCAAGCTTGGCGTAGAAGATCGCACACAAGCAGCGATTTATGCTTTCAAGCACGGACTGGCGGAATAACACAAGGGAGCGATTAGCTTGAATGTAGTCAAACAGATTTGGAGCTGGTTTGGTTCCATTGCGATTTCCTTTGTATTAGTTGTATTTCTAGGTGTGTTTGTGTTCCAATCGACGCGAGTTAGCGGTCATTCGATGGATCCGACGCTGCATGATAGTCAGCGTGTGTATGTATCGAAGCTTTCACATACCTTTCGTTACGAACCCAATTACGAGGATATTGTCATTATCGACTCTAGGGTAGATATGAAGCGGACTTTTATTAATGATTTAATGGACAGCCCGTTGCTTAGCTTATTCGTCCGCGGTGATGATAAGCATGTGTGGATCAAGCGGGTGATAGGTAAGCCAGGGGATCAACTTGAGCTTAAGGATAATCAGATGTACCGCAACGGCGAACTTCTGAATGAGTCTTACATCAACGAGGAAATGAGAGCGAACGGGAACAAAAAGTGGACCGTTCCAGCCGACCATATTTTCGTGATGGGGGATAATCGGAACAATAGCATGGATAGTCGTGTAATTGGTTTCATTCCTATTGACCATGTGCTAGGCAAAAAACTATTTTAAATTAAAGAGGCTGTCTCGCCAGTAGAAGATTCTACTTTGGAGAGACAGCCTCTTGTCGTAATAGGTATGGGGGTGGAGCGTGAAGTTAACCCACCAAGTGGTGGGTTAACTCACATCTTCGCATCCAGCAACAAACCTCGCATTGGAACCGGCAAATACGCCCCGAGCTGTGATTGATATTGGCCATAAGGCTTGAGTGGCGACGAAGATAATTGGAACAGTGAAGCGGAAGGCAGCTGCTGCAAGCGATCAATACTGCTGACTAACGAGCTTGCGAAGCTGGTGAGATTCAGCAGGCTTTTGCGATCAATACCAGTAGGTTGCTTAAGCTGCTCCTCTAGTACATCAGCTTGTAGGATTAACTTTCCGTCATCCTGCTTGGTGATGCCAAGATCATGCAGCGTGTTGGGCTTAGCGGCGCCTTCGAGACCTTGTAGAAGGGCATGACTGACATAGATAGGTGAATCCCCTAGCTGATCTTGCAATTCATTATATGTATGAATAAAGTCTTGAACTTTCTGGGCGATGTTGGATTGAGACTCTTTCGTAGGCGTGTAGTCAGGCGAGTTCGTACTTGAGGTAAGACTCGTGTTGACGAGCGATTGAGCCGATTGTTTGACGGTTTGCGTAGATTGTACGAAGCTTGCTACGTCTTTGGCAGCCGTCTGTGCGAACTGTTTGTAGGGGAGACCCTCAAAGGGCAAGTCCAGCATTCGCCGAATCGTATTCGACTTACCTCCGGAAACCGCACTTACAGCTCCAACACGGTAGTAATCCTTGTGAGTTTGGTACCTGTTCACAGCCATGACGGATGGATACGCATTGATCATGAAGATCACCTCATTTCGTATACTTTCAGTATATCACTTGCGTAGACTGGGGTAAATTGGTATTGTGGGGTCAATTACAGGATTACCAACATAAGATAGCATTATTGCTTCTTGTGGAGGCGGTGCCATGTGATACGCAAACGTTTGTCTACCATTGACGACGCTGCTATATATCGATTAGTTGTTGAACAATTAGTTCCTTTTTCCAGAATGTATGACTCAGGTAATTCGGTTACTTTTTCCGAGATACGCAAACGTTTAAACGCAAATAAAACTTTTGTCATCGCAAAAGGGTACAAACGGGCCTATGGCTTCATTTCGTTTACGCGCAAATCCAATATGCTCTTCATTGATATGCTGGCCGTTGATCCGCGTGAGCAAGGGAAAGGCATTGGGCACACTCTTATGAAGGCAGCGGAGGACTACGGGCGTAGTGAGCGTTGTCGTTCGGTTGAGCTCTTTGTTGATGACAGCAACCCGAAAGCGATTCGATTTTATAGCAAAAGAGGGTATGAAATTGATACCTTTGTTCCTGAGCTTAGCTGCTATCGCATGAGTAAGAAGATCAAACGTTGAGAAAGGGGCTGTAGATGAGCCCAGCATCCACAGCCTTCATTTTCAGTTTGTCTTGTTCAATCACTAAACATAGCGGCAATATAGTCGATTTGAATATCTACGGGACCAGTGGGTCTGGCTGTCAGTTCTGGGGCAGGGCCTCCAAAGCGGATAAGGCCGAAGGATGAGAGCTGATCCGGGGCTGTCATTGGAGCCAGAGTATCTGGTTGGGCGGGCTTCTTTTTCCCCTTCTTAGTAGGCGTTGATTTTGAGTTTTTGGTAGAAGATTTGAGCTTAGCTTGCCCAGTATCATTTAAGATGAGCTTGTTTTTCTCAACGCGACTGACGATTCCATAAAAGTCAGAGCCATTCGTTAAGAAGACAAGAACGGGCTTTCCGACAAGACTTTTGCAGTTTTTTTCGGTGATCGGATGAAAGGGTTGCATGACTAGGAGGCACCTCCGTATTGGTATGTACTGTTAGCCTATGCCATGTGATAGATAACGGTATAGACGAATGTCTAGTTTCTCATAAGAAAAAGTTATGGGTTAAAGTCTCCAGATAAGTTGAATAGCTTGACAATTTTAGGTATGCTAAGCATATTAACTAATTCTAATAGAGAAAGAATGATGCATAGATGAGTGGAGCTGTGTTTTATATTTTCGGTGCAACGGGTGATTTAGCGAAAAGAAAGCTGTTTCCGGCCTTTTACAGCCTTTATCGGGAAGGCAAATTGGGAGAAAATTTTGCGGTAGTTGGTCTGGCTCGCAGACCGCGGACGAATGAGCAATTCCGTGAAGACGTGAAAAATTCGATTCAAGATTTCGCTCGTTACAAAAATACGGATGCTGCAGAATGGGAGAAGTTCACCCAGAGATTCGAATACATGTCGCTCGACATTAACAATGTTGCTGGCTTCCATGAATTGAATTCGCTGACTGCGAAGCTGGATGAGAAATATCAAACAGGCGGTAACCGTCTATTCTATTTGGCTTTAGCACCGGAGCTGTTCGGTAATGTGTCTTACAATTTAAGTGAAGGCGGCTTGCTCAAAACAGAGGGCTGGCACCGTCTAGTTATTGAAAAACCATTCGGCTACGATTTGCCATCGGCTGAGCGATTGAATGGACAGCTTCGTCAAGTGTTCGAAGAGAAGGATATTTATCGTATCGATCATTACCTTGGAAAAGAAATGGTCCAAAATATCGAGTTCGTTCGTTTCGCGAACGCGTTTTTTGAGCCGCTTTGGAACAATAAATACATAGCGAACATTCAGATCACGTTAAGTGAGACTGTCGGTGTAGAAGAGCGCGGTGGGTACTATGACCACTCTGGAGCCCTTCGCGATATGGGTCAAAACCACATGCTGCAAATGTTGATGATGATGGCGATGGAACCGCCTAGCCGTCTACATCCGGAAGATATCCGTGATGAGAAGGTGAAGGTGCTGCGCTCACTTCGTCTGTTCGAAGACGGCGACGATGTACGCGCAAATGTGATTCGCGGTCAATATGCTAGCGGTTCTGCCAAAGGCAAGACGCTGCCTGCTTACCGTGAAGAGGATTCTGTGAATCCGCAATCGACGACCGAAACTTATTTTGCTGCGCGTGTTCACGTGGATAATTTCCGCTGGGCGGGTGTGCCATTCTACATTCGTACGGGTAAAAGACTGCCGGTCAAAACGACTGAGGTCGTTGTGGAATTCAAGAATATTCCGAACAATGTCTACTTGGCTAAAAAGCACGAGTTAGAACCCAACCTCCTCGTATTCCGTGTGAATCCGATGGAAGGCATTTATTTGAAAATGAACGCGAAGCAGCCTGGTTCTGAAGGCGTGATCGTACCTGTTGCGATGGACTTCTGCCAAAGCTGTCAGATCGGCATCAATACGCCAGAGGCGTACGAGCGCTTGCTATATGATGCAACTCGTGGAGATTCCACTTACTTTACACGTTGGGATGAAGTTGCGCTTGCATGGTCCTATGTGGATCGTATCGCAGCTGCGTGGGGCGAGCAGACCGACGACCTCAAGCATTATCCTGCTGGCTCATGGGGCCCTGAAGAAGCAGTGAAGCTGTTGTGCGATGATGGGTTCAAGTGGTGGCCGATTAACGGTCAGCACGAAGGGGAAGTCGATTGGGAAGCTATTCAGAAATCAACCGTATTGGCTTAATAGTGGTTAGCTCATCCAACAGGCGATTTGGCCTGTTGGATTTTTGCATGTTGGAACAAGCATAGTAAGAAATCGCTTGATGTCGCCTAGTCTGGACGACGTATATGACACAATTTGTGGTATACTAGTGCATATGGCCATTTTCTCATTTTATACACTAGAGGTGCATCGATGTCACGAAGAGCGTTTGTGCGATGGCTGCTCGCCATTGGGGCTGTTTTAGTAGGATTAAGTGCTTGGTTTAGTCTGTTGGTCAAGAAAAAATTCATTCCCGAGGATCAGACTGCTGTCGCTTCCGTGGCTACTACCGAGCCTCCTAAAGCTATTCCAGAACCCTCAGAGGAACCTCTGCCTCTTGGGCCATTGATGTCCTTCTTTATCTTAAGCGATCTTCATGTGACTTCGGGTGATTCTCTTCCCAATAAGAAGCTTAGGCTAGCTCTAGATGATGTTACCCAGTTCGATGGTCCAGTCGATGCGATCATGTTTACCGGTGATTTGACGGATACAGGAACCGAAGTTGACTATAAGGCATTGCGCGCCATCATGAATGATTATAAACTTCCTCCTTTTCATGGGAATATGGGGAATCATGATTATTACACGATTTGGATTAATAAAGCGAATAGCTGGGATCAGGATAAAGTCCCGAATGGCAAGAGCGATGCGATAAGTAGAGAGCAGTTCAAAAAATTTATGGGCTATACTTCCATTTATAATGATTTTACGGCTAACGGACACTCTATACTATTGCTATCACAGGAAGCTTACGTGCAAGAGAAGCCTGAAGTGGGCGAAGGTGCCTGGTACTCAGATGAACAAATGGCTTGGTTCAAAAGCAGAATGGGCAATTTATATAAACCAGGAAGACCCCTGTTTGTGATGACGCATCAACCGCTGCCTCCTGTAGGTACGGATGGCGGTTCACATCAGCTTATCCGTGCGATTCAGTTCCGCGAGACGTTAAAGGATTATAAAAATGTTTTCGTCTTCTGCGGTCATCGTCATCAGGATTTCCAGAATGGGACACCGCACTATATTCAGGAAACGTTCCATTATTTTCACAATGCCTCTGTTGGGAGAACGCTGAATCGGGCGTACCAGCAGACTGCACAGGATAAAGCACAAGGCATTTATGTGCAAGTATTTGCGGATAAAGTGGTTGTGCGCGGCAGGGAATTCAGCACTCGCAAGTTCATTGAAGAAGCGAACTGGAGTGTTCCCTTGGAGAAAGCACGCGCTTGATTCCGATGTAGTCTATATGTAAAAGAAGAAGGGAATAAACGAACACATGAAAACGCAACTCACTAAACTTCTCGAAACGGAAGTCGCTAAACGACGTACGTTCGCGATCATTTCTCACCCGGATGCGGGGAAAACAACTTTAACAGAGAAACTGCTCTTATTCGGGGGCGCAATTCGTCTTGCCGGAACGGTTAAAGGACGTAAAGCGAGTAAACATGCAACATCGGACTGGATGGAAATTGAGAAGCAACGTGGTATCTCCGTAACGTCAAGCGTGATGCAGTTCGACTATGAAGGTCACCGCGTCAACATTCTGGATACGCCTGGTCACCAAGACTTCAGTGAGGACACGTATCGTACATTAACAGCCGCGGATAGCGCTGTGATGTTGATCGACGTTGCCAAAGGGGTCGAGACACAGACCAAGAAGCTATTCCAAGTATGTCGTATGCGTGGTATTCCCATTTTCACATTCGTTAACAAATTGGACCGTGAGGGCCGTGATCCTTTCGAGTTGTTAGAAGAGCTTGAAGAAGTGCTCGGCATTCGTTCGTATCCAATGAACTGGCCGATTGGCTCAGGGAAGCAATTCTGTGGTGTGTATGACCGTGGGAAATCGCAATTAGAGCTGTATCAAGGCGATGATCATAAGGATATTGAAGTCCGTAAGGTTGATGGCGTTGAGGATCCGTTAGTGAAGCAAATCGCAGGTGAATTCCTGCACAAGCAATTGTGCGGAGATATCGAGTTGCTCGATGTCGCGGGAGATCCTTTTGATATGGAAAAAGTGATGAAGGGTGAGCTTACGCCTGTCTTCTTCGGAAGCGCAGTGAACAACTTCGGTGTGCAGACTTTCCTAGAGAACTTCTTGCAGCTTGCCCCTCCACCAGAGCCGCGTACGAGCACAGCTGGAGTGATCGAGCCAACGAGAGAGAAGTTCTCTGGTTATGTGTTCAAAATTCAAGCGAATATGAACCCTGCTCACCGTGACCGCGTAGCTTTCTTGCGTATTGTCTCTGGTAAGTTTGAACGGGGAATGTCCGTAAAACATATAAGGCTTGGCAAGGACATTAAGCTGGCGCAGCCACAGCAGTTCCTAGCACAGGATCGTGATATCGTGGAAGAAGCCTTCCCAGGGGATATTATTGGTCTGTTCGATCCAGGTATTTTCCGGATTGGCGATTCCTTAAGCGAAGGGGAAGAGGTCGTATTCGATGAGCTTCCAACCTTCTCGCCGGAGCTATTCAGCAAGGTATCGATCAAAAATGCCTTGAAACAAAAGCAGTTCCTGAAAGGGATCGATCAATTAACCGAAGAAGGGATGATCCAGGTCTTCACGACGATTGGTTTCGAGGATATGATTCTTGGCGTCGTAGGCCAACTTCAATTCGAAGTATTGGAGCATCGGATGAAATCGGAATATGGCGTAGATATTCTCTTGCAGCGTCAGAACTATCAATTCGCGCGTTGGATCATCGATGATAAAATCGATCCGGCTAAATTCCGAATCAACTCACAATTGGTGAAAGATAAGAAAGGGAATTTCGTGGGCTTATTCGAAAGTGAATATGCACTGCGCTCTTCCATTGATAAGAACCCAAGTGCACAGTTCTTAACGAGTGCGCCTTAATCGCAAAACATGAGAAAGAGGCTCTCCTGATGGCTTTCAGGGCAGCCTCTTCTTTCTTTTAATAGTCGCCAACCGTCGATTGCCTTCATACACTAGGATGGGGTGAATTCGAAGCTGGAGGCTAGGTATGAAGAAGCGTATAAAGAAGCGTTTAATTAAGCGTATAAAGAAAATCACCAAGAAAACACTAGGCTTGAAAAGAGCAAGATATGTAAGCAGCAAAATTGGAAAAACCAAGGCCGTCGAGTCGGTTGAATCACTTCGCAAGTATGTGCCAAGCACCAAACGTATGACGTCAGCAACCTTACAAGAAATGCTCGAACAATATAAAATGGTCTATGTTAAACCCAATATTGGGATGTTCGGGAACGGTGTGATCCGTGTAGAGTTAGCGGGGGAGGACGATGAACGGTCCTATTCCTTCCAATCTGGGGTCACGATCAAAAGGTTCAAAACATTCGGTGAGATGTTCGTATCTCTTCTCAAACTGACTAAGAAGCGTCCCTATCTGGTACAGAAAGGGATACATTTGCTGACCTATAAGGGGAATCGCTTTGATCTTCGTGTCATGGTGCAGCAAACGCCTGCTCGTAAATGGGAAACCACTGGGGTTATCGGCCGCGTGGCACATCCCACGAAGATTGTGACGAACTTTCATAATGGGGGAACGTTGAAATCGGTGGATACCTTGCTCCAGAAGTATTTGCCGCCTACGGAGAGGAAAGGGTATGTCAAGCAGCTGCATGTGATGGGGGTTCAGGTTGCTAAGGCGATCAACGCTAGGTATAGAGGAGTTAAAGAGATTGGGGTCGATGTAGCCTTAGATAAGGATCTGCATCCATGGGTTCTTGAGGTGAACACAAGTCCGGATCCTTATATTTTTCAGAGATTAAGTGATAAGCGCATTTTTGCGAAAATAAGAAGATACGCCAAGGCATACGGCCGGTTATGAAATCATAACCGGTCTGTTGTCGTACATATGTCAATTTTGAGGCAATGAATAGGGAACTCCTTCAAGTAATTGAGGGACGAATAACCAATTCCAAAATCATCGATGGAGATGGAAAATGAGCGATGGCGACATGATAGGAATTTATATTGACAGAAACAGTACTTGAATGAGAAAATGTACGCGTGTACATATCGTGAGGAAATGAGTGGAAGGGAGCATATCAACATGGTAACGAGAAAAGAGGTTGCTGAGCTAGCCAAGGTATCAGAGGCGACCGTCTCTCGTGTGTTCAATGGACTTGGTCCGATGAAGCCTGCAACCAAAGCACGTGTACTTGAAGCAGCGAAAGTACTTGGATACCACCCGAATGCGATTGCGCAAAGCTTCGCTCGAAGAAGAAGTGGTAATCTTGGCGTGGTGCTTCCGTATATGCCGAAGGTGCATCTGTTTTCCGCGTATTATTTTGCAGAAATTCTGAGCGGGATTGGGGAGCAGGTGAGGGAGCAAGGCTATGACATGTTGTTGTCCCTGCTGACACCAGATGATGATTTGGATTATGGACGGTTATACCGCTCGCAAAAGGTGGATGCCTGTGTGATTCTGGGGGCACGAGATACCGAGTCCCAGCGAAGCTCTTTACTGCAGTTGCAAGAGCAGGGTCATCCGTTTTGCTTGGTTAACCAACGATTCGAGGGGCTATCCTTCCTTGAGGTAGATGCGGATCATGTGGAGGGGAGTTATCAGGCGGTTCGTCATTTGCTGGATGAAGGTTACCGCAAAATCGCGTTCCTCAACGGTTCTCCGCAGTATTCGAATTCCTTGGACAGACTTCATGGCTATCAAAGGGCAATGCTGGAGGCAGGCTTAACGATTGATCCTGCGCTTCAGCTAGAGGGGAACTACAGCCGTACTAGTGGGTATGAGGCAGCGGCAAGGCTGTGGGAGATCCGGGATCATGTAGAAGCCGTATTTGCGGCCAATGATCGAATGGCCATCGGATTGATGCAGGGTCTTCGGGAACGTGGCTGGGTTGCTGGGCGAGATTTTGCTGTTATCGGGTGCGATGACTCGGATGCTGCGAAGCTAAGTGATCCACCGCTTAGCAGCATTAAAGTGCCTTTTTTTGAAATGGGCAAACAGGCGGCACGTGCAGTGCTTGCAAGTGTTGGGCAGGGAAATAGCGAGGCTCAATTACAAGTGAAGCTGCCAACAGAAGTGAAGATTAGGCAGTCATCGAGGCATGAACAGCGGTTGAAGTGAGATAGCATAACTACACTTTGGGGAGGCGTGAATTCGGTGAAAAAGACATTTAATATCGGGATGATTGGCTATAAATTTATGGGAAAAGCCCATAGTCATGCTTATAAAGATTTACCTATGTTCTTTCCGCAGACGGCAATTCCGAAGATGAAGCTCATCTGCGGTCGGGACGAGAACGGTGTTCGTCAGGCAACGGAGCAATTCGGATGGGACGGTTATGTGACAGATTGGCGCGAGCTGGTTACGCATCCCGAAATCGACGTGGTCGATATCAATGCGCCGAGTGATGCGCACAAGGAAATCGCGTTGGCGGCGGCAAAGGCCGGCAAGCATCTCTTCTGTGAGAAGCCGCTGGCACTGACCCTTGCGGATGCAAGGGAGATGCTGGAAGCGGCTGAAGAGGCGGGTGTGAAGCACATGGTCGGCTTCAACTATCGGTTTGCACCTGCGGTGCAGCTGGCGAAGAAGCTCGTCGAGAGCGGTCGTCTCGGCCAGATCTACCACTTCCGCGCGTGGTTCCTGCAGGATTGGATCGTTGATCCGACATTCCCGTTAGTATGGCGTTTGCAAAAGGAGATCGCAGGCTCAGGCTCACACGGCGATTTGGGGGCGCATCTCATCGATCTTGCGCACTTCCTCGTTGGCGATATGACCGAGGTGATCGGGATGAGTGAAACGTTCGTGAAGGAGCGTCCGCTGCCGACATCCATGACAGGGCTTAGCGCCAAAGGCAGCAAGGATGCACCGCATGGTCCTGTTACCGTCGATGACGCGACGTTATTCATGGCGAGGTTTGCCAATGGCGCGTTAGGCAGCTTCGAGGCTACACGGTTTGCACCAGGGCACCGGTGTACGAATTCTTTTGAAATTAACGGCAGTAAAGGCAGCGTGAAATTCGATTTCGAGCGATTGAATGAATTGCAGGTTTATTTTACAAGTGATGATGAGGATGTTCAGGGCTTTAGACGGGTGCTTGCAACAGATGCCTCACATGCCTATATGGATGCTTGGTGGCCGGCAGGACATACGATTGGCTATGAACATACATTTGTGCATGAAGTTGTCGAGTTGATGACAGCGCTATCAGAGGATCGTCAGCCAGTTCCGAATTTCGTAGATGGCGTGAAATGCCAAGAGGTGCTGGAAGCCGTAGACCAATCGATTGCGCAGCGCCGTTGGGTGAGTATAAGCGAAGTATAAAAGGGACTTTGATAGAGAGGGGAGCACGTTTGGGATGAGTCAGAAACAAGCATTGATTGTATGGGGTGGCTGGGATGGCCATCAACCCGAGGAGGTTGCGGGGATTTTTGCGGGCATGTTAAGGGAAGAAAATTATGCGGTGGAGGTTTCGGATACGCTAGACAGCTTCCGTGATGAAGAGCGCTTAGCAAGTATCGATCTTATAGTCCCTGTGTGGACAATGGGGAAAATTGAAAAAGAGCAGCTAACGCCTTTAATTAACGCGGTCCAAGTAGGCGGATCAGGGATCGCAGGCTGTCATGGCGGGATGGCTGATTCCTTCCGAAATGAAGTGAATTACCAATATATGGTTGGTGGACAATGGGTGGCACATCCGGGAAATGATGGTGTTACCTATACAGTTCGTATGAAAGACAACGAGCAGCCATTGACCGCGGGCATTGGTGATTTCGTGGTTGTTTCGGAGAAATATTATATGCATGTTGACCCAGCGATTAAAGTACATGCGGTGACAGACTTCGATGATGTGGAGATGCCGGTTATTTGGACCAAAACTTTCGGTGCTGGCAAGGTGTATTATAACTCACTTGGCCATCAGGCTAACATTGTTCGTATGCCGGAAACATTGGAATTAATGCGACGCGGGTTGCTATGGGCGACACGCTAATCACAAGGGGGAATGAATTCGATGAACAAGATGAAGGTTGGTATCATTGGATGTGGGAATATCAGTTCGGCTTATATGAAAAATATCCCGACATTTGCACACTTGGAATTAGTCGCTTGTGCAGATATTGATGTAAGTAGAGCGCAAGCACGAGCGGAAGAGTTTGGGATTCCTCATGCGTATACAGTAGAACAATTGCTAAGCGATCCTCAGGTGGACATTGTGATTAATTTGACTATTCCTGCGGTGCATGCGGAAGTGTGTATTCAGATCCTAGAAGCAGGCAAACATGCGTATGTGGAGAAGCCGTTGGCGGTTACCCGTGAAGAAGGGCAGCAAATCTTAGAGGTTGCTAAGCGTAAAGGACTGCTGATTGGCAGTGCGCCAGATACGTTCCTTGGAGGAGGGATTCAAACAGCTGTGAAGCTGATTGAAGATGGCTGGATTGGTACACCAATTGCCGCTACAGCCTTCATGATGGGTAAGGGGCATGAGCACTGGCATCCGGATCCGGAGTTTTACTATGCCAAAGGCGGCGGTCCGATGTTCGATATGGGGCCCTATTATTTAACGGCGCTTGTGGCATTGTTGGGTCCGATTCGTCGTATAACGGGTTCAACGGCCGTTAGCTTCCCAGAGAGAACGATTTCGAGTGAGAAGAAGCGCGGGCAAAAAATTAATGTGGATACGCCGACTCACGTTGCAGGCGTATTAGATTTCCACTGTGGTGCAATCGCAACGCTCGTGACAAGCTTTGATATTATGGCAGGCACGCAACTGCCACACATTGAAATCTACGGCAGCCATGGCTCTTTGAGTGTGCCTAACCCGAATATCTTCGGAGGGGAAGTGCTTATTCGCAAGCTTGGTTCCGCTGCATATGAACCGATCCCGCTTTCACACGGTTACAAAGACAATCATCGCGGACTTGGTGTTGCAGTAATGGCGCAGGCATTGTTAACAGGCGATAACTCCGCACATCGTGCGAATGGCGAGCTGGCTTACCATGTGCTAGAAGCCATGCATGGCTTCCATGATGCATCCGATTCCGGACAGCACTATGTGATGCATAGCAGCTGTGAGAAGCCGGTAGCGATGAATCCGTTTACGGTGCTATAGAAATGAACATGGATCCTCCTCGGGAATGCGAGGGGGATTTTTTTAATTGGATAACGCGATGCTTTGATTGTTTAATCATAGTGCTAAGGAATGCCGCAGCATCCCCTAGCAAGTTTGGTTATTTTTAAAAACGATAGTCGATGTATATGGTTTAATTTCACTCGAGGTGTGCCTTGAGTGTTTCGACGAGCGTATCCTGCGTACTAGCTTCTGTATGCTGCCAAATAATTTCAAAAAGCACACCAAGTCCGGGTAAAACCTTCTCTTCTCCGCCGATGGAATCTTCAATTACTTCCTTGAGCTCTTCGGTCGTTTTGTTATGAACCCGCTGGTGGATGGCTTGTCTAAGGGTGATATTCATTCGAGGACCTCGCTTCCATTTCATTCTCGCTATTAATATGCACAGTTGAAGATGGCTTCATCCTTCCCACACTTCGCCAAAGCTGGTTATGGCTCGATGATGGAGAAGTGAGCATCGAGTAGCAAGTATGATATAATGGGAGGTATTCTTGGGAATATGGGGGAACGTGAGCAGTGAGAAAACAATTTGCGATTATTGGGATGGGAAGATTCGGTTCAGCTGTCGCCAAGACGTTATCACAATCAGGCTTCGAGGTTCTAGCCATTGATAGGAACGAAGTAACAGTGCAAGATGTTTCTGCCTATGTCACACATGCTGTTCAAGCCGATTCGACAGATGAGGAAGCTATGCGGGCTTTGGGGATTCGAAATTTTGACGTTGTGGTTGTGGCAATTGGTGAGGATATTCAAGCGAGTATTTTGACTACATTGATTCTCAAGGAATTGGGCATAGCTACGACGATCGTAAAAGCTGTTAATGATCTTCACGGCAAGGTTCTCAAAAAAATTGGCGCTGATAAAATCGTCTATCCGGAGAGAGATATGGGACAGCGCGTGGCTCATCATATGATTTCAACGAATATTATCGATTATATAGAGCTTTCGGCCGACTATAGTATATTGGAAATGAAAGCATCGAAGCAGATGATTGGCAAAAGCCTGCGTGAGCTCGATGTCCGCGCCAAATTTGGCTGCAATGTGATTGCAATTAAGCAAAATGAGCAGATGATCATTCCGCCAAGTGCTGAAGAGCCAATTAAGCAGGAAGATGTTTTGGTTATTGTGGGTAAAAATTCGAGTCTTCAAACCTTTGAAGTCACTTTTGCGGAGTAGGTACAATCATGGCAAATTCAAATTCATATATAGAAATTATGTCCGTTCAAAATACGAGAGTCAAAGACTGGGCTCAACTCTTAGAGCGCCGAGGCCGAGATAAGCAAGGGAAATATATCATAGAAGGTTACCATGTAATTGAGGAAGCATTGAAAGCTGGGGCACACGTGGAGGTTATTCTTTTTCTTGCGGAAAAAGGATTACCTGCGGAGCTTGCAGCGCTTGCTGAAGGATCGCACGTCGAATGGGTGGCTGTCAGTCCAGCTGTACTGGACAAATGTTCGGATGCACAGACCCCGCAAGGCGTAGTGGCCATTGTAGCGCGGCCACAACTAGGCATGGACGAGCTGTTTGCCGGCGAGCACGATTTGGTCGTGGTTTTGGACGGCGTCCAAGACCCAGGTAACTTGGGCACGATTATCCGCAGCGCGGATGCCGTCGGGGCCAAAGCTGTCGTGCTCGGCCGCGGCACGGTCGATCTATACAATCCCAAGACGATCCGATCGACGATGGGATCGATGTATCATCTGCCGATTGTGGAGGCAGATCTGGCTGAGCTGCTGCCGCGTGCGCGTGAGCGCGGCGTGCGGCTTGTGACAACGAGCTTGCAGGCGCAAGGCTCGTGCTACGACACGGACCTGCGGCAGCCGACGTGGCTGATTCTCGGCAACGAGGCCAAGGGCGTGTCGCCGGAAGTTGCTGCGCAGTCGGACGTGAAGGTTATTATTCCGATGCAGGGCAAAGCGGAATCGCTGAACGTCGCGATGGCGGCGACGGTTTTGCTGTTTGAGGCGGCGAGACAGCGGATGACGAGGTAGTTGAACTGCAACTAAAACAAACAAAATCTAAAAGATACAGTAATAAAAAAGCAGTCACCTAGGTTAATTTCTATTCCTAAGCGACTGCTTTGTCCTCATAAAGCAAAAAAGGCAACCCAATGTGGTTGCCTTTTTTTCTATTTTTAAGATTATATTGAATTATTTAGCTAAATTGGTTCTATTTACACAGCATGGTTTTCAAAACTTAATCTCATTTTCATCTCAAATACAGATTAGCTTTATATACTTTGAGTACCTTTATGCTATCTAAAAGTAATTTGTAAACCACAGACGTGAGTTCGATGAGTTCGAAGACTTATTATGATATACCGGATCACACTTAAATTTTAAAGAAAGTAGGAATCAATTAAATGAAGCTAGCGGGAATTGATTATAAACAAGAGCAAAGCAGAAGCTGGCTGAAACGTTCGGTACTGATTTGTATTTTACTCGTATGTCTTTTCGTCAGTTTTCTTTTCATAACACCACCAGGAAAGAACATCCGCCTGTTTCTTGCGGATACGGTTATTGCCACGCAGCATCGTGACTGGGCATGGATTTTTGTTGGTGTAAAGAAACGAGACGAGATGATTCAAAATGTCATGCAAATGAGTGAAATTAACTCGATAGAGAAACAGGATATGAATGCCATCAACATTCAAAAACAAGATGGCAAGGTAATAGACATTGAAGATATCTCTGGACATGGTTGGGTTGGGAAAAAAATGTACGTATACGATCCAAGAGCTATCCGAGTAGTTGTTCCCAGTGTAGTGGGTCAAGGTGAAACGATCAGTTCTATGGTGAAACGTACGGGAGCATTAGCCGGTGTTAATGGTGGAGGCTTCAACGACCCGCAGGGTCTAGGCAACGGATTTGCTCCTATTGGAGTTATTATGTCAGGCGGTAAGATTTTGTATACGAGCGTTGATGGAACTGTACCTCAACAAGTTGTCGCTTTTGATAATACCGGTAAATTGATCATCGGCAAATATTCTATTGATGAACTGTTAGATTTGCATGTGACCGATGCCGTTTCCTTCTATCCGCGCATCATTGCAAACGGAAAAGCACTGCCCATAGTAGGAGATGGCCTTAACCCGCGGACAGCCATCGGTCAACGCGCAGATGGTGTCATTATCATTGTCGTTATTGACGGTCGTCAGACCAAAAGTGTAGGCGCTTCGTTAAAAGATGTTCAGGATCTGTTACTGAAAGAAGGCTGCTTAAATGCCGGTTTCTTAGACGGTGGCGCGTCTTCTGAAATGGTTGTCGGAAGTGATCTTATTACCCATCCATCAAGCCGTTATGGTGAGAGAAGGCTCCCATCAGGGCTCCTTATTTTCGAACATCCTGATCAGGTTGAAGTGCCGAACATTTGGGAAGGTGTGACTCAAATTGATCCGGGTGGTGCTTATGATAACCCAGGATACCTCGCGGAACAAAATAATTTGAATAAGTAAGCTCTACTCAAAGCCGAGGGTATATATAGCGCAGATTACAACATTCATACCGATGCCTACCGATGTATAAGTCGGAGTGGGCATCGGTATATTTATTTTCTAATCTGTTTCAAATTAGAAAAAGCACGGAAAAAGAGAATGAATCCATTAGATATCATTATGAATACAACATGATTTTCAAGCAAAGTATTTTATTTGAAATACTACCTTGACAGTCACAGTACTATGTCGTATTATAAAAACACGGAGGTGATGACATGAGCGAGAACAAAATTACATCCGACCTGCTGCGCGGACATACCGATACGATGATTTTACGGCTCTTATCCGAAGCTGACCGCTACGGGTACGAGATTGTTAAACTGATCGCCGAGCGCTCAGGCGGCGAGTATGAATTAAAGGAAGCCACCATGTACTCCAGTGTCCGGCGGCTTGAAACTGACGGTGATATCGAGTGGTATTGGGGCGATGAATCTCAGGGTGGACGGCGCAAGTATTTTAGGATTACTGAAAAAGGCAGGAATGCTTACGTACGCAACAAAAACAATTGGGAGTACTCAAAGCGCGTACTAGAAAATTTATTATAAGGGAGAGATTTTTATGATGAATCAGAAATTAACGAACTATTTGAACGGCGTGTTTACGCCATACGATGGGGTAAAAAGCGTCACCGAATTAAAGACGGACCTGCACTCCGATTTGCAGGAGCGATATCGTGAACTCAAAGCCGAGGGCAAAGACGATGAAACAGCATTTAAGATGACCATTGAGAGCATCGGCGACATTGAACAAACGATATTGGAAGTTGCCAACCTCTCCCGCTCTCTGGAAAGGCAAGTCGTGACAAATTTTAGTGCTAGCAACTTAGCGATGGGCGACTTTGCAGGCGTCAAGGCCCATAAAGGTCAATTTAATGCTAGCGCGTTACGCGGTGCCGACTTTGCGGGCGCTGACTTAACCGGAAGTTCGTTTAAAACCAGTGATTTACGTGAAGCTAATTTTGATAGAGCAAATCTGACGGACTGTACCCTAACTGCAAGTGACCTTACGAATGTAAGCTTCAATGAATCGATCCTTGTACGCACTAACTTCAGTGTTTCAGGGATGGAAGGAGCGAAATTTACAGGTGCCAAACTGACCGATGTCACGCTAAGCAAGATCGACCTTAGAAAAACTAGCTTTGAAGGTTGTATCTTTGACGGCGTGGACTTCGAATATTCCGACCTGAGCGGGGTGCGTTTTGACGGTCAAACCTTTATCGGTGTTAAATTTGACAAATCGGCAGTAAACGAAGTTTCATTTAGGGGTGCTATACTCATGAATGTGTCTTTTCAGGCGTTCTTTTCATTGACCAATAAGTATTACCGTGCCTTCAAAACCATCTGCTTTGACGGCGCAGTCATGGATAAACTGACCTATGCTTCGCTTAAAGGCATGGGGGCCGACTTGTCCAAGGTTACTATTCGATAAGGAGGGGAATTTTATGCAAAATACTTCAATTAAAGTGGTTGGCCTGCAAAAGTCCTACAAGCAGCTTCAAGTGCTGAAAGGCGTTGATTTCGAGGTAGAAAAGGGTAGTATTTTCGCCCTGCTCGGCTCCAACGGGGCGGGCAAGACAACAGTTGTCAAAATCCTCACCACACTGCTCAAACAAGATAGCGGAACAGCCACCGTCAACGGATTTGATGTTGCTTCTAAACCCGAGAATGTGCGGCAAGCGATCAGTCTTACTGGGCAATTTGCAGCCGTGGACGAAATTTTGACAGGTCGGGAAAATCTGATCATGATTGCGAAGCTGCGTTACCTCAAGGATCCACGTCAGGTTGCGGACGACTTGCTTAAACGCTTCGGCCTGACAGAGGCCGCCGACCGCAGAGCGTCTACGTATTCAGGTGGTATGCGCCGCAGGCTCGACATCGCCTTGAGCCTTGTGGGTAATCCGCAGATCATTTTCCTCGACGAGCCGACGACTGGGCTTGACCCCGAGGCGCGCATCGAGGTTTGGAAGATTGTTAAGGAGCTTGCGGACGGAGGCACGACTGTACTCCTAACCACGCAGTATTTGGAGGAAGCTGAACAGCTTGCCGACCGAATTGCCATTCTGCATGAGGGTAGGATTATCGCCAGCGGCACGCTCTCGGATCTAAAAAAGCTGTTTCCATCCGCAAAGGTGGAGTATATCGAAAAACAACCGACATTAGAAGAGATTTTCCTCTCAATCGTCGGCAAAAAGGAGGTGAAGTAAATGGAGACGACAAAGAATCATTTCTTCACCGATATTAGCGTTATGCTTGGACGTTCCATGCGCCATATTTTCCGCAGTATGGACACCATCATCACGGTCTGCATCACTCCAATTGCGATGATGCTGCTGTTCGTCTATGTGTTAGGCGGTGCCATTCAAACCGGAACGGATAACTATGTGAATTACCTGTTGCCAGGTATACTGCTTATGGCGATCGCAAGCGGAATAGCCTATACGGCTTACCGCCTGTTTATGGATAAGCAGCGGGGCATTTTCGAGCGGTTTCACACCATGCCGATTTCACGTTCCGCCTTACTTTGGGGGCATGTGCTGACCTCTCTAGTGTCCAACGCCATATCGCTTCTCGTCATCATTCTCGTAGCATTGATTATGGGCTTTCGTTCGTCCGCGGGAATACTGCCATGGCTTGCCGTAGCAGGCATACTCGCATTGTTTACACTGGCCTTAACTTGGGTCGCGGCGATTTCCGGACTGACCGCAAAAACGATTGAAGGTGCAAGCGCGTTTTCCTATCCACTTATCTTCCTGCCGTTTATCAGTTCGGCGTTTGTGCCGACCGAGTCGATGCCGTCAGTCGTTCGCGCCTTTGCCGAAAACCAGCCGGTTACCTCGATCGTGAACGCCATCCGTGCGCTACTGGCAGATCAGCCGGTGGGCAATGAGATATGGGTCGCCCTTGCTTGGTGCGTCGGGATATTGTTAGTAGCCTTTTTCTTTGCAATGAGGGTGTATAAAAATCGGGTGTGAAAAAAGGACAGAGCGCAACTGATTGGCAGTGTAAAAATACGAAAGTCGTTATAATCACTTTTATACTATCAGCTCAGCTTAAAGCACCCAAGTGGTGCTTTTTATTTTGCCTTACGACTCATTTTTGCAGTCTCCTTCTTCATACGGCAGGAGGCTTTCCTAGTAATTCCACCTTTATTTTTACTCTTTCATACAAATCATAATTGATGAAAAGGAGTGAAAATATAAAATGAACAAAATTAAAATACCTATAACAGCAGTATTGTTTTCTGTGTCATTGTTAGCAGGATGTAGTAGCGGTGATAACATGAAGTCTCAAAATTACGATAACTATCGTAATAATAACATCATCACCAAAAGTCAAGATAATTACAGACCATTAGCGACCTCTACCCCAGGGAATGTAGCCAACACAACAACGGGCACCCAGTTTAACGATGTTTCAAGTGGAGAATGGTTCGCACAGAACGTTCAATGGGCAAGCAGTTTAGGGCTGATTGATGGGTATCCGGATGGATCTTTTCAACCTAACAAAGCACTGACAAGAGCCGAAGTAATTAAAATCATCAAATCATTAGCAGACGCCGGTTATATTACTATTCCTGCTGGAGGGACGCCAACAGCAACACCGACGGCAACGCCAACAGCAACACCTACGGTAATGCCAACGGCAACACCTACGGTAATGCCAACGGCAACACCAACAGCAACGCCAACACCAACAGCAACACCTACGGCAGCACCAACAGCAACTCCTTGAACACTACAAATGTGAGCTAAGTACCAATCTTAACCGCGATGGCGAATGAGTTGCTTGTGAAAGTTGATTTAAAAGTGTCCCGAGCCCGCTAACCATTAAATTGGTGGCGGGTTTATTTCTGTTCTTTACAGGGATGACAACGGAGTACTTCGGGATTTTTTATCATAAGGAGTATGTCGGGATAGGAATTGAGGACATAATGGTTACCATTCTACTTTGAGGTCTAATAAAAAAGGTGTAATTGCATGCTATTTTCTCCTTTAAAGCCAATGATTGTTTCGAGCGGTAAAGAAGCATTTGATGATGATGGATTTATTTTTGAACCCAAATGGGACGGATGGAGAATTCTCTTACACAAACAGGGGACACGTTTAGAAGCGTTTACCCGAAATGGTCATGTTATAACAAGCAAATTTCCCGAACTGAAGGAAGCTATTTCTTCAATAAAAACCGATACAGTCATATTGGATTGTGAAGGCGTATGTATACGAGATGGCAGATCCGTGTTTGATGATTTTTCCTATCGTGGTCGTATTTCTGATTCAGCCAAAATTAAAGCTGCGCTTAGAACTCATCCTGCTACATTTGTTGTTTTTGATGTTTTGTTTACTGCTTCTGAGCACCTGAATGAACCGCTTATGATCCGTAAAAATCGACTCGATGAGATGATCAGTAGCACAGATATTATTACTCCAACCGTTTATATTGAAGGGCGAGGGAAAGATTTAAGTTCTTGGAGCATCGAACATGATATGGAAGGTATTGTAGCGAAACGAAAAGATTCCAAATATGTTTTAGGTGTAGTAACGAATGATTGGTTGAAAGTTAAAAATTTCAAAACGATCGACACCATTATTTTAGGCTATCGTACGGAACCACAGTTTAGTTTGGTTGTAGGGCTTCACTTTAAAACAGTTAGGTATAAACCTGTTGGTATCGTTGAATTTGGTTTTAATGAAGATGATAAGCTCACATTTCTAGAGATAGCAAAACAGCTGCAAATTAGAATGGATAAGCAAACATATTGGGTAGAACCAAAGCTTTGTTGTAGGATTCAATATCAAGAGCGCACCGATCAACATCAGCTTCAGACGACTATATTTAAAGGGTTTTTGTTTGATAAAGACCCTGAGGATTGCTATTGGACGTATTGAGGTGGAATTTGCAGTAATATAAACTTAGACTCTCAGCCCGTTGCTGAGGGTCTCTTTTTTCTCTCTAGAATCGAAAGGCGGGTATTATGCCAAGTTATACGATCGATTAACCAACCAGTTAATAACATTGAAGACTTGTATACAACCTACAAACCTCTTTTATTTTCCATTGCTTACCGTATGCTTGGTTCTCGATCCGATGCGTAGGATATGGTGCAAGATTTGTTCATAAGTATCCATGGATATCTAAATGAAAACATTCTTAATATCAAATCCTACCTTAGCAAAATGATGATCAATCGATGTCTGAACGAATTAAAGTCTGCGCGAAAAAAAAGAATAAGCTACGTTGGAAATTGGCTTCCAGATCCTACCGTGCAAACCATAAAAGTGGTCAATTAATAAAAAGGGAAGCCATCACATGAGTTCGAGGATGCCGAAGAGTTGCTTCGGCATCCTCGAGCTTTTTTTTGCCTCCACACGAGTGACAAACTGATGAAGGATTTGTTTCATTATGTTGAACATGGATGGTTTAGGGAATCGGTAATTGGAAGGCGACATAATCTTCTTTTTTTTCTAAGATAGAACCTGAGCCAGCAATTGATATAAGAAATACGGTTAGGGGATGAAAAAAAGATGAAGAAGAACAAGACTTTCAGAAGGATTACGGCTTTGTTTATGCTGATCATGATTTCAGTGTTTACGGCCGGTTGTACAGAAAAAATAATCATTCTGGATCCTAAAGGGCCGATAGGAAAGCAACAGCTTGACTTAATGGTAATATCCACTTTGTTGTGTTTAATCGTCATTGTACCGGTTCTTATTTTGACGGTATGGATTATATGGCGTTACCGAAAAAAAACGAATCGTAAAGCAAAATACACACCGGAATGGGAGCATAGTACGAAATTGGAGCTCATCTGGTGGGGAGTTCCCATTCTGATTATTATTGTACTTGCTGTCATCACTGTGCGGTCAACCTACGCGCTAGAGCCGTCTAAAGCACTTGCATCTGAAAAAAAGCCGATAACCATTCAGGTTGCATCACTTGATTGGAAGTGGTTGTTTATGTATCCCGAAGAAGGGATTGCAACAGTCAATTATGTGCAATTTCCAAAGGATACACCGATTCGTTTCGAGCTCACTGCAGACGCTCCGATGAACTCCTTTTGGATCCCTCAATTGGGCGGACAAATGTACACAATGTCAGGAATGAAAATGGCCCTGTACTTGCAAGCGGATGAAAAAGGCGAGTATTTCGGATCGGGTGCAAACTTTAGCGGACGTGAGTTCGGGAGTATGAAATTCGTGGCGAAAGCGACCACTGAAGATGATTTCAAAACTTGGATTCAAGAAGTTAAGAAATCTAAGCAGGATTTATCGTTAGAAGGATATAAAGCTCTTTCCGAACCCGGAGTAACTAATACTATGTCCTACTCCTCGTTCCCAAAAAACTTATTTGAACAAATTGTTACCAAATATGCTTCATCTCATAATCACGGTCCTTCTAATAATACGAAAACAGATGTGAAAACAGATGTGAAAATGGATATGAATATGGATCATATGCAACATTCTGGTCATTAACTGGAAAGGGAGACATTAACCATGTGGGATAAAATTAAAGAATTTGCATCAACATTTTTCGTCACCGGTGATCCGCTTATTTATGGCGCTGACGTTAGTATCTTGCTGACATTGATCGTTGTAGTCTTTACGCTCACTTATTTCAAAAAATGGACATGGCTATGGCGAGAGTGGTTAACAAGTGTTGATCACAAACGTATTGGCATCATGTATATCATTTGCACCATACTAATGCTTTTTCGGGGAGGAATAGATGCACTGCTTATGAGGGTACAATTAGCGGTGCCCAATATGGAATTTTTAACACCCGAACATTATAACTCCGTTTTTACGACTCATGGAGTGATTATGATTTTATTCATGGCTATGCCATTTATGTTTGGTTTGTTTAATATCATCGTACCTTTACAGATCGGTGCACGTGACGTAGCTTACCCATTTTTGAATTCGCTTAGCTTTTGGCTATTCTTTTGGGGAGCTTTATTGTTCAACTTATCATTTGTTATCGGCGGCTCGCCTGATGCTGGGTGGTTGTCATACGCCCCATTATCGGAACTATCACATAGTCCTGGGGTAGGACAGAATTTCTATATCTGGGGAATTCAGATCTCAGGAATCGGTAGTTTAATGACAGGTATTAACTTCATTGTAACGATTCTAAAGATGCGTGCCCCCGGAATGACATTAATGAAAATGCCAATGTATGTATGGTCCGTTTTGTCGAGCTGTATTGCCATAATTTTCGCTTTCCCGATTTTGACAGCAACATTGGCACTTTTGTTTTTAGACCGCTATCTAGGCGCCCACTTCTTTACGCTTGACGGCGGAGGAAATCCGATGATGTATATCAACTTGATTTGGATGTGGGGACATCCCGAAGTTTATATCATTGTTCTACCGGCTTTTGGTATTTTCTCTGAAATCGTGTCGACATTTTCAAGGAAGAAATTATTTGGCTACAAGTCAATGGTTTATGCTTTGATGATTATCAGTATTCTTTCCTTCTTTGTTTGGGCGCATCACTTCTTTACGATGGGTTCTGGAGCGGATGTTAACTCGTTCTTTGCTTTGACAACTATGATGATTGCCATACCTACTGGAGTCAAAGTTTTCAATTGGTTGTTTACGATGTTTAGAGGACAAATAACATTCGAAACCCCAATGCTATGGACAATTGGATTCATTCCTTGCTTTGTTCTCGGTGGATTGACTGGAGTGATGCTCTCAGTTGCGCCAGCAGACTTTCAATACCACAATAGTTATTTTCTAATTGCTCACTTTCATCAGGTTATCATTGGCGGCGTAGTTTTTGGCTTCTTCGCAGGTTTGTATTATTGGTGGCCTAAGGTTTTCGGTTTCAAGCTGCATGAGGGACTTGGGAAATGGGCTTTTTGGTTCTGGAATGTAGGTTTCTATGTTTGTTTCATGCCGCAATATGTACTTGGTCTAATGGGGATGACGCGGCGAATTAGTACGTACGGTTGGGATAGCGGATGGTGGGAATTGAATTTGATCTCGACTGTGGGCGCATTCTTAATGGGAATCGGATTTATTTTTCAAATATGGCAGATTGCCCATAGTATTAAATTTATGGAGAAAGATACGACAGGCGACCCTTGGAATGGACGAACTCTTGAATGGTCAATGCCTTCTCCTGCGCCTGTGTATAACTTTGCTACTCTCCCGCTTGTATCCACACGAGATGAGTGGTGGGAGAATAAGAAGCGGAAAGGTAATGCTGAAACATCACAGACGTATTCTAATTTTGAACCCATACACATGCCTAAAAATTCTCCGATTCCATTCATTAAATCGTTCTTTTGGTTTATTGTCGGCTTTGGTTTAGTTTTCGATTGGCTCTGGTTGGCCATTCCTGGTTTTATAGGAATAGTTGTTTGTATGCTCGTACATTCGTTAAACTACAACACTGATTATTATATTCCTGTAAAAGAGATAGAACTCACAGAAGCTGCGGCAAGGAGGGTTCAATAATGGCAACGTCCAAAATGGTTCCTCATATGTCCAATCTCCATGCAAATAATGGTGATCATCACGATTTGGAAGCGAATCGACAGTTCGGTTTTTGGATTTTTCTAATGACGGATTGTATTTTATTCGGTACATTGTTCGCTACCTATATCGTATTGCAAGGAAACACGAACGGAGGTCCTTCTGCCCAAGAACTTTTTAAAATGTCAGGAGTTATTGCGGAGACGTTCATTCTACTTACGAGTAGTTTCACAAGTGGTCTTGCCGTTCTAGCCATGAATAAAGGAAACCAAAGGGGGGTAATCCTCTGGTTGCTGGTCACGGCTATATTGGGAGCAAGTTTTATCATCATGGAAGTTACAGAGTTCAATCATATGGTACATGAGGGAGCTACTATAAGTACAAGTGCTTTCCTCTCTGGTTTTTTTACATTGGTTGGTACTCACGGCCTGCATGTATCACTTGGTTTGGGTTGGATGCTTTCAGTTATCATACAGTTGTCGCGGCGTGGAATTACGCCTGTTACTCTGCGGAAAGTTAATATCATCAGCTTGTACTGGCATTTTCTTGATGTGGTCTGGATTTTCGTTCTTACGGTCGTTTACTTAATGGGGGTGATGTAAGATGGAAAATAGTACGATCAAAGAAGTACTCCATAAAAGTACTCTTAAAACCTATGCAACGGGTTTCCTGCTTTCAATCATTCTTACCATCATTCCACTTGTTATCGTGATGTACAACCTGTTTGAGAGCAGCGTTACTTACATTGTTTTGATCATAGCGGCGATTCTGCAGTTCGTTGTTCAGCTTATTTTCTTCATGCATCTACGCGAAGAGGTTAAGCCTCGTTATAACTTAATAACCCTTATTTTGGGACTGATTATTTTACTAACGATCGTTATAGGATCGATTTGGATTATGAAATATAATATGGTAGCTCATTAATAAACTATACGCCGACAAATCAGGACGAAAATACGAGGGATGTAGGGAGGATATACAATGATTACAGATCTGTTTCTGCTCACGAAGCCGCGGATTATACGTCTTAATCTGATTGCTGCGTTCGGTGGGTTTTGGGTAGCATCCAAATGGGAGATTGATTGGATTCTAATGGTATGGATGCTGGTTGGTTCTGCACTAACGATGGCATCTTCATGTGTGATTAACAACTATTGGGACCGGGAACTTGATAAAAAAATGTCTAGAACGAAAGATCGTGCATTGCCAAATGGTAGACTTGGATCAAGGAGTGTTCTTGTTTATGCATTACTACTTGGAATTCTGGGCGAGTACTTGTTGTTCTGGAAGGTAAACTCGGTTAGTGGCTGGCTAGGATTGCTAGGTATGTTTGTTTATGTTGTAGTCTATACGATGTGGCTGAAAAGGACATCGACTTGGAGCACTTCAATCGGCGGAGTGGCTGGTGCGATGCCGCCAGTGATTGGCTTCACCGCAGTGACTAGCCACTTAGATGCTGGAGCATGGCTGCTTTTCGCCTTATTATTTCTATGGCAACCGGCGCACTTTTGGTCATTGGCCATCCGCCGCGTAGAAGAATATAGAAAAGCAGGGTTTCCACTGCTTCCTGTTATCAAAGGCATCTTTCGTACTAAAATACAGATGATTCCTTATATTGTCCTACTTCAGCTCGTTGTCGTATTGATGTACTATTACCATTATGTCGGAGTTATCTTTTTAGTCGTATCGATACTGTTAGGTGTAATATGGTTATGGCATACGGTTAGAGGATTAATGGTTAAAGATCCTGAAAAGTGGGCGAAGTCAAATTTTTTAATTTCGGTTAACTACTTGATGCTTGCGTTTCTCATGATGATACTGGATACAGTTGGCCGCCCATTTGGCGGGTTTCTGCAGTAGCATAGCATCGAGGAATGACGAAGGGGGACATAATTAACAATTACAACAGCTTTCAAAACAATATCGTTTAACTAGAAAGAAAATAAGAAGATTAAAACATAGGGTTGTCCCATAAATCAAAAATAACGATTTATGGGACAACCCTAATCTTTGTTTAGACATTAATATAAGAGATAACCCATTTCATTGCTCATGCACCTTGTTGCTTTTTTAACACAGTACGCATCGAAGAGCTGCCGCAAATTTCGAAATTCCGGACCCGATTTCATCAGCCCTAGCCCTTGCAAAAGTGAATCGCACATAACCGGAGTCCGAACCATAAACGCTGCCGGGTACAAAGATAACTCCCCTTCGGATGGATTCTTCCAACAGCTTGTTATCATTTACCGCTGGAATAATCTTGCACCACAGGTGCAAGCCTCCTTGTGGAATCGTAAAGCTGACTAGGTCAGGCAGTTCATGTTGAAGAGCTTCAATCAACAAATCCCGTTTATAGAGCAGATGCGTGCGCAAACGGCCCAAATGAGGCTGGAAATAGTGGGACTTTAAAAACTGTGCAGCAACTCTCTGCGGAACAACGCTAAGTCCGAAATCCATCTGTTGTCTTGCATCGGCAAGCCGCTCGACAACGGAATGGGGAGCGACCATCCATCCAATTCGCAACCCGGATGCTGCGATTTTAGAGAAAGAGCCTATGTAGAGGACCGAGCCGATAGGATCAATTGACTTGAGTGGCTGCGGCGGTATCCCGTCGTAAGCAGTAAGGCTAAAGGGATCATCCTCTACAATCGGAAGTCCCAACTCGCTTGCAACATCAAGTAGTTCAATGCGACGATCAGCATCGAGTACAGCACCTGTGGGGTTCTGGAAATTTGGATTAATAAATATCATCTTGATGCGGTGTTTTTTATACAGTGAGCGAATATCTTCGGGCCGGACTCCTTTATCATCTACGGGAAGACGGAATAACCGAAGACCGGCCGATTGAAACATGGGCAATGAGTAGCAATAAGAAGGATCTTCAATCGCAACCGCATCTCCGGGGGTTAACAAACACTGGGTAATTAAAAATAAGGATTGCTGGGAGCCAGATGTAATGAGTATCGAGGATTCTGTGGTTTGGATGTCCCGATATTGACTAAGATATGCGACAAGCGCTTCCCTGAGCGGGACAAATCCTTGCGGATTGTCATATCCTAAATATTCTGTATAGTGATTTTCGCCCATAAGAATATTGATCTCCTCCACAGGGGAGAGATCCGATGCCAGCTCGCCGCTTGCAAAATCAATCATAGATTTATCTTGTTGAAGAACTTCCCGGATACGTCGCAAAAAAGGCAAATTAGGCAAGAAACTCCCACCTTCAACATACCGATGCCAGTTCGGTGTATGTGTCGGTGTAACTCCCCATTTATATCTTACTCTCGTTCCGCTTCCCGTATGGCTTTCGATGATTCCGAGCGCACGTAATTCAGCATAAGCAAGGATGACGGTGCTTCGATTTACTCCCAATTGTTCGGCTAATTTTCGTTCGGAAGGCAGCAAGCTGCCGGGTGGAAACTCGCCGTATGAAATTCTTCGTTCAAGATCATCAGCAATTTGTTGATAAAGAGATTTGCCGCTAGAACGATCAGGTTTCCACATGTCATCACCTTCTATCTAGAGTTGCAAGATGGATATATATATATCACAGATTTATTTCCATCATAACATTTGGACCGAAATAAAGAGCCTGTCTATTTATCAATAAAATGACGAAATAATATCAATCTGTTGAACATGGATGGTGGTTCTTGCTTTGAATTGGATGGGACTCTCGTTTATACTTCCCCAAATTTGCATATAAAATCTAGCGAAATATGTAAATGTATGAACAGAAAAAGACGGCTCCTTCCATTTAAAAATGGAAATGAGTCGTCTTTTTGTTTAGAGAATTTGCTGGTAGATAGGTGTTTTGCTAGATCGATCTGGTTTCCAATTAGATGCACTTGGATGGGGTAATTTGGACTTAATTGGGTGGTCACATACCAGTCATAGAACAGTATGATAAATACAATTAGTTATGATAGGGGTAGAAATGACTTACGTAAAATTATGTTTGATTTCGATTCGGTGAGACATTACAGCAGACCTTATATATTCCAACTACACGTAAATGAGGATGAGAAAAATATAGTGAAGTTTATCAAAGATACTAAATATTGAAATATATAGTAGGCATCTCCTTTAGATCTGCCTTCTTTTGAATATGAAAAATTAGATCTAGAAAATAGGAGGTCCGATGAAGCAATTAAATATGACAATTTGGTTCTGGGCACGAATACTACTTGCCATCGCTCTTATGATAGCTTTTTTTTCAAGGCATCAAGAGCCAAAAGCAGATAGTAAATTTGAACGATTACAATGGGTCGGGGTAGCAGAATATTGGTTGGACACGCAAGGAGGTATAAGTTCTAATCAAATGAATGGTGTCATTTCCGAACTTATTTTAAACCATTTAAACCCTAGTGCTCGATTACAATTAAGTCTACGACTAAAGCCAATCATAAACAATGATAGCTCTGAAGTACATCCTATTGGAAGTGGTGTATTGATTCATGGGAATGAAAAAATATCTATTCTAGTTAATTCCACCTCGATATTAACTAAAACCAAATTATCAGACGGCTCTGTTTATTTGTACGGATCAATAAATGCAATTTTAAATACAAAATCCAGACAAACAAATGTATCTCTTCATATTGCTGGATTAATGGGTTCGAATGAGTTTGAAGTTAGGTATCCATACGCAGACAAAGAAGGATTCATAGTGTTTGGTAAAGGAATTCATACCCATCTTGAAGAGATTTCAAAGATAAACAACTACTAGGGGATGAGAAGCATGGATCAACATTTGACACCATTGTTTACATTGGACTGTAAAAAAAACAGTAGATTGGATGGGGAAAGTGTTCCTATTCAATTATATAATACTAATGAAAGAAGTTACGTTAGTAGTTTTAATGGCCGAATGAACGAACATTGAAGGGAGATAATAATAATGAATAATTCACATAGAAACAACTACGAGCAAACGATGGATGGTCTTCTCCTAATAACAGTAATATTCTTCTTGTCAATCTTCTCAGGGCTCTTTTACTTTTTGATTAATCACTTCTTATGAAGTAATGGTATAAAGAGGAGGTTTTGGTTCAAAGGTTGACAATATAAATAACTTTGAAAACATCGCTACAAAAAGGAGGCCACTGAATGAATATGAATAGCTATTATCTGATATTTTCGATCATTTTATTAATTGGTTTAATTTCTACTATTATGATTGGTTTTTCGCGCAAAAATCGTGAAGGAGATCAAACATATTTCCAAAAAACAGGGGTTAAATGGGTGAGACTTACGGCTTTCTATGTTATTGCAATTGCTGCTGGCTTGTTAGCCTTGTTAGCATTCATAATTTCTTCAATAGAATAATAAAGACAACGTCTATCGTAAGCAATTACGAAGACGTTGTTTTTTATATGATGATCTTGGATGGACGTTTGTATTCTAATATTATGAACTTAATCTTTGTCTATTGGAGGTAATATTTCTTTGTGAATATTCAAAATATCATGGCAGGAATCATGTCAGCTTTGCTAGCTTGTAGCGGTGGTGCCCTATTAGTTATCCATACTGCAGAAAGTGCTGGGTTTAATCGAAGTGAGATTGTAACATGGATGTTTGCTGTTTATTTTTTTGGCGGACTACTTAACCTCATAATGACGCTCAAGTATAAGACTCCATTTGGAGGAGCACATTCTATCACGGCAATCGCCTTCTTGACTTCAACAGCCGCTCAGTTCACGATTCATGAATTAGCTGGAGCTTATATCATGTCGGGCCTGGTAATAGCTTTACTTGGTTTCTCTGGTTTATTGAATAAGGTTCTCTACTATATACCAAAGCCGTTTATTGATGCACTACTTGCCGGACTAATCCTAAACTATGTTGTGAGAATAGTACCAGCAGTAAAGGAAATGCCAATTGCCGGATTGCTAGCTATTTTCGGATTCTTTATTACGCCCTTCTTATCAAGAAAAATTCCTCCATTTATAGGCGTTCTTTTTTTTGGTTTAGCAGGTTTGCTCTTCAGTTACCACTTTCCAATTATGCAGCATACAGGTTTTATTATACCTCCTCCCGTGATACCTTCATTTACTATGGATGCTTTACTATCTATAGCCATTCCTATTTCGATATTAATTGTGAGTAATGATATTGTTGTAGCTTTAACTTCGTTGAAAAGGAATGGATTTGATCCTCCAGTGAATAAGTCGCTTATTTTTTCAGGAATATTTTCATCAGTTGCCGGAGTATTTTCTGGCCATGCCGCCAATATAGGTGGAATGATGAGTGCACTTTGTAGTGGAGAGGATTCGGGCCCTAGAGATCACCGTTATTTTGCGGCAATCGTTTCAGGGACACTGGTTACGTTTTTTGGAGTATTTTCTTGGAGAATTATTGATATCATCGAGTTGCTGCCTACTTCGTTCGTCACATTAATTACAGGCTTTTCTCTAATCGGAGTACTGTTGAATAGTGTTCAATCCGCATTTTCTGATATAAATTACAGATACTCTACGTTGTTTACGTTTATTTTGGCAATCTCAAATATTTCTTTCTTAGGTATTTCGTCTCCTGTTTGGGCATTGTTAGTAGGCATTGTTACTGCGAAGATTTTTAGGGAAAAGACAATGGTGGAAGTAGTGTCAAAAAAGGATTTGAAATGCTGAATGAAATTTGTGTTTTTCTAAAACTGAACGTTTTGTACATATTCTGCATGCATAATGGGCTTTGTCAAAAAAGGAGCGCCTCAGTATGATGGGTTTGTCGACGGGGGTGGATACCCAACACCATCAAGGAGGCGCTCTTACTTATGAAGTTTAAGCAATTTGGCAGTGGCACAATAAATCAGTTTCTGAATTACTTAACAACATTGGATTTAGACTTTAATGCAATTCTGAAAAAGAAATCTCGGATCTGACTTTTTCAGTCATGGCGATCAATGCTTGGAACCGCATAAACGTAGCTTTTAAGACTGTACCTGGATCGGCAGACACGGCATTTGGATTAACGAAAGCAGGTCTTAGCTAATTTGTTATATCATGTATGAAAATGAAGGAGACCCGGTACAATTACGGGTCTCTTTATCATTTCGGGAAACAGTTTCCATTAGGCAGAAGGTCCATAGTGAAGTATCATTTAGGACAGGGTGATATCACATGTTCATTTCTCCTATGATGATGTACAATGCCAAAAATAATAAGCCATTTTACAGTAAGAATCATATAGCGGAATTAAAATTAGACGGTTTACGTTGTATTCTTTCCAATATGGATAAACTGTATGTGTATACGAGACACAATGAATTGATAACACATAAATTTCCTGAGTTACTCAGATGTCCAGTTCCTGAGGGCACCATACTTGATGGTGAATTAGTCGTGTTGGATGATCAAGGGAAACCTGACTTTGAAGCAATGTCCGCGAGGTTTTTATCTAAGAAAAATAGGAAACCTGTGGTTTTTTGTGCTTTTGATATTTTGCGATATAAAGGAATTGACGTCACGGGGTTAAGCTTGCTGAAGCGCAAAGAGCTGTTGGAGCAGGCTTTTACAGAAAATGAGAACTATAAAAAGATTGAAATGTTTGAGGGGAATGCCGTTGACTATTTTGAGCAGGTCCGCGGGCGAGGCCTAGAGGGCATTATCATTAAATCCAAAAAAGAGAATTCCAGATACAACGTAAATAAACGCTCCATCCAATGGCAAAAGGTCATTAATTGGACGTATGCGGATGTGTATATTTCTGGCTATAGGAAAAATAATTTTGCATTACTGGCCTCTATTGATGCAGCCGATGGATCTAAGTTTCCTGTTGGCATCGTTGAATCAGGCGTATCACCAATCCACAAAAAGGCCATAGAAAGCGTGCAGAAACGCTTAGTATTCAAGGAAGACAAAAACTTTGCCTATATGGAGCCTCGGATTATGGCGAGGGTTAAAACTAGAAGCTGGACCCAAAGCGGGAGACTGCGTTCACCGGAATTTATGGAATTCGTTATCTAAGCATAGAGAGACTGAAATCACCAGGGAAGCATGGGTGACTTCAGTCTTTTCTAGTTATATATTTATATCCATTCATTTACATAATCTACACGGATCTAGAGCAGAATAGTCATACTATCGAAATGTTAGGATTATGGTGAGTATAACCATGTTTTCCATAAAAAATATATTGTTCAAATCCAAACCCAAGCTCAATAAGTCAATCGTGAAGGATGCTTTATCATTTAACTTCGCAGCTGAATTGGATCAAATGAATACACAATTCCAAGAAACGTTTCGCATGTTTCCTGACTTTGTTAGTAGACAATTGACCACTGACGTTACGTATGGTGTTTATTATCTAAGCAATTTGGTGGATCCAGAGATTCTTTATCAAGAAATTCTTAATCGATTAATTGAAGTCGAAGATACGCCCTCACCGGAAAAGCTGGTTAATTTAATCCCGGTAGGACAGCTGTTGCTTGACGATAATTGGTACCATATGCAGCAACATATATTGCAAGGCTGGACGTATATCCACATAAGCGGCTATACATTAGGTATTCTTGCTAAAACCACGAAACATAGAGAACGGAACCTATCTAAGCCGGAAAATGAAAGTCAAATTTTGGGTCCACAAATTGCTTTTACGGAAAATCTGGAAACCAATGTTGCGCTAATCCATCAATATTTGCCGAACCCTGATTTATGCGAAATTGCCATGAATATAGGTGAAAATACCCAAACAAGTATCCGTCTCGTCTATTTGAGAAATCGAGCCGATTTAGAAATGGTTACACATATCTATAACAGCATACAGGCGTTGGAACTGGAAGCGCTATTGGATGCAACGATCTTGACGCAATGGCTGGAAGATAATCCTAGCTCCGCTTTTCCGCAAATGATTACGACGGAGAGGGTGGATCGGGCGATATTTCCACTCCTTGAGGGAAAGGTTGTTATTGTGGTTGGCGGCAGCCCGTTGGTTATTGTCTGTCCTACTACGTTTTTTGATTTTTTTAAGTCGATTGAAGATTATTATTATAGATGGGCTACAGGGTTGTTTTTTCGTGGATTGCGAATCGTGGGTATTGCGATCTCCCTATTCGCAACAGCCTCGTATGTGGCTGCGCTTACGTATCATTATGAAATTATTCCACAGGCATTCTTGGTCCCTCTAGCTCAATCTCGTGCCAGAGTACCCTTTCCGCCACTTGTTGAAGCGCTTATGTTGGAAACGATCATTCAGCTATTAAGTGAAGCGGGTGCAAGACTGCCTTCCAAAGTAGGTCAAACCATGGGGATTGTTGGCGGTATTGTCATTGGACAAGCAGCGGTACAAGCTGGCTTCACCAGCAATATTTTGATCATTATCGTGGCGTTAAGCGCCTTATCCTCGTTCACAACTCCGGTGTTTGCCATGGCGAATACAATACGGATTATTCGATTTCCGATCATCCTATCCGCGGGTATCATAGGCGGTTTAGGCATTGCGATAAGCATTGCTTTTCTAATTCTGCATCTGCTGCGGCAATCCAGTCTGGGCCAGCCTTACTTCTACCCTCCCTATACGATTGAAAATAAAAACAAACGAGACGGCCTCATAAGGTTCCCTTACCATTTGGCCCCGAAACGTTCCGTATTCGCCAATAATGGGGACAAGAAGGGAAACACGGATATCGATGAGTAAATCACAACAAACGTATATGTATAGCAGCTTTCTACTTATGTTTATTATCCATGACGCGCAGGTGGGCGTAGGGCTACCTGGTTATCAAAGAGTTGTGTTTCAAATGGCTGGACATGATGCGTGGATTGCTGTCTTACTTGCAGGGATCATCACACAGCTCGTGGTTTGGTTGATGATTAAAACGTTGGCGAAATTCGAAAATAAGGACCTCTATGAGATTCATTTGCTAGTTTACGGAAAGTCGCTCGGCCATGTTGTGAATCTAATCTATATGGTTTATTTCTTATGTGCGACCATCATTGTGATGCGCAATTATGTCGAAATGATTCAGGTCTGGTTATTTCCTAATGCCCCGCAGTGGTTATTGGCTTTATTGATTACAAGTGTCGTATTTTATGGCGTAAATGGAGGCTTGCGAACGATTGTAGGCGCATGCTTTACATTTGTGACCCTTACAATTTGGTTAGTCTTTTTGCTTTATTTTCCTTTGATTTATGCGGACTGGACGGGGGTATTACCCATACTGGAGGCGGATCTCAGTCAGCTGAGTAAAGGGGTGCTTTCGATGACTTTTACGATGGCAGGGTTTGAAATTCTCTATTTTATTTATGCGTATGCCAAAGATAAGACCAAAGTTCATCGGTATACCCAAATTGGTGTAATAAGTGTCACCGTGGTGTACACAGCCGTCATGTTTGTTTCGATTGTTTTCTTCAGCGGTGGTGAACTCTTGAAGACAGATTGGGCTACATTTACGATGCTGAAAATTATCAAATTTCCGTTTTTGGAACGATTTGAGTATATAGGCGTTAGTTTATGGTTGTTAGTGATCGTACCCAATCTGCTCATGTATAGCTGGGCGGCGACAAAGGGACTCAAACGTACTTTTGCATGGAAACAAAAATACTGGTTGTATATATTCATGGGAGCCGCTTGGCTCGCGTGTTCTTTCATTGACTCCCGGATTCAGATTGATTATATTAATAATCTTTTTGCTAAATGGGCTGTCTATATCGTTTATGTGTATCCGGTGGTACTCTTCGGAATTGTCCAATTTCATTTCTGGAGGCATAAGAAAAGGAGTCAATCAGAGGTAATAGTATGAAGAGAATCAATCTTATTTTCATTGTGTTGCTTGTATTCATTTTGGCTATCAGCATACGTTTAGAGACAAATGTGTTGGAGAAATTAGGAATGACAATCGCGGTCGGCTATGACCAAGGTGAGGGTAATAAAATTAAAGCTACCTACGTGATCCATCAGATCGATCCTAATTCCAAATCCTCTGTCCTGACGATCTCCTCTGAGGGGTTGACCAGTAAAGGGGCACGTATTGCTGCGAACCGCAAATCGAATAAGAAAGTCGTTTCAGGTCAGCTGCGAGTCGCCATTTATGACTATAGACTTGCCCAGGCAGGTATTTTACCTTTGGTAGATACCTTATTTCGGGATGCCTCCATTGCCAGTACCGTCTATATGGCCGTTAGCAAAGACAGTGCAGAAGATCTATTAATGCATAAATATCCGCAGTTCCCGGATGTCGGAACGTTTATTGTAGATAACATCCATCAGAATATTATCGACGAACAGATGGTTTCAGGCACACTTCATGAATTTCTCTCAGCCTTATATTCCACGGCAGATCCCATGATACCGCTTCTACAAAGAAAAGGTGATTCTATAGAGCTTAAAGATGTGGCAGTTTTCAGTGGTGATAAAATGGTAGGAACCGTAGACCCCAGGGAAGCTTTCTTTCTTAAAACGATTCGCGATCGATATAAAGCAGGGAGTGTAGAACTATCTTTAGACGCGAATAAATTGGGAGATATCGTCAAGGATAGCAAGGATAAGACGGTGCGGGTCGTTATTGAGAATATATATAGCGATAGCAGTAAAAAGTTAATCAGCCAGAACCCACTTAAGTTTCAGGTCAATATCAAATTGAAGGGAATGCTTACGGAAACTTCTGCGCAGCTTGATCTCAGCCAAGCCAGTGTCATTCAAGCCCTGCAAAAGCAAATGAATGATAAATCCGAAGAAGTTGTACATGCGTTGTTAAAGAAATTAACTTCCTTAGATTCGGATCCGATCGGATTTGGAGAAGTCTACAGAAGCCGGGTGTACCACTCGAACCTGACAAGTGATTCATGGCATGAGATGTATAAAACAGCCTCGTATGATGTCAATGTCGACATGCGAATCGTGCGGTTGGGACAAATTCAATAGGTGAATGAATAGGTTAAAAATTTACTCTAGTCAAATAATGTAAGATGCTTTAAGCTTGACTCATTGATTATCATGAGGAGGGTTGCAAAGGATGGAAATTAAATTATTTAAAGCGTTGTGGGGCATGGAAGGTTCATTAGAGAACCAGTTTGAGAGAATTGCAGCAGCGGGTTATGTGGGAATCGAGGCACCAATGCCGACACTCGCCGATGAAGATCGGTTCCGGAAGTTATTGGAATCGTATAAATTGGAATATATTGCCATGGTCTTTACCAATGGACCTGACCATATCGCATCCTTTGGTGAGCAAGTGGCACGTGCGGTTTCCTTTCGCCCCATCAGTATTACTTCACACAGCGGCAAGGATGCTATGCCATTTGAAGAGCAAGTCGAATTTTTCCGTGAAGCAGCTGAAATCGAGAAGAGATATGGGATCGCGATTGGTCATGAGACTCACCGCGGTCGCACGTTGTTCAATCCTTGGGAAACCGGAAGGCTGCTTGATGCAGTTCCTGAGATCAAGCTAACGGCGGATTACAGCCATTGGTGCTGTGTAACAGAGACCACACTAGAGAATCAAGAAGAGAATCTTCGCAAATCCTTCTCACGTGTACAGCATATTCACGGCCGCGTAGGTTACGCACAGGGACCACAGGTACCAGATCCGCGTGCACCGGAGTATGCGCATGAATTGCAGCGGCATATGAGCTGGTGGGACAGCATCGTCCAAGCACACCAACAGGAAGGCCGAACGGCAATTACCTATACGCCAGAGTTTGGACCTCCAGGTTATTTGCACACCTTGCCGTATACGAACCAACCAGTTGCAGATTTATGGGAAGTCTGCCTTTGGATGGGAAAACATTTCAAAGGACAATATAAGAGTAACTAATCCAATTACTCACTGTTGAAGGTAAACATCATGCTAAGAAAATTACAGAAAATGCCTGCCTCAAGACATATTGTTATCGCTTATTTGATCGGTATATTTCTCATTGCCGTTCTTCTTAAATTACCTATCAGCTTAAAATCGGGCGCCACAATCTCATTTGTGGACGCCCTCTTTACATCAGCAAGTGCTGTCAGTGTGACAGGCCTTACGACTGTGGGCATCAAAGATTCGTTAAGTGGATTTGGAATTGGCGTACTCATCGTTGCATTTCAATTCGGTGGTATCGGCGTAATGACGTTAGGGAGCTTTTATTGGCTGTTATTCGGGCAGGAGATTGGATTGCTGCAGCGTAAGATGATTATGATTGACCAGAATCGCAACAATCTATCTGGATTGGTTCAGTTAATGAAGCTAGTGCTGGGCTTTACGCTGATCCTAGAGGCAATTAGCACAGTGGTGTTTGGCTTGTATTTCTATTTCGCTGGCGAGTATGGGTCGATTTGGAGCGCCCTGTACTATGGGATGTTTCATACCATTTCGGCTTTTACGAATGCTGGTTTCGATCTGTTCGGTAATTCGTTGCTTGATTATTCGGAGGATTATTTCGTACAAGTGCTTACAATTATATTGATTGTTCTAGGCGGTATCGGCTTTCCAGTACTGGCTGAGTTGCGAGAGTACTTGTGGGGGGGAAATAAGAATTTCCGATTCTCCTTATTTACCAAACTAACACTAGTGACCACATCGGTGTTGTTGCTATTCGGAACCATCGGCTTCTGGTTGATGGAGCGGACACATGCATTGGCTGGGATGAGCTGGCATGGGAAATTACTCAGCGCACTCTTCACGTCCGTCACATCTCGCAGCGCTGGGCTTACTACCATTGATATGTCCACAATTACAGAGGCAAGCTTGCTGCTTGTATCTATACTGATGTTTATTGGGGCAAGCCCATCCAGTATGGGAGGCGGTGTACGAACAACGACTGTAGCCGTAATTGTACTGGCACTTATTGCTTATGCTCGCGGGGAGAAGGAGCCGAAGGTTTTTGGTAGGATGATTAGTCAAGAGGACTCGCTCAAGAGCTTTGTTTTTTTCCTCACGGGTATCGCACTGCTCCTCGGAGGGGTATTTATACTGCTGCTGGCAGAGCCGAACCGCTGGGGAGTGTCTGCCGTCCTGTTCGAGGTGGCCTCGGCATTCGGAACATGCGGGTTATCCACGGGAATCACCCCTGAGCTGGGCAGTGTTAGCAAAATCACGCTCATCGTGCTCATGTTCATCGGACGCATCGGACTGTTCCTGTTTTACTCCCTATTTACCAATGGGAAGAAGAAACCACTCATCCGGTATCCGGAGGAGAAGCTGATCATTGGATGATCAGCCATACGCTTATAAACCGAGGTGGATCATAGATCTGCCTCGGTTTTCTGTTGGTACATGATATATGCCCAGAAAATAAAAAATCTCAGCTTCGTGTTGGTCAGAAGAGTGTGTCGGAGACGTCCCAGTGGAAAATTTTTGAATACCATAAGTTGTAAAATGTTATAATAAGACGAAGACGCAGCCTAGGAGTTTTTTGAGGCTGTTTTTCTTTTAAAATCTGGGGGATTTCGACTGCAGAAGTCGAATTCACAAATAATTTACCCAGGAAAGTGAAACGTGATTGAATTTCATGCGTATCAGATAAGGGAGTTCACTAAAACAGGTAAGCGAAGGGAGGTGACCTCGTTGACAATCAGTTTAGTCAAAGGTCAAAAGATCGATTTAACAAAAGGTAACGCAGGTCTTTCTAAAGTTGTGGTTGGTTTAGGCTGGGATCCTGCTGTTGTAGAGAAGAAGGGATTCTTCGGCTCGAAGAAGACGGCAGTCGAGATCGATTGTGACGCTTCCGTGATCTTATTGGATGAAAAGGGAAGAATAACGAATCAGAAGCATGTCATTTATTTTGCTAATCTACAAAGCCCTGATGGTTCAGTCGTTCACTCTGGTGATAACCGTACTGGAGATGGCGATGGTGACGATGAGACGATTTCTATTAATTTAGGACAAGTTCCCGCAGATGTAAGCAAAATCGTTTTCGTCGTGAATATTTATGACTGTGTGAATAGAAAGCAAGATTTCGGTCTCATTCAATCAGCTTATATCCGTGTATTGAATGGTTCCAATCAACAAGAGTTAGTTAAGTTTAACTTAACTGATGACTATTCAGGCAAATCCTCCCTCATTGTTGGTGAAATTTACCGACACAGCGGCGAATGGAAATTCAGTGCAATTGGTGAAGGCAGCACAGACACAACCATTGGACAATTAGTCAAAAGATATCAGTAAAGGCACAGCCAAATCCTATATAAAGAGAGGTATTTCAAATGTCTATTTCATTATCTAAAGGGCAGAAAGTCGATTTGACGAAAACAAACCCAGGCTTGACGAAAGTTATCGTTGGCCTTGGTTGGGATACGAACAAATACGACGGCGGCAAGGATTTCGATTTGGATGCTTCCATTTTTGCAGCGAATGCTGCGGGTAAAGTTGGAAATGAATCTGATTTTATTTTCTACAACAATCGTCAAAACTCGAACGGTTCTATCGTACACAAAGGTGACAATCGTACAGGTGCTGGCGATGGCGACGATGAAGTCATCAGCGTTGATCTTAGTGCAGTACCGGCCGAAACGGAGAAAATTGCTTTCTGTATCACAATTCATGATGCGGAAGCAAGATCGCAAAATTTTGGACAAGTCTCCAACGCTTACGTACGTGTGCTTAACGAGGGATCTGGCACAGAGTTAATTCGCTTCGATCTTGGCGAAGACTTCTCCGTTGAAACAGGTGTTGTGATCGGTGAGCTTTACCGTCATAGCGGTGAGTGGAAATTTAGCGCAATCGGCAGTGGATATAAAGACGGTCTAGCAGGGTTGGCACGCGATTACGGTTTGCAAACTTCCTAAGATTCAAGTCTTAATGAAATAGGGTGGTGCTTCTTTAAGCATCACCTTCCCTACTCTTCTGAATCAATTCGACTCGAGAAATGGTGTTCACATGACCAGCTTTGTTGTGTTATGAATTGGAAATCAATGCTCCGAGGAAAATGGTACGTGTATTCGGAGAATGATATAGATGGGGCAAGATCATGAGGAACAGCTAATAATACAGGGGGTCCACCTTAATGTCAGATTTTTTCCAAAGTTTCGTTGATAATTTCCTTAATTTTTTTAGCTGGGACGTGCTCTCAGCAACACTCACAGATCCGGTAAACTGGGGGATTATTGGAACGCTAGTTCTTCTCGAAGGATTGCTTTCTGCTGATAATGCGCTAGTACTAGCTGTGATGGTTAAGCACTTACCGAAGGAACAGCAGAAGAGAGCGTTGTTCTATGGTCTACTTGGTGCCTACATATTTAGGTTTATCGCCATTGGTATAGGTACTTTCTTAGTACAGATTACCTGGATTAAAGTAGCCGGTGGTGCGTATCTTCTCTGGATCGCTTACAGTAATCTCTTCATGAAGAAACATGATGATGGCGGCGGGGAAGTCAAGAACAAAGGTCTTTCCTTCTGGCGTACGGTGCTTGCCGTAGAAATTATGGATATTGCCTTCAGCGTGGATAGCGTGTTGGCAGCATTCGGAGTAAGTGACAAGGTGTGGGTATTATTCCTTGGTGGTATCTTAGGCGTTCTCATGATGAGAGGCGTGGCGCAAGTCTTCTTGAAGCTTATTGATAAGATACCGGAATTGGAGAAAACTGCGTTTATCCTGATTATTGTTATCGGTCTTAAAATGATTGCTGGTGCATTTGGTTTCCACATTTCTCATGTTATCTTCTTCTCCGTCATTATTGCTTTGTTCGGAGGAACGATTATTCTTAGTATGCTTCGCAAAAAGGACAAGTCTGGGTCAGTAAAAGAATCATAAGATAAGCTATTGGACAATCCCTCCGTCATGGAGGGATTGTTTCTTAAAAGAGGGAGGAATCGGCATGCGATATTTCAATTATTTAACAGCGGATGAAGAGAAAACTTTATTTTACTTACCGCCGAATTCCTTCCATAATCATTCGCACAAAGACATTTTAGCTCATTCCGTTGGCGCTGCCTTGTACATGCCAGCGACCCGTCGTACGTTTGCAGAAGATATTGCCTTTGGTAAAATCGAAGGCTTAGTGTCAGTAGTTCTTGATTTAGAGGATGCCGTTGGTGATAACGAAGTACATGCTGCCGAGGAATCACTTATCGGACAAGTGAACCAGATTGCCCATTGGATTGATGTTGGTATTATAAACAATGATAATCTGCCACTGATATTCGTTCGCGTAAGAAGCGTGAATCAGTTGAATTATGTGCTGGAGAGGCTGGAGGAAAATGTGGCCCTTCTAACGGGCATTGTGTTCCCGAAATTTACTGTGGACAATGGCGAGGATTATTTTCAAGTTCTAGAAAATTACAATGATGAGAAATCGGAAACAGCCCCGACTTTGTACGGATTACCGATTCTGGAATCTGCCTCGATTATTTATAAAGAAAGCCGCACTTCTACTTTACTAGCGATTAATGAAATTATAACGAAGTTTAAAGATTTGGTATTGAACATCCGAATTGGAGCTACAGATTTTTCAAGCTTATTTGGGCTGAGAAGAAGTTCGGACAGAACCATTTACGACATTGCGCCTATTCGGGATTGTGTCGCTGATATTATTAATATTTTTGGGCGTATGGAAGCTTGCAACGTGATCTCTGGACCCGTGTGGGAATATTTCCCTGCGAAAGGACTCATTCACGAAGTGATGCTGGATAAGGAAAATGGCATGATTGGCAAAACCATTATTCACCCCACTCACATTAAGCCGGTTCAGGCGCTCTATGCGGTCACGCATGAAGAATATACGGATGCCACGAGCATTCTGATGAATCATCACGGCGACCTCGGGGTGATGAAGAGCGCCTACGGCAATAAGATGAATGAATTCAAACCCCATTTCAATTGGGCGAAACGTATTCTTTTAAGATCACAAATATATGGGGTGCTGCATGAACAACAATCCTTTGAAGGACTATTCATCCAACCTGACCGAGCGTACGTATAAAATCGCAGGCGATCTGGAGCTTCACGTCACTGTGACTTCCAATCCCCATAACATCCCGCTTGATGCGTTATTCGCGATGGCGGCGAGAATTAATAAGAAACGATCCTTTTTGTTCGTGAGCAAGGTGCTTGGCAAGCATATCCCGGTGAATCCATACACTTCACTGTTAAGTGGAACTACATTAGCGTTGCTACTGGAGCAAGCTTTACAGGGAACGAAGACAGAAGAGAAGGTGCAGCAAGCAATTGCGGGGCTCGTATATCCGGAGAAAGCAGAAACAGCATATAAAGCGATCATGTCTGAGCGCATACAGCTTCAACAGCCCATCGCTTTCATCGGATTTGCTGAGACAGCGACGGCTATTGGTCATGCGGTATATGAGGCTTTTGGGCAGGGAAGTCATTATTTACATACGACACGTGAAGTGATTGATGAATCACCGACCATCCTTCAGTTCGAAGAGGAGCATTCGCATGCCATGGCACACTATGGCTATTCCGACGACCCTGCGATGCTTGCGCAGCCAGAAATTCTCGTTCTCGTCGATGATGAGATTACGACTGGCAAAACCTCACTTAATATTATTCGCGATCTGCAGGGTAAATATCCAAAGAAAGTCTACTATGTGTTAGCATTGCTCGATTGGCGTAAAGAGGAAGACATCTTGCAATTTGCTCAATTGGAGCAGGAGTTAAACATCACCATCCGTGTTATTTCACTGATTCGAGGGAATACGACTGTATTTGGCTCAAGCGAGAGCTTAGCCCTGCCAGCACCGAGCCGCTTGAAAGAGGAGCGAACAGGAACGCTGCAAATCGCCTATGTGAATCATCTATTCTCACACGCGCCATTTGCTGGTAATCGTCCTTATTTGCAGCATAGTGGGAGATTCGGTCTTACACCTCCGAATAACCGACAATTGGATCGTTCTATCACGCAAACAGCTGAGCGGCTAAAACGTATCCGTACGGGGATCAAGACACTCTGCGTGGGTACGGGAGAATTTATGTATATTCCTATGCGTATTGCGGCTGAAATGGGGGCAGGGGTGTCTTATCAATCGACGACGCGCAGCCCGATTCATGTCATTGAACAAGATGACTATGCGGTGAAATTTGGTCATGCTTTTCCTTCGCCAGAGGATGAACATGTCGTGCACTTCTTCTACAATATCCCGTACGGCATGTATCAGGAGCTCTTTCTGTTCATGGAAAGAGAAGTTTCGCCTTCTGCGATGGACCCAATCCTGCGAATCCTCCAAACAAGGGGGCTGCACACCTTGCATATCGTCTTCTTTTCACCGCAGACGGTTGATTGGAAGGAGGCTAAGGTATGGAAGCTTGGCGAATTAGACCAATAGATGAGCCACAACCGATGGGCAGCTATTCGCCTGCAGATGTGACATTTCTACTGAAGGATATCAGCGAGGTACAGCTGGAGGTCGCATTAGATGCCAGAGAACGGGCTATTCAGTCCGGCACGCACTACTCTGAAATGCTTCCGCAAGAGCATCTGCCAGCCTCCGATTATTTGAGCTTATATCAAGACACGCTGAAGCTGTCTGCAGAGAAGGTAGCTTTATCCGCAGGGGCTGTGGCCGAGCTTATCCGAACAAAGAAGGGGCCGAATACAGTCCTAGTTTCCTTGGCTAGAGCGGGTACGCCTGTCGGTATTTTGATTAAGCGATATCTCCAAGATATTCATGGCTTAGATCTCCCCCATTATAGTATTTCGATTATTCGTGGCAAGGGAATCGATGAGAACGCTCTCTTGTACATACTGCAGAAGCACCCTAACGCGAGACTGCAATTCATCGATGGGTGGACAGGCAAGGGTGCCATTCGTAAGGTGCTTTCCCAAGCTTGTTGCAAAATGGCAACGGAATACGGGATCATCCTGGACGATGATCTAGCGGTGCTTGCCGATCCGGGCCATTGCACGGACATGTTCGGAACCCGTGAGGACTTTCTCATTCCGAGCGCATGCCTGAACTCGACGGTCTCTGGATTAATGAGTCGGACGGTGCTGCGCGACGATCTGATTGGACCTCATGATTTCCATGGTGCGAAATATTATAGGGAATGGCTAGGTCAGGATCAGTCTAATCATTTCATCGATACGATCGTGCCTTATTTCAGCGAGGTGACCGAGGAAGCTCAGGCGATTGCTCAAGACATTTTGACCCATCCACCTGAGATTTCTTGGCATGGTTTGCGAGATATACAAGCGATTCAGACAACCTACCAGATTGCAGATATTAATCTGATTAAGCCTGGAGTAGGAGAAACGACTCGCGTCCTGCTCAGAAGAGTACCGTGGAGGATCTTAGTAGACCGCATGGATAATCCGCATATCCGGCACATCCTGCTTTTAGCTGAGGCACGCGGAGTACCGGTTAAGGTGGTTACCGGCCTCACTTACTCGTGTTGTGGCCTCATACAATCCGTGAAAGGAGATGCCGAATGATTTATGCTAGTGATTTAGATCAGACTTTAATTTATTCCCAGCCTGCAGAGCGTGCGGAGCAGTGGGGCGATCGCATTATGATCGCCGAGCTTATTGATGGCAAGGTAAGATCGTATATGTCTTCAACCACGTATCAACGACTGCAAGAGCTTATGAATGAACTCATTTTCATACCTGTAACAACCCGAACAATTGTACAATATGAGCGGATTCACCTGATTAGTAAAAACCTAAAGCCCAGATATGCGGTGACAAGCAATGGGGGAAACATGCTGATTGATGGCAAGGTGGATACGGAATGGCGAGATCTCGTTAGAGCCCGTGTTAGCGAGACGAGCTCCCCTTTAGAAGACGTTCTCCCTGTCATGAACGCTGTTTTGCGTAAGGATTGGGTGCTCAGCTCAAGCTTTTGTGATGAGCTCTTCTATTCCCATATCGTCGAACGCGATCGTATGCCTTTGCAGGAGATAGCCGATCTTAGTACACAGCTGCAGGGGATGGGCTGGCGAACTTCCGTGCAAGGAAGAAAGGTATACATCGTCCCTGAAGCTGTGAGCAAAGGTGCAGCGGTTGCACACCTGAGTCAGGTCCTTGGTGGACGGAAAGTTATCGCTTCCGGAGATTCGCTTCTGGATCAGAGCTTGTTAGACATCGCTGATTTTGCCATTGCGCCAGGTCACGGAGAGTTATTCCGCCAAGAGCAGATGGGGCAGTCTGGGAATTATAGATTTACCGAGGAATTCGGTATTTTCGCAGCAGATGATATCACTACATTTGTACATGCCACACATAGAGAGCACAAAAAGTTGCTCACAAAGGAGTCAATATGAAAAAAGTGTGGTTTAACCGCTGGTTTTCTGTCGCTTATCATTATATGAACAGCATCCGTAACAATGAGGATGGCGTTCAATTCAAGATGTATGCTACGCATCCAGACCGCAGCCACATGGCGCTGAGAGCGGCAGATTTCACTGATACCGAGCCCGTTCTCGGGGACGATGACTATGTGGAGTTCGCGCTTGGCTTTTGCAAGCAGCATGGTATCGATGTATTTATCCCAAGGCTTCATATGTACGCTATTGCCAAGCATATTGATGAGTTCGAAAAAATAGGCACGAAGGTAACGGTTTGCCGTGACCTTGAGCTTCTGGAAAGCATCATGGAAAAACAAAAGTTTTACGAGCGCATTCGCCCGCAGCATATCGTTGCGATTCCCGACTATCATGTGGTGAACACAGCGGAGCAGTTTCTTCAAGCGCATGAAGCGCTAACGGCAGCCGGGCACGGGGTCTGTATGAAGCCAACAAATGGCGAAGGCGGCAATGGATTTCGGATTGTCAGCAATAAGCGGAATGCGCTGGGTGATATGTTTGGACCGGTAATGCCGTATCTCACGAAAGAGCAAGTGTACCAGAACTTGTCGACTGTGGAACGTTTTGATGACCTCATGGTTATGGAATTACTGGGTGGCTACGAATACAGCATCGATTGTTTGGCATCCCCGTCCGGTGAGCTGCTTGCCGCTGTCCCTCGTCGTAAGGCAGATGGACGCTTAAGGCTGTTAGAGGAAGTTCCAGAGCTAATCGAGCTTGCTAATCAAGTGGCAGCCACTTATCGCATTCCATTTAATTATAATATTCAAATAAAATACAATCAGGGTGTTCCAAAGCTGCTGGAGATTAATCCCAGAATGTCGGGTGGATTACAAGTAAGCTGCCTTTCAGGTGTTAACTTCCCATATCTAGCCGTGAAATCGCTTCTTGGCGAAAAGGTTGACGTTCAAAAGCCGACTTTCGGCATATTGGCTAGTCACCTTGAGCAATATGTTATTATGAATCTCGGTGAATAATAAGTAGCGCGCATCATATCTTTGATAATAGGATGATCATTCGTATCAATCAGTCAAAGAGGGTGCGCAGTATGACCGTAGGCGGGATTATCTTATTCGGAATTATTGTAACGTTAATTGTGATAGCTAGTGCAGAGAAAGCAGAATATGTGTCCAATTTTCTCGATAAATAGACATCTTTGAAGCCTGAAAAGGTTTCTTTTTTTTGCTTCGATTTGGTAGAATAGGAGATAGGTCGTTTCACAAGTGAAGGAGATTTAACATGCTGCAATTAAGCGATAGTCAACTTGCAACAATGTGGAGTCAAGGAGATGCGAAAGCGTTTAATCGACTTCTGGAGCTGTATAAGGACAAAATTTATCGATTAGCTTTTCGTATGCTTCGTAATAAATCGGATTCCGAAGACGTTGTTCAGGAGACTTTCCTGCGTGCACATTTGAATTCACATCGATATGACGCTACCAAAAACTTCTCCAGCTGGATCTTTAGCATTGGCAAAAATGTCACCATTGATTTGATGAGGAAGAAGAAAAAAGAGTTATCCATGGATACGAGTTCGTTTCCATCCCATGATGAACGACCCTTGATTGAGAAGCTGGTAAGTCACGAGAAGACGCCTGAGCTTCAGCTCATCGAGCAGGAAACCAATAGCCAAGTTGAACAAATGATTCATGATCTACCCGATAAATACAAAGACCTCATTGTATACAAATATTATTTGGATATGTCCTTAGAGGACATCAGCCGAGAAGTGAATCTACCTGTTTCTACGATTAAAACAAGGCTGTTCCGCGGCCGAAATTATATCAAAAGAAAATGGGGATCCTTATTCTTCATGCTGCACAGCTTAACCTCTGTGATCATTTTTTAAGGTAAGCCGATAAGGCTTATTTTTTTGCCTATGACCCTATGATAAAGGAGCTTCACATGAGTAATCTTAAACTAGATGCACCCAAAATCCCGAAAGAATTGCCCGTCATTTCCTTGGATGACAGGAAATTTGAGCCTGAGGATAGCTTCCATACTGGCTTGATTAGTGACTGCGTAATCGATAATCAATCTGCTTATAAGGTTGCTTTTGATAAAATTATTTTCCGCAATGTGACCTTTACACGTATCGCAATGAAAGAAATTGAGCTGACGGATGTCATTTTTGACCGATGCGACTTATCGAATGTCGACTTTACGGAAGCGACGATTCACAGAACAGAATTTCGGAATTGTAAAATCATCGGCATGGATCTTACAGGAGCAACACTGCGAAATATCCTCTTTCAAGATTGCTTAGGAGACTTCGCGACGTTCCGGATGGCTAATTTCAAACAGATCTCATTTCATTCCTCTTCCCTAACGAGTTCTGACTTCTACGAAGCAACCCTGCAAAAGGTGCAATTCGAGGTCTGCCAGCTAGATCAAGCACAATTTACAGGCACCAAGCTGGAGGGGATAGACCTGAGCTCGTGTGATTTTACAAGCTTAGGGGTAAGTATTGAGGATTTGCGCGGATGTATCATTTCTAGAGAACAAGCCTCCGTATTTGTTAGTCTTTTTGGGATAAAATTAAAGGAATAGAAGCTAGGCGAATGGAGGGTTAGACGATGAAGCTTGGATTTGATATTGATGATACCCTCATTAATCTGAGAGAGCATGCTTTTCATATTTATAATCAAAAGCTGCAGCAAAATATAGGGCTAGAGGTGTTCCAAGCTCTGCCAACGATGGAAATTCACAGTGCGTTTGGTTTAACCAAAGAGGAAGGCGGGAAGCTTTGGCACAGCCTGCGTGATGAGATTTATTATTCGGATTGTGCAACCTTCCCCCACGCGCGCGAGGTTTTGAACCAGTTGGTGGAGCAAGGCCACGAGGTATACTACATTACAGCCAGAGATAAGGAACACACGGAGCGAACACGGCAATGGCTGCTGGACAATGGATTCCCTGTGGCAGAGGGACATTTCTTCTGTGGGATGAGTGATTCCGAGAAAGTACATATCATTAAGGCATTAGAGCTGGATTATTATTTTGATGATAAACCAAAGGTTTTGGAGACGCTGTCCCACCTGCCAGTTCGCATTTGTGTGAAAGATAGATCGTATAATCGACATCTGGATTTGCCGCGGATTACGTCTTGGGATGAGCTTGACGAGCTTTTGAAGGGTTAAAAGAGAAAAGGTGCTCTCATCGTTACAGAACGATTCGAGCACCTTGCTGAAGGGAGAGCAGATCTTGCTCTCCCTCTTTTTCAAGCTGTAAGAGCAACTCATCGGTATCCCGTTTCGGCGCATGGACGAGCAGCTTGAAGTTGCTGCGCATAGATCGGACCATCTGGCGTACATCGGGGAGTCCTTGATGAATTTAGCAGCGGAACCCCAACCCAACCCAACCCAAGCCAAGCCAACCTAACCCAACCCAACCCAACCCAACCCAACCCAATCAAACCCAATCCAACCCCCGAACTCCGATTCCTCTCTACACCTACCACTAATCTCTTCCCTACTCCCTATGGGCACTATCCCCAAAGCTCAGAAAAAAGATCAAAAGAAGTGACTTAGAAAATATAACTCAAATTGAACAGCATGAACGTTACTGCGAGGCTGAATTGGTGATGGTTAAGTAATTGAAAAGGGGAGATGAGCTAGTGGCAGAATAACTTTGCATAGAGCTATGCCATGGAGGATAGAGTGCTGCATTGGTTATGAATGATACAGCGTTTGAAGAGATGTTCAAAAATAGGAATATTGGAATTAATAAGATTAGAACGGTAGCAGAATTCGTCCAGATACGTTTGTAAATGCTTAGGTCCGATACCGTGAAAGGTAGAATTGATCCAAGTGCTTGCTTGTTTTGCAATTTCGAGTAAGGGGCGTTGTCGTTTAGGTGTGTAAAAACCGGTGACAATTTCAATTGTATTCACGGCGGGATCAACGTGGTGTTGCTGAAAGGAAGAGGTGTGGAATCGAGTTATCTGCTTATTTTTAGGTTGGGAAGGTATGATATGTTTGATTTTGATAGTAGTCGAATTCCCCTCATTATTGAGCGAGGAGCCGATGAGTAGAAGATGTTCTTGGGGATGTTTATGGACCGTGGGGTTAAACGGACGTCCATAAATTGCAGAGTTAATTTGAACGGAACCAGTTAATGGGCGCTGGCGTTCTGCTTGCTGGATGGAAGCACGGATTTTATGAAGGATTAGCCAGGCAGTTTTGTAAGTAACCTCGATAAGCCTTGAGAGCTCCATTGCGGTTGTACCAATATGTGTACGTGATATCAGAAAAACGGCCAACAACCATTTACGAAGATGTGTTCGCGAGCCTTCCATAATTGTCCCGGAGAGTAACGAAACTTGGTGACGACAGTGGCAACATTCATATAATGGGAGTCTTCGAGTGGTTGTTATATAGGCATGTCGATGCTCACAACGAGGACAAGAGAAGCCTTCTGGCCATTTCGTTTGAATAAGATAATCGATACAGGCATCGTCAGAGGAAAAATACGCTTGAAACTGATCAAGGGTAAGGCTTGAAATATCCATGTGGGATCTCCTCCGAAATTTTAAGAAAAGAACATTTGTTCCTTTTATTATACCAAACATATGATCCTATTTCAATGATTTGGGCGTGTTTTTTTTGAAGATATATTTTTCTGAGCATAAGGGATAGTGAGCATAGCGGCTGAAAAATTTGGTGATGTACCTAGATAAGCTATTTCGTGAAGTACCTAGATAAGTTATTCGTGATGTACCCAGATAAGTTTATTGGTCATATGTATCCAGATAAGTATTAACAAAGCGTGTGCAGCACTAAGGAAGGTATTTTCTTCTTTTTCAGGTCATGTCCGCATAAGGTAGTACAAATGAGTTGTGGCACACCTAAGCTGGATTTGGGTATACAGAGAAAGGGGGAACAGAATGCTGCAGAGACGACGATGGAGAAGTAGACCAACTGTGAAAACAAGCCGTAAAAAGGTACTTGTGATTGGTTTGCTCATCTTTGTCTTGTTTTGCATACAATTTTTTATTTTTATAGAACGAAATCTCAGACCGCCTTTGATGAATTTGGCCAAGGTTAGAGTTAAACAAATTGCAACACAAGCGATTAATAGTGCAATTGCCGAACATGTTGCAGGAGGAACGAATGCTGAGCAATTAATTGATTGGAAAATGGATAAAAACAATAAAATAACAGGTTTCATGTTGAATTATAACGAGCATATGAGAATTACTTCGGAAGCGATAAAAACCGTCCAGGGTGAGTTGAACAATTTGCAAAGTATTTCAGAACATGTTCCTATTGGGCAAGCTATGAATAGTGCTATCCTCGCTTCTTTTGGGCCAGATGTCCCGATAAGATTGCTCCCAGTTGGAAATGTGAAAGTGGATTTGAATACGCGTACGCAAAATGTTGGCATTAATATGGTTATGTTCGAAGTATATGTACACATTATTGCTGAAGTCTCGGTGATTATCCCTTTCGATTCAGAAACGGAAATCGTCGAAACGGAGATTCCAATTTCTTACTCACTTGTTGTTGGGGATGTTCCAACTTACTATTATGATAATAAAGGCAATCCAGTGGGGAGTTCGAAGGATGGCAGTGCGCCAAGTATTACATTACCAACAATAAATAAAAACCCACCCTGAGGGGGCGGGTTTATTTCTTTTTATTCCGATCTTCACGTTCCCATCTACGCAAGGACGGATAGGGATCGTAACTCCACTCTGTTGAGCCATTATCGCGATATAATCCAAAATGGAGATGAGGTGGAAATTTGCCAGATGTACCTGGTTTCCCATAGCCAGAGCTGCCAACCCAACCAATGGTTTGTCCTGGTTTTACAATGTCGTTGATTTTGACGCTTTTTTGAAACCCGGATAGGTGGGCGTAATAGTGATAAATGTTGTTAAGATCTCGAATGCCAATTCTCCAGCCACCGTATGGATTCCAACCCTTTATTTCAACGATGCCATAGCAAGTGCTTCTAACAGGAACGCCGTAGTTTGCAAAAAGATCGGTACCTTCATGAGTTCGGTGCCCGCCCCAGCCGCGACTATCTCCCCAGGTACTGCGGTAGGAGTAATCGGCTGTAATTGGAAGGGGAAATGCATGTTCATTGGCTTCTAATGTCCCCAAAGACTCATAGATAGCTGCAAATTGCCGAATGCGATCTACACTTCGAGCATTTTGATAATATTGCCAAAGATTAATTTGCAAATTTTCTATTTTAGTTCCGTTTTTGCTTAAAATAGCAGCCATTGCCGCTAGGATATCCAAATCGTTGGTGCGGTCAGCAATCCCATCTCCCGATCCGTCACGACCTAATCCATGAAAAAAGGCGACACTTTTCAGATTCGTGTCTTGTGGATCTGGGTTGAGCATTCCCGCCCAAACTAACTCAGAGAAATAAATATTCGTTATGCCTTGATGAACCGTTCTTTTCTTGACGGTATTCATGGTTTTCTCATATTGATCAACGGCAGCTAAATACGTCCAAGGGATGCCCGAGAGTAAGCCTATTTTTTCAAACAGCTCCTTACGTTCCGTTTGTGTATATTTCGTGGGTTGGGAACCTGGCGTTGGCGTAATTTGGTCTTTTTCCATAGCACTTGCTGCATCAAGATGTGATAAAAGCATTGGTGTGACTGTTGATAGGAGGAGGCTAAGGACGAGAACCTTTGACCAAAATGCTCTGCTTTGCATCTCTATCATCCTTCCTGAAATGTTAGTTCTTAGGATGTACGGATGTGTTCTTGTTTATCCTTCGATCTTTCGTTGTTGAGGGATATTTGCTATGATGCCAATAAGAGGTGGGAAGAGTGACTTTTAACCATAGAGAAGAGCACGTTGACGATCATATGCTTTTAGTTCAGGCTAATTTGGATGATATGAATCCAGAGTGGATGACGTATGTCATGGATAAGCTTTTTGATGCAGGTGCAAATGATGTTTATATGATACCCATTATTATGAAACGGGGACGTCCTGGTATTATGTTGAATGTGCTCGTTGACGAGGAACGACTCTCTCTTATCGAGGAGATTATTTTTAGTGAGTCAACTACGCTGGGCATTCGGTATCTGCATGCTTCTTGTCATCGATTGGCAAGAGAATTTGAGCGTGTGGAAACACCTTGGGGACCATTAACAGTAAAGGTTGGTTATCATGCTGGGAGATTAGTGCAATACGCACCTGAATTTAATGAATGTGAACAAGTGGCGAAGATGCATGAAGTTCCTCTGAAGAAGGTTTATGAGGAAGTTAGATTGTTATTTTTGCAACAGAAAAGACAAAAAAACGCTCTTCCAGAATGATGGAAGGGCGTTTGTCATTGGTTTGACTATTGAGGGGTGCCAGTTGTGAGATCTCCATGATGCGAGTGAGTATGAGAATGACCATGATGATGATCGTGATCATGGCTGTGATCATGAGTGTGGCTGTGTGAATGGTCATGATGGTGGTGATGGTCATCATGAGTGTGCGTATGTTCATGACTATGCTCATGCGCCAGATGCTCATGACTCACTTGCCATTTGCCGATAAAAGGATCGATCTTACCAACTACAACGCGCAGTACATTGGGTTGTTTTGGCAAATCTCTCGTACCTGCTCCATAGCCAATGCTATCAACGACCATCGGTGGGAAGCTTTTGGAGAATTCATCAACAATCCCAGAAATAATGCCAGCACCTGTAGGTGTGGTCATTTCCAAGCTATAGTGCGTAGAAGCGATTGGTAAGCCTCGCATCATCTCGAGTGTAGCAGGAGCGGGAACTGGATAAATACCATGATCGATATGTATGGTTCCAGATCCTAATGGTACTGGAGAGGCGAAAATACGCTCGATCTGCAAGGAGTCGATGGCTAATGCGACACCTACGATGTCAACGATGGAATCTATGGCACCGACTTCATGAAAATGTACTTTTTCAATAGGAGTCCCGTGAATCTTAGCCTCAGCAATCGCAATTTTTTCAAAGATAGCTAAGCTGAGTGCCGTAACTCGCTCATTGAATTCTGCTTTTTGAATGACGTTGACGATTTCTGAGTAGTGTCTGTGATGCTTAGGCGGATGCTCAGGGTCGAGTATGACATCCAGCTTTAGAGCGGAAATACCACGTTTTACAACGCGTTTCCATTCTAAGGTGTAAGGCTCTAGTGTGATTTTGGAAAGCTCATCCTCAATATAACCTCGATCTGCTCCCGCATCCACAAGAGCGCCTAAAGTCATATCGCCGCTTATACCAGAGAAGCAGTCCAAATATAGAATGCGCATGGTCGTAGTTCACGCTCGTTTCGACATATTTTTGTTAATGAGTCCAGCATAATACCCTGCGCCAAAGCCATTGTCAATGTTGACAACGGATATACCAGGCGAGCAGCTGTTCAGCATGGACAGCAGCGGTGCGATCCCAGCAAGGTTCGCACCGTACCCAATACTCGTCGGCACAGCGACGATGGGTTTAGACACAAGCCCGCCCATGACGCTGGCGAGTGCTCCCTCCATGCCGGCCACAACGACAATCGCGTTCGCACCGCGAATGAGTTCGAGCCGGCGGAAAAGCCGATGAATGCCAGCGACACCCACGTCGAACACGCGTTCAACGTGGCTGCCTAGGCATTCTGCCGTAAGGGCTGCCTCCTCCGCCACAGGGAGGTCGGAGGTGCCTGCGCACACGACGGCGATGTAGCCGTCGTGGACTTTGAGCAGCGGGCGCTTAAACCAGGTGAGCGCCCGTGCGGTTTCGTGGTAGGTGACACCTGCCACGTTGGCAACAACATGAGCGGCTTTGGCCGCGTCGACGCGTGTGGCTAGCACGCGATCGGTGTGCTCCATGAGCCGCCGAAAAATAGCCTCGATCTGCTCGGGCGTCTTGCCTTCCCCGAAAATGACCTCGGGAAAGCCCGTACGCTTCTCGCGATCGATGTCGAGCTGCGCAAATCCAAGATCAAGGTTGGCGGGACCTGAGCCGCCTTCTTTGATGATTTGCTTCTTGGCTTCGTCTATATCCAGATCGCCTGTCTGGACGAGTTTTAAGATCTTCTCTAAGTCCATCATAATGAGGCTTCTTTCACCTTATCTTTCGTTTCTTGAGACAGCACTTCATTCATGCTGCCAGTACGGTAGCCTTGCAAGTCTAACGTGACATACGTAAAGCCAAGCTTGCTGAATTTTTCATAGATCGCATCACGATGTTCAACGACCTTGTGAATTTCATCCGGCATCACTTCAATCCGAGCAATCTTCTCGTGGTGGCGCACACGGACTTGATATAGACCAAGCTGGGACAGGAAGTATTCGCCTTCATCCAATTGGTCAATTTTCCACTTCTCAATTTGTGTCCCATACGGGATACGGGAGGACAAGCACGCAAAGGAAGGCTTGTTCCAAGTACTCAGACCTAGCTCTTTGGAAAGCGCTCGGATCTCGTCTTTGGTTAACCCAGCTTCTTGCAGCGTACTTCGTACACCTTGTTCATTCTTCGCTTGAAGACCTGGTCTGTAGTCACCTAGATCGTCTACATTGGAACCATCCAAGATATACGGATATCCCAGTTCTTTCGCAATATCTTGTAAATGGGAATAAAGCCCCGTCTTGCAGTGATAACAACGGTCAGGATTATTGGCAACGAAATTCGCGTTCTCCAATTCCTTTACCTCTGTTTTGTGCAAGCGAACGCCAAATTGTTCGGCTAGTTGTGCTGCGGCATCGAACTCCCTCGTGGGAAACGTTTCAGATGCTGCGGTTACGGCAAGTACTTGATCACCAAGCTCCTGCTGTGCACGTTTGAGGACGAATGTACTGTCAACTCCTCCGGAGAAGGCGACGATGACACGGCCCATGTTTCTAAGAATTTCGCCAAGCTTGCGATCTTTCTCACGCGTTACTTCTTGTATGCTCATGTTTCTATCCTCCCATACAGCCTTTATGTAGTAAGCTGAGCTGTTTTGGTCCATCTAAACAAGTGTATCACAACTGACCTCCAAAGTGGATTGTTTTGTCAGTCATTCATGTTATAATAACATCATTGAGAAACCAAATAAAAAGGCGGGAATTACAGTGCCTAGAAAAGTATTAGAGAGAAAACCAGACTGGTTAAAGATTAATCTCAAAACCGATGAGAATTTCAAAGAAATCAAATCCATGATGCGTTCCAAGACGTTGCATACAGTTTGTGAAGAAGCCAAATGTCCGAACATTCATGAATGCTGGGCGAATCGGACAGCGACTTTTATGATACTAGGCGATATTTGTACGCGCGCTTGTCGCTTTTGTGCAGTGAAAACTGGACTTCCTACCGAGCTTGATCTGGAAGAGCCAGAACGCGTAGCAGATGCTGCTTTGCAAATGGGACTTCGTCATTGTGTTGTAACTTCTGTGGCACGCGATGATTTAACAGATGGTGGCGCAATGATTTTCGCAGAAACGATCAAAGCGATTCGGCGTAAGCTGCCTATGTGCACAGTTGAGGTGCTGATTCCTGACTTCCTAGGTCGAGAAGAGTCCCTGGCTACCGTGCTTGAGGCAAAGCCTGATATTCTCAATCACAATATGGAAACGGTTGAGCGGATGTCAGATCGAGTCCGTTCCAAAGCGAAATATCGTCGTTCACTGGAGCTGTTGCAGCGTTCTAAACGGATAGCACCGAACATTCCAACGAAATCCAGTGTCATGATTGGAGTAGGGGAAGAGTGGGAAGAGCTGCTTCAAACTATGGAAGACCTGCGTGAAGTGGATTGTGACATTATGACGATCGGGCAATATTTGCAGCCGTCTACGACGCATTTATCTGTTTCGAAGTACTACACACCCGAACAGTTTGCTATGTTGAAAGAAGAAGGCATGAAACGCGGCTTCAAGCACGTGGAGTCAGGGCCATTGGTACGCAGCTCCTATCATGCGCATGAACAGGTTAAATCGGCATCTAGCGTGTAGCATTCATTGAACGGATCATAGAAAGGAGAGCTTCCTACCACCATGATTCAAATTGCAAATAAAACATACGAGCTTGTCACCGATCACAAAAATGGTTGGAATTTCGAAGTGTTCAAGGAACGCTTCAGTGAAGTGTTGGAGCGTTACGATTATATTGTTGGCGATTGGGGATACAGTCAATTGCGACTGAGAGGGTTTTTCAAAGAAATCCACCCGAAGGCGACCAAAGAATCTTCTATCGCAGCTCTTCAAGATTACTTGAATGAGTACTGCAACTTCGGCTGTGCGTATTTTATTATCGAAAAAGTGAACGCGCCTAAGCAGCAGATACCTTCAGAAGTCATTAGCTCAACGACAGTTTAATTAGTAATCTCAATAAAAAACGCCATCTGGACTCCAAACATTGTGGAGAGCAGGTGGCGTTTTGTCGCGTTTTGTCTTACAGCATGTATGTTTCTTTGTTACTTCACTTCGAGACCAACGAATGCCTCACGAACGCGATTCCAGAAAGGAAACGGACGGAATCGGGCAAATTTCACTTTCACATTGGAAGCTACACGGCATCGAATGGAAACGACATCTTCACGCTGCATATATAAATGGTCCAACGACAGCAGCATATTCTGCTGTGCTTTCGGATAAATGTCACAGTGATGATGCTTAGGTAAAATCATGGATGAACCAAGCGTACGGTACACGCGATTGTTAATCGACGCGATCTCCGCAATTTGAATAGCTTCTAGTGATGGATGAACCATGGCACCACCCAAGCTCTTGTTGTAAGCCGTACTGCCAGCGGGGGAAGAGATGCAAATGCCGTCACCGCGGAACATTTCGAACATTTCATCATTCACATGAAGTCTTGCTACAAGCGAAACTTCGATGCCTCGAATCGTAAACTCGTTCAGTGCGAGATGCGTTTCAACACCCTTATCTGTCGTAATTTCGATCTCGACAACGGGGTATCGCACGATTTGCAGCTCCTCAGGTGTTGCCACATTAAACATGAGTGAAGCAAGATGATCCAGCTCATCAGGCTTCCAATCTGCAAAAAAGCCAAGATGACCCGTATGGATCCCAACGAATGCAATGTGATCTAACTTGTCCACATATTTATGAAAAGCTTGGAGCATCGTGCCATCTCCGCCAATGGACAGGACGATATCGGGATGTTCTTCATCCCTTGGCATGCCTTGCTGAGCGGCGAGAGCGTGGAACCGTTCGGTCAGCCCCTTGGAGATGTCATCGCCTCGTTCAATGACGTTGTATTTCAATCTTGTTCCTCCTAATAATTAGAGCAATATGAATCGATTTCTTGGAGAATGGATTCAGGGGTATGCCGAAATTCTGCTGCAACACGATAACTATCATTGCTGAAATGTGTAACCCTGACAATTTCGCCATAGACCGTGATTGGTTGGGAGAAACTCGGGAGAATAAAGCTAAATTCCAGAAGCAGTGGAAAGAAAAGTCGGTTTGATGTGACAAATGACAGACCACCTGCACTAATATCAAGGAGTTGTCCAGTAAAAGCGACACCTTTTTGCGCAGATAAGCTTCGTATGCCAGCGATACGTAGTGTAAGCGGTGTTCGCAGCGTAAGCTTTGCACGGGGATATCGTCTGTTTTGATGCTGAAAAACTTCTTCTGGCAGAGATAAGGTCAGATAACAGATCGTCTTCTTGAGTTCCAGCCCAATCAAATCAACATAAGCGTAATATAAAAGGGCGCCATCTTTGAAAGAAAATTCAACGAAAGAAACATGTTCGAGCTTGTCGAAAGGGTATAAGCCCAGTTGCTCCAGATACACTGTTATCGAATCCTCACTTATTTTGTCGATAGCAAAGTTATCTTCAAAGCAGAAAGGCGACCCATCTTTACATTCACCAACAATGATAATATGACAATCCTGATTTGGCGAAAAAGAAGCCAATTCTAGTACCTTATTCCAATCCATAGCATCACCAAGTCGTTAGATTTACATTCACATCTGCCTGTACATCTTGTAAATTCTCTTCTCATCATAATTTATCTAAGTCAATAAGAAAAGCCCCAAACGGGGCTTTATCTAAGGTTAACCGATTTTATTGTTAAGACAGGGTACTCGTAACAAGGGAGAGTTCGAACGAATGTGCGAAGTTGGATGAGATGGGGCGCACACGAATCGAAAAGTGAGGCCCATGGACAAGATGTGATGGAATTGTAGCTTGGAATCGCTGCGATTGCTCAATCAGCTCCCCAACAGGAGCCATCAGAATGATTTTCTGCTCCCATATTTCGCCACTTTCTGCATAATAAATGACTTCTACTGCCGTATCCTGCGGCCAAATCGGACCGAAATGTATTTGCGCGGTGATCACTTTCGTTGAGGGTGGAATCTCAGCTAACGGGACTTCAGACGTCGATTTATTAGCATGGTCATCAATATTCATAATTCTGACCTGATGCCAATTACTGCGGATGAATTGTTTGTAATCGGCGACTTTGGTAGCCACATCGTATTGATCAGCTACAAAAAGACGAGCGCGTTTGGCCGTTGGCAAATACGTATGATTCGTATAGTCCTGTACCATTCGGTGTGTATTATAGACCGGGCTGAGCGATTGAACCGCTCGCTTCATACGTCCGATCCATTGATGTGGAATCTCACCTTGATTGTAGTAGAGAGGAATAATCTCATTCTCCAAAAGGTGATAAATCGCTTTCGTATTTTCTTTCTCCTGTGCGGCCCAGTCCGCGGCTCCTGTAGATCCGATGGCCCAACCATTCATACCGTTGTAGCCTTCCTCCCACCAGCCGTCAAGCACGCTGAAATTAAGGACACCATTCATGGCTGCTTTCTGTCCGCTCGTACCGCTTGCCTCAAGGGGTCTGCGAGGGTTATTTAACCAGACATCGACGCCTTGAACGAGATACCGAGCCATGTTGATATCATAATTCTCGAGAATAACGATTTTACCGAGAAACTCTTTCAACTGTGAGATGCGGTAAATTTCGCGAATGAGATCTTGACCAGGGTAATCGGCAGGGTGGGCTTTACCTGCAAAAATAAACTGCACCGGCCTTTCGGGATCATTGATTAATTTCTTGAGCCGATACAAATCATTGAAAATGAGATTAGCCCGTTTGTAGGTGGCGAAGCGTCTCGCGAATCCAATTGTAAGGGCTTTAGGATTTAAATAGTGCCAAACCTCTTCGATCCGTTCTTCGGATTCCCCGTTACGTTTTCGCTGGTCCATGAGACTTTTGCGAGCAAAACGAACTAAATCCTCCTTCAATTGTTGATGCACCTTCCAAATAGATTCATCGGGAATGACCTCGATCTGCGCCCATTGATGCTCGTTGGACTGCTCCACACGCCATGTGCCAGGAAGGAATCGATCGAAAAGCTCCTTCCACGCAGGCGCTGTCCAAGTATCCAAATGAACACCGTTCGTGATGGAACCGATAGGCACTTCGCTCGCATCGATATGTCCATGAAATTCTTTGAACATTTCTCTTGAAACCTGGCCATGCAACTTGCTGACGCCATTACGAAGCCCTGATGTATTCATCGCCAAATGTGTCATATTGAATTGACCGGACTTATGATCGAGTCCTAACGAGATGATGCCTTGTTTATGCTTAGGAAGCTCGCTAAACAGATGACCGAGATAATGTTCCACCATCCCGACAGAGAAGGTATCATGACCCGCTGGAACGGGCGTATGGGTCGTAAATACAGTGGCAGAGCGTACGGTCTCTACCGCAACGTGAAAAGGAAGGCCCAAGTGAAGCAGTTCCTTCAAACGCTCTAAGGTAAGGAAAGCCGCGTGTCCTTCATTGATATGGTATACATTCGGGTATATGCCCAATGCTCGCAGTGCCTTAACGCCACCGATTCCCAGCACCATTTCCTGGGCTATGCGCATGTCTTGATTACCACCATACAGCTGTGCGGTCAGCGCTTTATCCGCGTCATTATTCGCTTCATGATCTGTATCAAGTAAAAAGACCAAATTACGTCCTACCCGAGCCGCCCATACCAGAAGGGTGATATTGCGACCGGATATATTTAATGAGACCGTGAGTTGTTGATCATTTTGAAGGACTGGACGAATCGGCAATTGCTTAAAATCATAGGGAAATAATTCAGTTTCCTGATTGCCATTGCTATCAATTTTTTGCGTGAAATAGCCTTTTTTATAAAGGAGGCCAACGCCTGCGAGAGGTATCCCAAGGTCACTGGATGATTTGATATGATCACCAGCCAGGATGCCAAGCCCGCCTGAATAAATCGGGAGCGATTCATGAAAACCAAATTCCGCGGAGAAATAAGCAATTTGCACAAAGGCTTCGTCGGAATAGTTGTTTTGGAACCAAGAGGGTTCGTTCATATACGTATCAAATCTCGTCATGACCTGAAGATAGCGCTCGACAAATGCACTGTCCTGGCTTAGCGCAATAAGTTGTGTTGCATCTAGCTCATGCAGTAATTGAACGGGATTATGACCAAAGGCTTTCCAAAGAGCAGGGTCCATGCTTTCAAAAAGCTGCAGAGCATCATGGTTCCAACTGAACCATAAATTAAAGGCTAGCTCGTTTAAACGCTCAATCGATGGAGGTAGACCTTTCGCCTCTTGGGGGACGGCTGCTATCATATCTGAATATTCTCTCCCTTTATAAACATGATCGTAGTTACCCATATTATCTTGTTCCACCAACCTTTTCATACACCAGTTTAAGTAAGGAATATGCGAGGAAGAGACCCATGATGACAGCAAAAGCACCAACAAAGACCATCGCACTTATCGGAAAAATAAGCTTTAAATAGCTCATAACGGGTGCTGTTGCCTCATAGTGAGGCGAGAAAACAGCTTGCGGACTGCGAAATCGCTGCATAGGCTCCCAAATAAGGAGAACAATAGCAGATGAGAGAAATCCATGCAGCAGGCGGGCGAAAAGAAAAGGGAGATATCGCATATTCGTATGACTTAATAAGCTAACAATTTGAGCATGGACGGACATGCCAGCCCATGAGAGGATGAAGGCGCCGATGGCGACTTTACTCGAGAGGGCCAGGTCGGCGGGGGCACCGCCTGCTGCTTTGGCACCTAGTGTGACTTCGAATAATCCATTCATGACGGCTTGCGAGAGCTCATGCGGTAAACCTGTGACTGTTAATAGGGAAGTGATCAGCATATAGAATACATTCATTACGTGGGCAGATGTGAGAACCTCCAGAACGACGGAGAAGAAGACAACAAGTCCACCTACAACGAAAATTAAACGGAGAGATTGTAGAATAGATTGGCTTAACAAAGTGCCGAGGGGTCTTCCGTCCTGTATTCTTGCGTTATGCATAGTCTCAAAGGCTTGCTTCCACACAGGCCCTCTCTCTTTATAAGGCTGAGGCGTGGATATGGCTTTTCTACCGTGAAACCGCATGATCAGGCCAATTATGAACGAACCTCCATAATGGGCAACGGCTAGAATCATGGCTAATGAAGCGTCATGAAAGAAACCGATCGAAACGGCTCCGATCAGAAATATCGGATCCGAACTTGTCGTGAAGGCGACAAGACGTTCGCCCTCTTCCCGATTGACCAGCTTCTGTTCCCAGAGCTGCGCCGTTAGCTTTGCGCCGACAGGATAACCAGCAGCGAAGCCCATGGCCATGACGAACCCGCCGATACCTGGGATACGGAAAACGGGACGCATCATGGGATCAAGCAGCGTGCCGAAGAAGTGAACGATCCCGAAGCCGAGCAATATTTCGGAGATGACGAAGAATGGGAAAAGTGCGGGGAAGAGCACATCCCACCAAATGGAAACGCCGCGCAGAGCGGATTGAAATCCGACATGCGGGAACAGAACTAAGCATACAATAATGGCAATAATAACGAACGACATGAGTAACGCAGGGGTGAAGTCTTGTTTAGGCATAGACGATAGATACCTCCTCTTATTCAACTATATGAATAAGCTTGGACATACATGCCGTCCCGAATTTATCAGTCCTTGGTACTGTTCAGCCCTTAATTTTATGGTAAAATAGAACTAGGTAAACTTAAATCCTATACGTCGGGAGTGATTCAAATGACAGGTGTCATTGCCGGAATAGTTGTCTGTATGTTCGTGTTTGTCATTCGAGAAACGCTCATGCACGCAGGGGATGAGGATTTAGAGAACTATTGATTACGAATTGCGAGGTTTATTGGCATGTCAGAGAGCAGGAACAGAACATTATTTGAGTTAATGGGGGGGGCGGAGACGGTAAGCCGTTTGGTAGAGGCTTTCTATCCGAAAGTACAGCAGCATCCATTACTTTCGCCGCTCTTTCCCGCTAATATAGGACCCGTTATTGAGAAACAGACATTGTTTTTGACCCAATTCTTCGGTGGCCCCACCTTGTACTCAGATGCCCATGGTCATCCAATGATGCGAGCGAGGCATATGCCATTTCCGATCACAAGAGAACATGCTGATGCATGGTTAGCTTGTATGACAGAAGCGATGGCGGATGTAGGCTTGCCTGATGATTTAAAGGCTTTTCTAATTGAACGGCTTAGAGGCTCTGCCTATCATTTCATAAACACACCTGAGGAAGACTAGTCCGTTCTTCCTGCTATATAACTTTGGGAAAAGGCGGGAATTCTAGTGGTCGAACCATTATATGAGATCTCAGTGACGTGCACCTTCTGTACGAATTCCTTTAAAACGATGAAGGTTCGACCAAGCTTCAAGAAAGCGAGTAAGTCAGATTCTGACTTCTGCCTACATTTCAAGGACATTAATCCTGACTACTATGTTGTACGAATATGCCCGTTTTGCGGATATGCACATTCAGAAAACTTTTCAGATAAATGGAGTTCAGCACAGAGGGAAGTTTTTAATGAGAAAGTCTCGCAGAACTGGTCTATGCGTGATTTTTGCAAAGAACGAACATGGGATGATGCGCTTCTGAGCTACAAGCTGGCACTACTGAGTGCACAGATCAAGAACGAGAAGTCACGCGTTGTTGCTGGACTGTTGCATCACTTGGCTTGGCTTTACCGAATCAAAGAGGACTGGGAGCAGGAAGAACGATTCCTCTCATTCGCGTTGGATGCCTATGTTGACGTATTTGAAACTGAAGGCTTGGATTTGAATAACGCAAGGCTTATGTATTTAATGGGAGAGCTGAATCGGAGATTGAAAAGGTTTCCAGATGCGATTAAATGGTTTTCACGCATCATTAATGATCGTAAGATTATGGACGCGGGGATGATTAGAGCTAGTCGTGAGCAATGGGCTACAACACGTGAAGATATGCTGGCGATGCGCTTAGAATTACCGGAAGAGATGAAACAAGCTACCTAAATGATCGTTGCTCAGACAATAAAATGAACGCTAAGCCATGATGCGGTGTACAACCGAATGGTTAAGCGTTCATTTTTTGTTCATGTACTTGTGGATGGGCATAGAGTGTGGGGCGGTTTTTGCCAGTATGTTTGGACTGATAAAGTGCGTGATCGGCTTCTGATATAAGCGTTCTTAGATCTGTGTGAGCGGATGCGGCAGTCGAGATTCCGATTGAAATGGAGATAGGCGCTGCTTCGAGACCGTTCTTTTTATAAAGAAATAATTCCGCAATTGACGTACATAGACTTTGGCCATAGCTTAGGAGTCGGGCAGGGTCTGTCTCTGAACAAAGCAGGATAAACTCTTCTCCACCATATCTGGCAAGGTAATCCTGCTCTTGAATGAGATGGCGCAGAACGGAGCTTACTTCTTGGAGAAGTTGATCTCCTTCCAAATGTCCGAATCGATCGTTGTAAAGCTTGAAATTATCGAGATCGATCATCATGATGGAGATTTGCCGTTTATGTAAGGCACTAGTGGCGATTGGCATAAAGCTTCGTAAATTAGGCAGTTTGGTCAATCCATCTTGATTAGCCTGTAATTCAAGCTTACGTTGTAATCGCCAATTGTTGTTCTCGTCATTCACCATCACGATAATCATGAAGAGGGTGGCCGATGTGATAGCAAACATAAACAATTGATCTAGCGTATAGGACCAAGAAAAGCTGCGTGTAAGGAAGCTATGTGTTACTAGACGAAGCATAAATACGAAACCACAAATTTGGAGGGCAAGTCGAATAGGAATGTCCATGAAGCCGTTACGATATTCTTTGTTATGAAAAAAGGAGCTAATGAAGGCTGGGGCAATGAGGTCTTGTGCGATGATGAACCAGGCTTGACTTTCTTGTGAAATGAGACCAGAGCCGGCGGGCAGTATGGTTGAGAAGAGAGCAACAGGCAATCCATATCGCAAGCCGGCCATGAAGATAGGTAACGAGCGAAGATCGATTAAACCAAATGTTTCCGGCAGTGGAACCAGCATCATGATGATGCTGGCTAAGCCTGTCAACAGCGATGCAAATAGATGTTCGTGCGAATCGATCAGCATCTTGCTATGAACTTTCAACGCTAAATAATTTAAGGTCACTAAAGTACATGCGCTTGTCAAAGGAATGAGGTACTCATTCATAAAGGTTCGTTTGCTCCTTGCAATGAACTACGAATTATGTCTGTTTCGTACCGCGGTGTCCGCTAATAAATAATCCCGGTCAGTATCCACAAGCGTCAGCTTGTTATGACAACAAGGGAAGACGAGCAGCTTCTTTTTACCTTCATGTATGGAGGTGAGTTCATGAATTTTGAGCGGCAGTAAGACATTTGAGCTAAGACAGAATGGACATTGGGCCACGTAAATGTCCTTCATGATGATGTCGTAAGGCCAAGTGTTAGCAAAAGGGATCAAGGTCTACTTCGATTCCGGTTCGCTTTTTTCTGAAGAAGTATTCTTCGCGAGCTCAGCTAATTTCTGCAGGAGAATATGTTGTGGCATATGCATGAGATGTTCTAAAGGTACTTTAAGCTGCTCAGCTAACTTAACAGCAGTTTCAGGAGATATTTGCAAAGGTTTCATTATTGAGAAATCACCCATCCTGTTCCAATTTAGTCCGAAGGAACTATACATAATTGAATCATACTTTGTGAAGAGAAGCAATGAGCAAGATGAGGATAGTTGGCGATTAGCTATCGGATATGATTTAATTAAAAGTGGAAAGGAAAGGTGATCGCATTGTTAACATTACCTCTTAATCAAACATGGAATCTTGAAACATTTTTCCCTGGAGGAAGTGATTCTCCTGCATTCGCTGCACACCTGAAGAAGCTTCAGGAATCTATTGCATCTTTTCAAGAGCAGGTAAGTCAGACGGCTTCCCCTCAAAGCGTGGAGAATACCGGAGATCTGGCACAATTGATTGAATTGCTCCAGCACAATGTGATGCATATTCATGAGGCTGATTCATTCGTGGGTTGTTTGCAAGCGGATAATCAGAAGGACAAGAAAGCGCCTGTACTAAGTGGACAAGTCAAAAGCTTATATGCCGAGCATTTATCTTCCCTCACACATTTTGATCAGATTCTAACTGGGATTCCAGATCAGGTTTGGACAACGATGCTGCAGCAAGAGCCCTTTCAGGCCATCGCCTTTTCGTTGGATGAACGTCGCTCACTTGCTAAAGAAAAGTTACCGCCTGAACAAGAGGCATTAATTAATGATTTGGCCGTTGACGGCTATCATGGGTGGAGCGATTTGTATAATTCGACCGTAGGTCAATTTAGCATGACAGTTGAAGTCGATGGTAAGCAGGTTGAGTTATCAGCAGGTCAAGCTTTTAATAAGCTGCATACAGAGAATCGTGAAGAGCGTTTAGAGCTATTTGAGAAATGGGAAAAATCTTGGACAGATAAAGAGGAATATTGTGCCGAAGCATTGAATCACTTGGCTGGCTTCCGTCTTCAGGTTTATAAGGCAAGAGGCTGGAAAAGCATACATAAAGAACCACTTGCAATTAATCGGATGGAAGAAAAAACGTTGAACGTAATGTGGGACGTTATTGACCGTAATAAAGGTCTCTTCGTGGAGTATCTAAATCGAAAAGCGAAGCTGTTAGGCGTTGACAAGCTGGCATGGGTAGACGTCGATGCGCCGCTTGGCGATTCGTCCAAGAAGATTTCATACGACGAAGGTGCGAGTCTCATCATTGATCAATTCAAGCGGTTTAGTCCGAAGCTTGCTGCCTTCTCTGAGGATGCGTTCGAGAAGCGCTGGATCGAAGCAGAGGATCGTCCTGGTAAGCGCCCTGGCGGCTTCTGTACCTCATTCCCGCTAGCGGGTGAGACACGTATCTTCATGACATATGGCGGGACGCTGAATAACGTCTCTACGCTGGCGCATGAGCTAGGACATGGTTACCATCAGCATGTGATGACGGATATGCCAGCTCTCGCGCAGGAGTATGCAATGAACGTAGCAGAAACCGCATCTACCTTCGCTGAGATGATCGTAGCGGATGCTGTCGTGAAGAGTGCGTCGACAGATGATGAGCGCATTGTTCTGCTCGAGGATAAAATTCAACGAGCTATCGCTTTCTTCATGAATATTCATGCGCGATTTATTTTTGAAACGAACTTCTATGCAGAACGCAGTCAAGGCTTAGTGAGCGTTGCTCGTCTGAACGAGCTTATGGTTGATGCGCAAAAGCTTGCTTATCGAGACGCTTTAAGCAGCTATCATCCGCATTTCTGGGCAGCGAAGGGGCACTTCTACGCGACGGATGTTCCGTTCTACAATTTCCCGTATACCTTCGGCTACATGTTCAGTGCTGGCATTTATGCAAGAGCTGTGCAGGAAGGCGCAACCTTCGAAGATAAGTACATCTCCTTGCTTAGAGATACAGGCAGCATGAACGTGGAGGAGCTCGCACAGAAGCATCTGGGTGTGGACCTTACCGAGCCGGATTTCTGGCAAAGTGCCGTTGACATGGCAGTGCAAGACGTGAAGCAGTTCATGGAGCTAACAGAATCGAAGATTCGCGCGTAGGAAGGGTTGGTTGAGGGAGTCGCTCACACTGCTATCCCCGCCTCGTACGCGTCGCTCATCGGATAAATTAAACAGCCCCCTGAGGTAGACCTCAGAGGGGCTGTTTGTTTTATCGTTTATAGCTTAAAGATCTGAATCGTTTGCTGCAATTGGGTCACAACACGCGTCATTTCTTCCGCTTGTGTCACAATGCCTTGTACCGTTGAAATTTGCTCATTCATGGAAGCGGACACTTCTTGCGTACCAGCCGCGGACTCTTCAGTAATTGCTGAAATATTTTCCATCGCTGCCGCAATTTGACCGGAGCTTTGAAGCATGCTTTCGCTTTCTTCAGCGAAGCGTGTAATTTCCTCGGAAATGAATCCAACGCTGCCGACAATCTCAGCAAATACAATTTCAGTTTGGTCGATTAAGACCGTTTGCTTCTTGACGACGTCTTCATTGACTTGAATGCTGCGAATTGCATCCTGAATGCCTTGCTCAATACTCTTGACGAAGCCGAACACTTCACGTGTTAGGGATGTGGATTCTTCAGCAAGCTTACGTACTTCTTGCGCTACGATAGCGAAGCCTCGTCCATGCTCGCCCGCTCTTGCAGCTTCAATGGATGCGTTCAGGGACAACAGATTTGTTTGTTCCGCAATCTCGGAAATGGAGCGAGTAACGTTCGTAATTCCAGCTGCTTGACGAGCCAACATGTCGATCGTATCCGATACCTGTCTAGTTACTTCAACATTTCGTTTCATACCGACGCCTTGGCTTTCAACGGATGTGCGACCTTTCTCAACGAGAGTCATCATTTGATCCGAGCGGTTTTTCATTTCCTTTGCTGATCCAGCATAGTTCACGATTTTCACTTCGATATCTTTGGAGGTGATGGATACACCAGAAATCTCCTCGGAGATTTGTCCCGCACCTGCTGCTAGCTCATGGGCCGAAATACTCACTTGCTCAAGCACGGTACGGAAGCTTTCATTTTTTACGTAGATATCACGGCTTGTCTGGAAAACTTGCTTAGAAATAGAGCCTGTATCACGCAAAATATCACGGAGCTTATCAATCATCTTGTTAAAGGATTGGCCTAGTTGACCAAGAGAGTCATCAGAAGTGATCGCAACCTTTTGAGAGAAGTCACCTTTGGAAATGTTAAGTGCAATGCGAGAGATACCATCGATTGGCTCAGTCAGTTGACCTTCAAACCAACGAATGAAAGGATAGCTGCCAGCTAGAATAATAACTAGGAAAATAATACCAAGTAAGCGATTCCAGTCTGTGGCAAAAGATACAATCATCATGAAAAGTGAATTTAAGCCAATTAGTGCAAAACAACCAATTTGTAGTTTCTTTCTAAACGATAAGGATGATAATTGTTCCAATCCGACCGACTCCTCTGCAAAATTTGTTTACTTATGGAGAAAAAAATAGGTATATTCGAAAATTATATCACTGAACATGGAAACATTCTACAGTTTTTCGACAACAATCGTTGGATATTTACAAGAAAAATGGAATTTATATCAAGAAAACATTAATAATATTCTGAATTGTTAGAATATTCAAAATAAACTGTTGAATTATGTAAACCCTATGGGTATAATGGGTCTACAGTCACAAAAATTAACATAATTAGTAAATAAACATAATTTAAGGGGGAGTAATACAAAATTGGAACAGATGACACTCGCGAGACAAATTGATGTGGTTTTTCGCAAGATTAAGGAAGAGCTTTCTAATGTGAATTCAGGTACAGTTTTTGTGCACATTCGCAACAATGAGATTGGTAAATTTGGGATAAAGCATCTCCCATTTGAAAGCTCTGAGGGAGTATTACCTGCTGTGACTAACTTGGGACTGACTGAATTGCAATTTCAATCTTTTCGCCAAATGGCAATTGAATCACTCAAGCGCAAGAGGAGCTGGACGCACGGGGAAATTTTGTTCGACTTCACGGTAAGAAAGAATGTTATTTCAATTAGTATCATGTTCGAGAGTAACTATAATATGGCTACATATGCAAGAACGATATAGCACTCATACCTTTCTATAGCTCAAAAAAGAACCCCGATCACAATTGTGACTGGGGTTCTTTTTTGAGTAAAATGCGACCCTTGCCATAAGGGATGCACATCGGGGTTCCAAAGATGGGATCCGTCGTTACCTGGCAATCCATATCAAACACATCAAGCAGCAATGGTGCATTTACGATATCCTCAGGCTTTCCTTCTGCATAAACAGAGCCCTTCTTGATGCTAACAATGTGGTGCGCGTAGCGACACGCTAGATTAATGTCATGTAGAACCATGACGATTGTGCGCTGTTCTCTCTCGTTCAGCTCAAATAATAAGTCCAGTACCTCAATCTGATGTGTAAGATCGAGATAGGTAGTAGGTTCATCTAGGAGTAAAGTAGGAGTGTCCTGAGCTAAAGTCATGGCAATCCAAGCGCGCTGGCGTTGTCCCCCGGAGAGAGAATCGACGGTGCGATCGGCAAACTCAAGCATATTGGTAAGCTCGAGAGCGCTCATAACTTTATTTTCATCCTCCGCGGACCATTGCTGGAGCCAGCTTTGGTAAGGATAGCGTCCCTGTTTGACGAGTTGTCTGACCGTGAGTCCTTCTGGTGCTGTAGGTCCTTGAGGCAAGATCGCCATACGTCTAGCGACTTCTTTGGTAGAGAGCTTAGCAATCTCATGGCTGTCCAGTAGAATGCTTCCCGAGGTTGGTTTCATAAGTCGCGCAAGGGAGCGCAGTAACGTGGACTTACCACAACCATTACTGCCGATAAATACGGTTATTTTCCCTTTAGGGATTTGCAGATTTAAGCTTTGGAAAATCGTTGTATCTCCATATGTCAATTGAAGCGATTGGGCTTCGAGTGCTTGGTCTAAGGTTGTCATGGGCTGTTTCTCCTTTTCGTAGACGTGGGAGGTTATCCGCGATTTCTACTGCGATATAGGATGTAGATAAAAATAGGTGCGCCGATGGCTGCTGTGAAGACGCCTGCTGGTATATCAAGCGGCTTGAATAGGAAACGACCAGCTAAGTCTGCTAGCAACAGCAGCAGGGAGCCCGTGAGTGCAGCGACAGGAATCAAAGAACCGAAGCTAGGACCGACAAGCTTGCGTGAAATGTGTGGAGCCATGAGCCCAATGAAGCTGATTGCTCCGCCAAAAGCGACAGCAGCCCCTGACAGGGCGACACTAAGCATAATTAACAGAAAACGTTGACGCTGAACGTGACTTCCAACACTTTGTGCAATATCCTCTCCTAAGGATTGGATTGTAATGTGCCGCGCGTAGAAGAAAATAACGGGTAACAGCACAGCCACCCAAGGAAGCAAGGGATACACTGCTTTAGCCCAAGATACTCCGTAAATGCTGCCAGTCATAAAAGTAAGGGATTGATTGGCGAGTACAATGGGGCCGGTAAGCATCATGAGATAAGATACGGCGCTCATTGCGGCTGTGAGCCCAGTCCCAATGAGGACGAGTCGCAGTGGTGTAATGCCATTTTTCCAAGAAAAGAAATAAACCATTAAGGTTGCTAAGAATGCCCCTAGAATAGCTGCAACGGGCAGCCAATGAATACTTAGTTTATCCGAGCAAAAGAAGAAAAAAGAAACAGCGCCCAACGTTGCTCCGCCTGTTGTACCAATTGTGTCGGGTGAAGTTAGCGGATTGCGCACGATCCCTTGTAAAATGGCACCGGCAACGCCTAAAGATGCACCGATCAGGACTGCCACAATAACACGAGGTAAACGCAGTGTTCGAACAATCATCGTACTTGGATCTGTCCCATAGCCGAACACTGCGCGCACGACATCCCAAGGTTTAATCGTAATACTGCCTACACCCGTGCTCACAATCATCATGAGGATGACAGCAACAAGGAGGGCTAGTGTAATCAGGATGGATTTTTTGTTTATTAAAAAAGAGTAGCTTTTGCTTCGAATCGTAACAAATTGCTTGGAAGCACTCATTTGAGGAGTCCCCCTTTGCGTGCAATGTAAATAAAGAATGGAACGCCAAGAATAGCTGTCATGACGCCAACATGAACTTCCTTCGGCATGATAATAAAGCGAGCCCCAATATCGGCACTGACCAACAAGATACCGCCTAGAATCGCACAATAGGGAATAACCCATCGATAGTCAATGCCCACGAGAAAGCGGACAATATGAGGAATCATAAGGCCAACGAACACAATTGGACCAGCAACGGCAACAGAACCACCAGCAAGAATAACAATAATGAGTGCAGTAATTAGTTTTATGTATACGGTTTGCTGCCCAAGCCCTTTGGCAATATCGTCACCCATCGATAGAATGTTAATGTGAGGAGATAACAGGATTGCGCCGATCCAAGCAATCAGCATATAGGGATACACCGATTGCAGCATCGCCATGGTCCGCCCTTCAACAGAACCAACAAGCCAGTACAGCACTTGTTCAAAGGCTTTGCCATTGCCAAGCAGAATACCTTGTGTAAGCGAAGCGAAAAAGGCTGTCATCGCAGCACCTGCGAGCGTGATTTTCATTGGTGTTAAGCCGTCACGGCCCAGTGATCCGAGCCCATAGACCAGTGATGCGCTGATAGCGGCACCGAAAAAAGCAATCCAAACAAATTGCGTAAGGCTGGATACATTGAAAAAGCCAACAGCTACGACAATGGCAAATGCTGCTCCAGAATTTATCCCGAAGATACTAGGCGAAGCGAGTGGATTGCGCGTCATCGCTTGCATTAATGCGCCTGCGACTGCCAAGCTGCCGCCAACAAGCGCGGCAATCAAAGCTCTAGGTATACGTACAGTTTGAATAATAATCGATTCATTCGTTGGTTTGTCAGAAGGATTAAAGGAAGTCATGATTTGATCCCAGGAATACGCATGGAGTCCGAAGCGGACGCTGCTAAGTATTAATGCTAGGAGAACACAAACTGCTGCTAGTAATCCAATACTTTTATAAAGATGAGAGAGGCGTTCTGACGTTGATATGTGCATGATAGTTACCTGCTTCCTTCCAACCTTTCTTGCTTCGTATATTTTAAAGTTATCCGTACGGGAAGTCAACGAATATGATAATCATTATCAAATGAGTTGACAAAGTTGGATATATTCTAGTAATATGTGTCCTAGGATAGTGAGAATGATTATCACAAAACAAGTCAACTAGGGGGAACACCATTATTATGTTTAGTAAAAAACACCTCACGTTTGGAAGAGCGTGGGCTCTTATTGCATGTCTCTTTGTTTTTAGTATGGTCGTAACAGCATGTGGAGAAAAAGCAGAAACGAAGTCGTCTGCCTCTACAGCTCCGCAAGAAACTGTGAAAGCAGAAGCTCCACGCACAATTAAACACGCCATGGGAGAATCTGTAGTCCCTGCGAATCCCAAACGTGTTGTAATTTTGACAAATGAAGGAACAGAAGCATTGCTTTCACTTGGGATTAAACCAGTTGGCGCTGTTGAATCGTTTTACGGTAACCCTTGGTTTGAGCATTTTAAAGCGGACATGCAAGGTGTAACTACAGTAGGTGTCGAAGGGCAACCGAATTTGGAAGTCATCGCATCGCTTAAGCCCGATTTAATTATTGGTAATAAGCTTCGTCAAGAGAAAGTATATGAGCAATTGAAAGCTATTGCACCGACGGTTTTCTCAGAAACACTGCGTGGTGAATGGAAAAACAACTTCAGTCTGTATGCAGATGCTTTGAATAAGAAGGCAGAAGGCGACAAAGTGATCGCTAGTTTCGATAAACGAATTAATGATTTCAAAGCAAAAGCGGGCGATAAGCTGAAGGAAAAAGTAGCTGTCATTCGGTTTATGGGTGGTAAAACGAGATATTATTATGATGATATGTTCTCAGGTGTAGTCTTCAAACAACTTGGCATTGCTCGTTCAGATGCTAAAAGTAGCGAGAAGTCATTCGAAGACATTACGAAGGAACGTTTAACTGAGCTGGATGCAGCTGATCGCGTATTCTACTTTACGTATGAAATCGGCGATGGCAAAGGCAATAAACAAGAGCAAGAATGGATGAATGATCCACTTTGGAAAAATCTTAAAGTGGTGAAAGAAAACAAATTAATTAAAGTAAATGATGCAACGTGGAATACAGGCGGCGGGGTTAGATCAGCTAACATCATGTTGGATGATTTATATAAAATCTACGACATCAAATAAATGAGATAAAAAAGGGCTTTCTCCGAGTATCTACCCGGAAGAAGGCCCTTTTGTTGCTTAAGTATTTTGGATCGTAATTATCTGCTGAATTTATTGCTTGTACCAGCAAGTTGTTGCTCAGCAATTTGAACGAGACGACGAGTGATGCTGCCCCCGATAGATCCTGTGTCATAAGACGTCATATAACCGTAGTAGCCATCTTGAGGAATTTGGATGCCCAATTCTTGAGCAACTTCATACTTCAATTGGTCTAGGGCCGATGAAGCTTGAGGAACTACTAAGGAGTTACTGCTGCGAGATTGTCCTGTAGCCATCTGATATCACCTCCAGTAGTAGGTAGTATGAACTGTTTTATAAATATTACTCATTTTTTTATTGGAAATTTAATCCTTTTTTTAAAAGCCTAAAAGCAGGAACGTTTCGACTTTGTTATAATGGGAAAATGGAAGTCGGGAAAGCGGGGAGAAAGCATGTTTGAACTAGCGATTAAGGGCTGGTCCCTAGATAAAGATTTACAGATCATTCAAGCGGATGTCCATCTGTCAGTGGCGGATAGTTTGATTATTGAAGAACCTTTATGCATTGACGTTGGCTTGCCAGCCTTATTGTATAGCGCGCTGCACGACACAGCACCGAACCGCTTCGCCCCTGCCGATCAATGGGAGCGGATGCCGTTCTTCGTATGCGGCTGCGGCGACCCGGAGTGCAGAGGCTTCTCATTCGTTGTGCGTCATCTAGCGGAGGAACAGATAGAGCTTTCTTCCGTGGAAGAGCGGACGAACGGTACATACCGCGAACTTGAGTCGCATGTCATTCCTTGCCGTGAGTATCGCGAACAAATTGTAGACATTGGTGAAACGTATCTTCGATTCATTGCAGATTTGGATTACCGCCCGTATTTTCAAGATACGGTGAAGGTCGTGGAAGAGCTTGTAGGACAATTACAACTAAAATTACGGAGTGAATAATATGGCTGCATCGAAATTTTACGTGGTTTGGGTAGGACATAAGCCTGGCGTTTACCGTACATGGGCAGAATGCCAAGCGCAGACCAACGGGTATCCGCAAGCGAAATTCAAATCTTATGAATCCGAAGGTGAAGCACGTCAAGCGCTGGAGAAGGGCTGGCAGAAATCTCTTAATTTTACCGGTAAAGGCACGGCTGCCTCGACAACGGGCAAAAAGTCAGCGACACCAGAGTCAGCTCCAGAGGTGGATTATGATAGTATTTCTGTCGATGTAGGCTGCTCAGGAAATCCGGGCATCGTGGAGTACAAGGGTGTGGATACACGGACAGGTGAAATTATTTTCTACCAGGGACCGATCTCGAAGGGAACGAATAACCTTGGTGAGTTTCTAGCCATTGTACATGGACTTGCTTACCTGAAGAAAAAGGGCAGTAAACAGACCATTTATACCGATTCGGTTACAGCGCTCAGCTGGATTCGCAAGAAGGAAGTATCAACAAATTTAGTTCGTGATGCGTCTACGGAAGAAATTTGGACCTTGGTGGATCGGGCCTTGAAATGGCTGCATACGAATACTTACACGAATAAAATCGTCAAATGGGATACGAAAAAGTGGGGCGAAATCAAGGCGGATTTTGGCAGGAAGTAAGTTAATAAATAGGAATCGATGTCTCGTATGTAAACTTGTTTACTCTCACGTTGATGCGTTATCACACTAAAGGGAGAAATATTACGAGAAGTGTGGTATGATAGTTTCATTGTTTTCATAACAGATATGAATTCTAGGAGGAATAAAGAATGGCACATCCAAAACAGCGCAGTGACATGATCAAAAAAGGTTTCGACCGCGCTCCACACCGTAGCTTACTACGTGCAGCCGGCGTTAAAGAGGAAGATTTCGGCAAACCATTTATTGCGGTTTGTAACTCTTATATAGACATTATTCCTGGACATGTTCATTTGCAAGAATTCGGTAAGCTTGTCAAAGAAGCCATTCGTGAAGCGGGCGGGGTTCCTTTCGAGTTCAACACAATCGGGGTTGACGATGGTATTGCGATGGGTCATATCGGGATGCGTTATTCCTTGCCAAGCCGTGAGATTATTGCGGATTCATTGGAAACGGTTGTTAATGCACACTGGTTTGATGGTATGGTCTGTATTCCGAACTGTGATAAAATTACACCGGGTATGATCATGGGTGCCCTTCGCGTTAACATCCCAACGATGTTAGTCAGCGGTGGACCGATGAAAGCTGGTAAAGATAAAAACGGTAAATCCATTTCCCTTTCTTCCGTATTCGAAGGCGTTGGTGCTTTCCAGGCGGGTAAATTGGATGAAGCGGGTCTGGAAGAGCTAGAACAATACGGCTGTCCGACATGTGGATCATGCTCCGGTATGTTCACAGCGAACTCCATGAACTGTCTTGCTGAAGGTCTAGGATTGGCAATGCCAGGTAACGGTACGATTCTTGCCGTTGCTGAAGAGCGTAAGCAATTCGTTAAAGATTGTGCGAAACAGCTAATGGTTCTTATTGAGAAAGACATTAAACCTCGTGATATCGTGACGATTGATGCGATTGATAACGCATTTGCTTTGGATATGGCGATGGGTGGTTCCACGAATACAGTTCTTCATACATTGGCTATCGCGGCAGAAGCAGGTATCGAGTATCCGATTGCTCGTATTAACGAAGTGGCTGAACGCGTTCCTCACCTTGCCAAAATCGCCCCAGCTTCCGATTACCACATTGAAGATGTGCATTTGGCAGGCGGTGTGAGTGCGGTAATCAATGAGCTGCTCAAAAAGCCAGGTGCTTTCAACGGTGACTGTCTATCCGTTACGGCACAAACACTTCGCGAGAACGTGGCTGGTCGTGAGATTCAGAACTTTGACGTTATTCGTCCACTTACGAACCCGCATAGTGAGCGCGGTGGATTGGCAGTTCTGTTCGGTAACTTAGCTCCTGAAGGCAGTATCGTAAAAGTTGGTGCTGTTGATAAGTCCGTTGGTGGACGTCACGTTGGTCCAGCGATCTGCTTCGATTCCCAAGACGAAGCATTGTACGGTATCGCAAACGGCAAAGTAAAAGAAGGACACGTTGTTGTCATTCGTTACGAAGGACCAAAGGGTGGACCTGGTATGCCAGAAATGTTGGCACCAACATCTCAAATCGTAGGTATGGGTCTAGGCGCGAAAGTAGCCTTGATTACAGACGGACGCTTCTCAGGCGCATCCCGCGGCATCTCATTGGGTCATATGTCACCAGAAGCAGCTGAGGGTGGACCTCTTGCTTTTGTACATGATGGCGACATCATCGATGTTGATATGGACGGACGTAAAATCGAATTGCAAATTAGCGATGAAGAGTTTGCGAAACGTCGCGAAACGTGGGCAGGTTTCCAACCGAAGATCACTTCTGGTTACTTGGCGCGTTATACCAAAATGGTGACGAACGCAAGTGCTGGCGCTATTTTGAAAATCTAATTGATAAGAAAAGCCTTGTTAGTTACCGTGTGCATGCATACGGGATAACTAACAAGGCTTTTTACTTATTCTACGCTGCCCCTCAACAACCGAGATACGGAACGTGTTTCCGTTATTCAGGTTGTTGAGAGTGATTTCTACTAGTTACGGAACGAGAGGGCGTTATTTTAATTAAGATGGGCGAATTGGACCCGTTTAGACCCGAATAGCGGAACCACGTTCCGTAACTTTTTAATTTAATAAGTTATTAGGGAAATAGAGGAACCACGTTCCGCAACTCCTTCAATAAGAGTAGTCATCCATTTCCATCAGGACAGAAAGAAATGCATGAACAATAGGGAGCCGCTCAATACGGTTATCGCGACGACAATCGATAGCGTCAAAACGAAACGCGCCTTAAAGATCGAAAGCATCATTAAGGTGCTCTTTACGTCGATCATGGGGCCGAATACTAGGAAGGCCAGAAGGGAGCCAGGTGAGAAGGATTTGGCAAAGGAAACAGCTACGAAGGCATCTGTCGTTGAGCATAATGAGAGCAAATAGGCGAAGCCCATCATGAACACATGGGAGATGAAGGCGCCTTGTCCGATTGCACTCAAGCTGTCTTGCGCCACGAATGTCTGAATCAGCGCAGTCAGTAGCGCGCCCAGCATTAAGTATTTACTCATCTCGAACAGCTCGGAGGAGCCGTGGCTGATCATCGTTAGAATACGACTATCCCCATGGGCGTGGTTGTGGTTGTGATTGTGACCATGATCGTGATCGTGATCGTGATGATCATGTTGATCCATGTGCTGGGCATGGACATGCTTGTGTTGGGTTCCTTGATCGTGTGTGTGGTGATGTGTCATGCTTGCAACAGGCTCAATCGGATGCCGCAATGGATTGCTCTTGAGAAACCGCGTGAGCAAGAAGCCGATCACGAGAGCAATAACGAAGGTGAGTCCCATGCGTGAATAGGCCATTGCAGGGTTGCCGCGGAAAGCCATCCATGTAGAGGCAAAAACGATAGGGTTAAGGATTGGCCCTACTAGAATGAAAATGACGGCGATGTAGACAGGCATCCCTTTGCGCATCAGGCGGCGCACGAAAGGGATCATGCCACATTCACATAAGGGAAACATAATGCCAAGTACACAGGCAAACAATACCCCGCCTAGTGGATGCTTGGGTGTCATTCGCTGAATAACACCTTCGGGAATGAAGTTTTCTACGATGGTAGAGAGCAGAACGCCGAGAATCATGAAAGGAAGGGCATCTAAAAAGATGTCCATAAACGCCATGAACACATGGCTGATTGGTTCCATGATCATCCCCATGGGGGGGAGTTGTCTTGTCGTGACGATCAGAATTAAGAGAAGCGCGCAAATCACCGTGGAGACGGGAAGGCTCCATCGGTATAGAGTTGAGGACAATGCATTAACACCCCTTTGCAGGAAGGATTGGTATGTATCTATCCTATGTACATGCAGGGCTATCTAGGACAATGTCCTCGATTGACATTGATCTTTAAGGGTGTATAATTATAGAAAATCAATTGCGATGATAGGAACAAGTACGTTTGTCTCCCGTTTCTCAGAGAGCCGGTGGTTGGTGCGAACCGGTGAAACAAGCAGACCGAATGGATCCTTGAGCTTGAAGCTGAACACTGTGAAGATTTTCTGGAACCTAGGCCGGAGGAATCGTGCACAGTCAATTATGCTAAACGGTAGCTCTCCGTTATCAGAGCCTGAAGGTTTACATGCCATAACTTCCGGTTATGTTGGTAGACAAATTAGGGTGGTACCACGGTCTCTCGTCCCTTGCGGAGGGAGGCTTTTTTGTTGTCTTTTTTACCTATACGCAATTCATGTACTGACAATTTCGAGGAGGTTATTTGAATGAAAAGAGTACTATCCGGTATGCAATCCAGCGGTCAGCTGACAATTGGTAATTACATTGGGGCACTTCGTAACTTTGTGAAACTGCAGGAGCTGCATCGCTGCTATTTCATGGTGGTTGATATGCATGCCATCACAGTGCCGCAAGATCCAGCGGCGCTCCGGGAACAAACAGAGTCTATCGCTTCGCTATACATTGCTTCGGGTCTAGACCCGAATAAGGCTTCTGTCTTCCTACAGTCCCATGTACATGCACATGCAGAGCTTGGCTGGATTATGACGACGTTGACGCATATGGGCGAGCTGGAACGCATGACACAATTTAAAGATAAATCCGAAGGTAAAGAATCTGTTGGCGCAGGGCTATTCACATATCCGTCTCTGATGGCAGCAGATATTTTGCTCTATAACGCGGATCTTATTCCCGTTGGCGACGATCAGAAGCAGCATTTGGAGCTGACGCGTGATTTGGCGAACCGTTTTAATAACCGTTTCGGAGATATGTTTGTGATGCCGCAGCCATATATGCCTGAAGTGGGTGCCAGAATTATGTCACTTGATGATGCCTCTAAGAAAATGAGTAAAAGCAGTCCGAATGCCGGAAGTTATATCGCGATGCTCGATGAGCCGGATGTGATTCGTAAGAAGCTTAGTCGTGCTGTTACCGACTCTGGACGAGAAGTGAAATATGATCCTCAGAACAAACCTGAGGTAAGCAATTTGATGTCGATTTACTCGCACTTTGCAGAAATGAGTCTAGTGGAGATAGAGGCGAAATACGAGGGGCAAGGGTATGGTCCTTTCAAAAAGGAGCTGGCTGAACATATTGTTGCTGTTCTTGAGCCTATTCAGCAGCGCTATCGGGAGATTCGCAGTTCAGGAGAAATCTTTGATATTTTGAAAAAAGGCGCTGACGAAGCTGCCGAAGTGGCCAATCAAACGCTGCTCGAGGTAAAGAAACGGATGGGCTTCATTGTCCGCTAAGTTCAACATTTACAAGTAAAAAAGCTCAAATTCCTTTGATCGGGAATTTGAGCTTTTTTGTTCACTTGGAGGGCGTATTTTTACGACGCATCTTGGCTTTTACTGCGAAACCATATCCGATAAATCCTAACGAAATGATGGAGCAAACGAGAACCATCCATGGCTCTCGTAGGGCGATGAATAGGGAAATACAAGCGAGCAGCAGCGTACCAACAACTGCGAATAGGAGAGCAAGTGGTTTACTCATACTGGTGACGACCTACTTTCTAGAAGATTGTTCAAGATGTTATCCTAGCATTTCTTATTCTAAACTTTTTTGAGCGCTGTGCATATAAATTCATTTCCTCCACATACTATCTTTGCAAGCTTGCAAATACATCAAAGATTATAGCTGACTGAAAGGAGTACGATCCTGATGGCACAATCTCGTAGCAGCAACACACTAGTAGTTCCGCAAGCCAATCAAGCTTTAGACCAATTGAAATATGAGGTAGCTCAGGAGCTGGGCATTCAAATTCCTCAAGACGGTTACTATGGTAACATGGCAACTCGTGATACTGGATCTATTGGTGGTGCCATTACTCGCCGGTTGGTACAAATCGCCGAGCAAACGCTCGCGGGGCAATCTGGATCTAATTACCGTTAATTAGATCATTTGTCTCCGTAATAGCATTCCCGAACTATGTAATAATAAAGCCCAGGAGCCTAAATAGCTTCTGGGCTTTTGGTGCGCCTGGTGCGAGCTGTATGGAAATGATAAAGGCCCATGCATTTTGCGCATGGGCCTGTCGGTTGCTGTTTGAGCTTCTCAGTACAAATCAACTTTCAGCTTCTTGCCGAGCTTCGTATCGTTCACCCATCCGACGTAAGAATCGAGGGTTTGGAAATTGTGATCCATCAGGATGACGCCGACGAATGGAAATTGCTTGCGATGGCGGTAGCGCACATCTGCCCATCTCACTTCATAACCCCACCGATGCTCTTTGACTTCAGCAGAGGTGAAGGAGGAGAAATAGAGCAGCGATTGAATGTCCTCGTGGTGCTTGGAAATCTCGATAGCAGGGTGGTCAGTACAAGTAATGGTGTCCAACCACTTCAGTTTGCCGTTCTTGAGTTCGCCTAACTGATAGGTTCCATCGGCGCACTCCTTCACGACATTCCAGACATAGAGGTTGAATGTTACAATAAGGGTATATTTATCACCGGGCTGATAGGTGGCATCTTTGCGATATAGCCCTTTTTCAATAATGGCATGGTCCAGTGTTCGCCAAATGTAATAAAGCGCGAGTAAGCCATACAAGGTGGGGAAAATGTGCTGTGGCTTCGCTAGATCGAAGGACCACATGAAGATCGCGGCAATGTGACTTGTGAATATAAAGGGATCGAAGATGTGAATGATGTTCCACGATACCCACTTTTCAGAAAAGGGTCGAATGGCTTGAGTGCCATAGGTGTTAAAACAGTCAGTGAATACATGAACGCACACGGCGATACCGATCCACATAGCAAGATGCAAGAAGGAGATGCCATGGAAGAATGGCGCAAGTGCCCCAGTGATCAACAGCGTCCATAAGGGCAAGGCAGGCAAGGAATGTGAGCGACCGCGGTGATTGCGAATATACACAGCATTTCCTTTGAAACGGAGGAGTCCATCGATATCAGGAATCTGAGAACCAACGACAGTTCCAATAAAAACAGCAGTCGTTGCTGCCGTATTTGCAGAAATGCTCGGATCGATTTGCGAAAGTCCTGCTAATCCTAAGCCAATGACGAGATGAGTGCCTGTATCCAACTGGTTATCCTCCTAAGTGTTCTGTACACATGGTTTGTTCTGTATCTGGGGTGAAGGCTCAATTAACATCTTGCTCTTAGTTTACCATTATAGAGTAAAAAATAAATCAGAAGGAGATCTAAAAATGTCTAAAGTTTTTGTAGAGTATGCCATAAAACCTGAATTTCGAGCTTCATTTCTCATCTATATGCAAGGACTTCAGCGGCGGGAAGGGCGTTTGGAGCTATTGGAAGGAACAGATCAAGAGGGACTTTATGTAGAAATTTGGCATGAAGTTACGTACGAGGAATACCTGAGCATGAAGCAGGAGCGCTTGAAAGAGGGGCTTGGCGATGGCCAGCACGGCGATTGGGAGCAATGGATTCAAGGAGGTATTAAGAAGCTGCATATGTGGCACTTCTCATCAGTTAAGTATGCCCAAATATAAAAACCGCTGCTCTATTACAGAGCAACGGTTTTCGCATGCTATTTAGCTGTTATCTGGACTGGGCTCCGCCTCTGAAGGGGTAGGCGTAATTGAGTTCTTCATCAAAAGTAATGTAATCCAAGTTCACCATAAGTAATAGGAAACGCATACCTGTCACAGGATCGCTGATAATGATATGATCACGTCCTGCCGCCTCTAGTCTGCCTTTGAAAATTTTGGCGTTCCATTGGGAGTTGTTTTCATATGTCATGTAGAGGGTTGCCATTTTACCCAGATTCAAACGAAGGATATTCTCGATATACGATTCTTCAAAAGCAGGAAGCCCCGGTACATTTACACCTGTTTGTAAGCCGCCAGGGGGCGTGAGTACTGATCCGGCTGGTGTTTGGGGAACGACTTTATTCGTAATGTTCGTTGGGACAGGGTACGCAGGATACGGATTGCCATACTGTACTTGCGGCATTGCTTGATTACCTATTTTGTAAGGGTTATTTAACATGATGATAATTTCCTCCTTGAGCTTTCAATTCGAAAGCTTTCTTCATAAATGTGGTTGTAAAACAATAAATTTGGCGGCGCACAATGTTACTTATCAAAAGGTGCTGAACGCGCCAGGGCAATCTTTCACCGTAGGAGCGAAGAAGCAGTGCTTTTTGAACCGCCCTGTTTGCTTTTGGTTATACCAAGAGCTAGGGCAGGCTCCTTCTGGTCTGAAATACCAAAGGGAGTTCGTTGCTGGATGAAATCGTTCTCCGTCAATGACTCTTTTCGCCAGACGAACCTCAGCATCACGGGCTTTTTGATAAAAATAGCCTTTCTGAGTGGCCTCAAATCCACCTGGGCTTTGATAAACCATGTCGTTGATGCTTCGGATTTTTTTGAAGTCTAGACAGTCCGCTTTAACCCGATTTACACCGACATTTCCGACCATCAGCATACCCATTTCCCCTTCGCCTTCAGCTTCAGCTCGGAGTAAACGTGCTAATAATTGTCGTTCATTTGCATTGGATTTTATAACGGCCATTTAGAAGGTCACTCCTTTCCGGTGACTGAGTTCGTAAAGGTCATTTTCCATAATCATCATATTGTGCTGATGCCTATTTGGTGACGAATTTCAGTGCATTTCGCAAACAAAAAAAGCTCCCGAGGGAGCTTTACATAAGTAGAAATTTATAACCGACACCCCACACCGTCTTGATGTGCTTGGGCTCTTTGGGGTCATCTTCAATTTTTTTGCGCAGGTTTGCGATATGTACGTCGATTGCACGTTCGGTTACTTGGGAATCAAAGCCGCGAACACGATTCAACAGCTCTTCTCGGCTGTAAACCCTGCCTTGATTTTGCCAGAAAAGCTTCATGATTTCGTACTCAGAGAAGGTTGTTTCTATATTTTTGCCGCCAACAAATAGACAGCGCTTCTCTAGATCCAAGTAAATCCCCATTTGATTGGGCACGTCTGATGGTGAGGGAGCCTGTGTAGGAAATGCGTTGGAACGCCGAAACAGGGCTTGTATTCTTGCTGAAAGCTCTCTCATCGAGAATGGTTTACATAAATAGTCATCAGCGCCTGTCTGAAGGCCCTTCACACGATCTGAAACGTCGTTCTTGGCGGATACCATTAAGATCGGAATGGACGAGGTATTACGAATCGTTGTGCATAGATGAATCCCATCCATATCAGGCAGCATGAGATCAAGAATGATCATATCAGGCTGGAATTCTCGAAATAAGGCCTCGCCTTGCCGCCCGTTCTCCGCGCGCTTCACTTCATAGCCATCTTCGTATAAGTAAATGGACATCATTTCACCGATACTTATATCGTCTTCGATGATTAATATTTTTGACATACAGGTTCCCCTCCTTTTCCTTTAAAAGGCTAGGTGCTCGATATGCCGTGCGCATTAATCGATCCTATCTATATGACATGTTATCCTATCCATTTTGTGACGTCCAGTTTTAACTTATTTTCAAACTCAAAAAAAGAAGCTTTACGCTACTTGAATCCTAAATCCATAGGTCAAGTTGGTCAGCTTCTTTGGTGGTAAGGTGTGAAGTTAAGATCACGATCATACGGTTAAATGCTTTCGAACGAGATCTTCGCTTAAATGCTCCGCTTTTCCTTCGGCAGCTATTGTGCCGCGGTCGAGTACATAGTAATAATCAGCAATGCTTGTGGCAAATTCTAAGCTTTGCTCGACTAGAAGCACTGCAATTTGGCGATTTCGCTTAATGGTTTCGATGATCGCCTCGATCTCCATGACGATAGATGGCTGTATCCCCTCCATGGGTTCATCCAGAAGCAATAACTGAGGTCCAGGAGCTAATGCCCGTGCGATGGCTAGCTGCTGCTGCTGACCGCCGCTGAGGTCTCCTCCTTTGCGATGAAGCATTTGACGAAGAACGGGAAACGTATCGAAGAGAGACTCTGGCAATTTCTTTCTGCGATCTGATGCGGCCTCTAAGCCTAATAAAAGATTTTCCTCGACGGTAAGTTGGGGGAATATTTCCCTGCCCTGCGGCACGTAGCCGATACCAAACTTGGCGCGGCGATCTGGAGAAGACGAAGTGATGTCTGCCTCCATGTAGTGGATATTGCCTGATCTGGGCTTAATGAGTCCCATGATACTTTTCATGAGGGTGGATTTCCCAACCCCATTGCGTCCCATTAAACAAACGATCTGACCAGGCTTTACCTCGAGGTTCACGCCACGGACGACCATACTTTCGCCATAACCGGCTTCAATGCCCTGTAGTTTAAGCACCGCGTTCAACTCTCCTTCCGAGGTATACTTCCGCAACTTTGTCATCATTCTGAATGTCTTGCATCGTGCCTTCTCGCAGGACAGTGCCTTCGTGAAGAACAGTTACTGTTCTAGCGAACTGGCGCACGAAAGCCATGTCGTGCTCAACAACGATAATGGTTTGATTCGCTGCAATTTCATGGAGCAGCTCGCCGGTTTTCTCTGTCTCACTGTCGGTCATACCAGCGGCGGGCTCGTCGAGCAACAGGAGATCAGGCTCCTGCATAAGCAGCATACCGATTTCGAGCCATTGCTTCTCCCCGTGGGAGAGGGAGCCGGCACGCTCTTTGGCTTTACTCTGAAGACCGATCATATCAAGCCGAAGGTAGAGTCGATCTCTTTGTTCACTTGTAGTTTTGGCCCACAGCGCACTGAGGAGTCCGCGCTGCTGCTTCATCGAAAGTGCCAGATTTTCAAAGACGGTTAAGGTGGAGAAAACCGTAGGCGCTTGGAATTTTCGCCCGATGCCAAGCTGGGCAATTTGGTGCTCTTGGTGCTTGGTGAGATCAATGGAATCTTTGAAAAAGACGTGACCGTGGGAAGGCTTTACTTTGCCGCAGATCACATCAAGCAGCGTCGTTTTACCAGCGCCATTGGGGCCGATAAGGAAACGGAGCTCACCGTATTTTAACGAAAAATCTAGATTCCGCAAGGCTTTGAAACCGTCGAAGTTCACCTCAAGTCCCTTGACGCTCAGGATTGTCTCGTCGGTTGTCGGTTGTTGTTTCGCTAATTGTCCTAGCATTGAAATGTTCCCCTTTCCGGTTTACATAAGCGGAGTTCATGTTTCTATTACTTCTTGCGATGACGAGATATGCTTTGGAAGATTGTTTCTTTTCCAATTGGTGAAATAGTGTGTAAGTGTGCCGACAATACCTTTTGGCAGTAATAAAACGACGATGATGAACATAGCTCCTAGCATGATTGGCCACCAAGCGGGATAAGCTTCACTGAAGGTTGTTTTGGCTGCATTCGTTACTAATGCCCCAAGAATAGCGCCCCCAATGGTTGAACGACCGCCAATAGCTACCCATAGAACCATCTCAATCGATGGTACGATACCCATTTGCGCAGGTGATATGATCCCTTCTTGAAGTACGAAGAGCACGCCTGCAAGTCCGGCTAAACCTGCGGAGACGCAGTAAATGAAAACTTTATACGTGACGGGATTATAGCCAATGAAGCGTACTCTGTTTTCACCATCCCGAATGGCAGTAAGAATGTTGCCAAGACGACTGGTCACGAGCAGGGTGCTAAGGATTAGAACAACGAGCACGACGGCTAGGGTGAGATAGAAAAACAGCAGTTTCGTCGATTGTAGTTGCAGATTCAGACCGAGAAAGGTTGTAAAGTTCGTTAATCCATTCGTCCCGCCTGTATAGCCTTGCTGTCCGACGAAGAGGGTCACCGTAATGATGACTAAGGCTTGGGATAAAATGGAGAAGAATGCGCCTTTGATCCGATTACGGAAAGTGAAATATCCGAGGATAAAGGCGACAATCATCGGTAAAATGAGCGCTAACAGGAACGCGGCTGTGGCACTATGGAACGGTAACCAGAACCATGGCAAGCTTTTGACACCACTCCAGGACATGAAATCAGGTAATTGATTAGGCGTGGAAGCAAGCTTCAAATGCATGGCCATACAATAAGCTCCGAGTCCGAAATAAACGCCATGGCCAAGACTTAAAATGCCGGTATATCCCCAGATTAAGTCAATTCCGATCGCGATAATGGCATAAGCCAGGAATTTGCCGAGTAAGGATAAACGAAAGTCAGACAAAAATAGGGGGGCAAGCGCGATGAGTAGTAAACCAATACCATAGATGGATAGCTTGAGCTTAGATTGTCTGGCAAAGAGCATAGAAGAGGTCACTTCCTTTCTTCAATCTAAGGATCGCGAACGCATCGTTACAAGTCCCACTGGCTTCCATTGTAAGAAGGCGATGATCAGTGTAAAGACAAGTACTTTACCAAGTGTAGCGCTGGTCGTATATTCCAAGGCGGTATTGAATACTCCGATCCCTAATGCGCCAGCTACGGTGCCGATCAGTTTGCCGATCCCGCCGAGCACGACGACCATAAAGGCATCAACAATATAATAGGTGCCAATCGTGGGTCCAATCGGTCCTAGTAGGGAAAGAGCACAGCCTGCGATACCAGCCATGGCAGAACCAAACGCGAAGGATTGAGCATCGACTCTGCGAGTAGATATACCCAAGCAAGAAGCCATTTCACGATTTTGCATAACCGCTCTCATTCTTCTACCGCCAGCAGAGTGATAGAGATACAGGTAGATGATGAAGATGCAAAGTGCGACAAGCCCAATGATAAAGAGTCGCTTATATGGAAGAATTAAGTCTGCCGTTACATGCCATCCGCCTTCCAACCACTGCGGAGCTCTAACAGCGACATTGGGAGCGCCAAAGATGGATCGTGCAATTTGTTGTAAAGCGAGAGAGACTCCCCAGGTAGCCAATAAGCTATCCAACGGTCTGCCGTACATGAAGCGGATGAGTACAACTTCGAGAAGCCAGCCAATGGCGAAAGCGACGACAAAAGCAACGCCGAGTGAAACGACGAAGTACCATCCGAAGGCAGAAGCGGGCATATAGGATTGGAAGCCTTTCTGTACGAGATAAGCCATATAAGCACCGATCATAATAAATTCGCCATGTGCCATATTCATCACATTCATGAGACCGAAGGTAATGGCGAGACCGATTGCGATTAAGAGCAGAATGGAGCTTAAGCTGAGTCCGTTAAATAATTGAAGCAGCAGCAAACTCATGACAATCTCTCCTTTAAAAGTTTTGAGTTGTTCATGCAAGCGAAGCGGGATATTGAAACCTCAAAACTCGCATCGGAAGCATAGGCTCTGAAACCGGATTAAAATGATGAAATCCAGGACTGCGGTTAGGCAGTCCTGGTTTCTGAGTACGAAGACCTTGGATCATTTCGTTACTTCTGCGCCCCAAGGATATGTTTTGAGGAATGGATCCGGTTTGAGTGCTTTGCCAGAATTCCAAATTTCTTTAATTTGGCCATCAGTCGTAATTTGGCCGATACGAGCAGTTTTGAAGATATGTTGATTCTCACCATCAATGGTGACTTTACCTTCAGGTGAGTTCCACTCAATCCCTTTGGCTGCTGCTTTTACTTTCTCTACGTCAAAGGAGCCAGCTTTCTTCACAGCTTCAGCCCACAGATAAACAGCTGTGTAGCCAGCTTCAATCGGATCATCCGTTACGCGGTCCTTGCCGTATTTGGCTTTATAAGCCTCAACGAATTTCTTGTTTTCAGTTGTATTCGTTGTTTGATAGTAGTTCCATGCTGTGTAGTGACCATCGAGAACAGAAGCACCGATACCGCGCACTTCTTCTTCGGCGATACTAACGGACATTGTTGTTAAATCTTTAGACGTAATGCCAGCATCTTGAAGCTGCTTGAAGAAGGCAACGTTACTATCGCCGTTCAATGTGTTGAAGACAACGTCTGGTTTTTCCTTTTTAATCTTACTAATGATTGTATTGTAGTCCGTGTGTCCAAGCGGTGTATATTCTTCAGCAACCAGTGTTCCGCCATCTGCTTTCAACTGCTCTTTAATAATTTTGTTGGCTGTTCTTGGGAATACGTAATCGGAACCGAGGAGGAAGAATTTCTTGCCTTTGTTTTGCAGGAGCCAAGTGACTGCGGGGATGATTTGTTGATTCGTTGTTGCACCTATGTAGAAGATGTTAGGTGAGGATTCAACGCCTTCATACTGAACCGGGTACCACAGTAATCCTTTGTTTTGCTCGACGACTGGAAGTACTGCTTTACGGCTAGCAGATGTCCAGCAACCGAAAATCGTTACTACGCTGTCTTTTTGCAGGAGCTTCTTTGTCTTCTCTGCAAAAGTTGGCCAATCCGATGCCCCATCCTCGATCACGGGTTTGATCTTTTTGCCCAATAGTCCCCCAGCTGCATTAATTTCGTCAATCGCCATGAGTTCAGCATCTCTAACAGATACCTCACTGATGGACATCGTACCTGTTAGTGAGTGAAGAATTCCCACTGGTACTGTGTCGCCAGATGTTGCCCCAGCCACAGGTGCAGTCGTCGTAGAGGAGGTAGTTTCTGTCTTCGCACAGCCGGCCGCAACTAACATCAAAGCCATACTTAGTGCAACTGTAAGCTTACCCTTGTTTCTTATCTCTCTCATTCACGTCCCACTCCCTTGCCCTACAAGATTTGGATTACATGGCTTATGATAAATGGCAACACAAGTTTATGTCAATATACATGACACTGATGGAATGTTTTTTGTTTAAAATGCACAAATGTGATCAGGAACCTTGTGAAAATCACATAAAATTGAAATATTTATTTAAAAATCAAGTTATTTATGTCAACTTATATGACATTTAAGATTTACAATCGTTAAATACACGAATATAATGAGTGTAAAGGATTGCTATTATTCGGTTTTTGAAGAGGTGAGCGTGTGCATTTAACGGAAAGGGAAAAAGAGAAGTTACTCATAACCGTAGCTGCTGACTTAGCTAGACGAAGATTAGCTAGAGGATTAAAGCTGAATTATCCAGAGAGCATTGCACTGTTGACTTCCGAAATCATGGAAGGAGCTAGGGATGGCTTGACGGTCGCGCAGCTCATGGCGTTCGGTACGACTATTCTCAAGGCAGATCAGGTTATGGAAGGTGTCCCTCAAATGATTCATGAAGTGCAGGTGGAAGCTACGTTTCCCGATGGGACCAAATTAGTTACCGTACATGAACCAATTACATAATGACTCAAGAAAGGGGCGAGAACATGGTTCCCGGTGAATATCGAACAGCCAAAGGCTTTATTGAAATGAACGTTGGCAGACAGACGATTGAAATCATTGTAACGAATACAGGAGATCGACCGGTTCAAGTTGGGTCGCATTTTCACTTTTTTGAAGTAAATAGAGGTTTGGATTTTCCGAGAGAGTCGGCCTTTGGCATGCGCCTAGACATTCCAGCCGGAACAGCTGTCCGTTTCGAGCCTGGTGAGCAAAAGCCAGTTCAGCTTGTCGAATTAGGCGGAGCGATGCTGTCTTATGGGCTTAATAATTTGAGTCAAGGCTTGGCGAAAAAAAACAAAATGTCGATCGAAACGAGAGAAAGATGGCAGGCCTGGGAGGGGATGCTTGGTGAGTCGAATAGATCGTAAGAACTATGCACTGATGTTTGGCCCTACAACAGGCGATGCCATTCGGTTGGCAGACACAGAGCTTTGGGCGCAAATCGAGCATGATTACACCGTATACGGGGATGAATGCAAGTTCGGCGGCGGGAAGGTAATCCGTGACGGCATGGGACAATCTAGCGGTGCGACCCGTGCACAGGGTGTATTAGATACCTTAATTACGAATGCTGTCATTATTGATCACTGGGGGATTGTCAAAGGCGATATCGGTATTCGTGATGGTCATATTGTTGGCATTGGAAAATCAGGCAACCCGGATATTATGGATGGTGTGCATCCGAATATGATCGTAGGTGCAAGCACAGAGGTCATTGCGGGTGAGGGTAAAATCGTAACAGCTGGCGGTATCGACGCGCATATCCATTTCATTTGCCCGCAGCAAATCGAAACTGCGCTTTCCTCTGGCGTGACGACGATGATCGGCGGTGGAACGGGGCCTGCCACAGGGACGAACGCGACAACCTGTACACCTGGAGCTTGGCACATGCAGCGGATGCTGGAGGCAGCCGAAGCGTTTCCAATGAATCTGGGCTTTACCGGCAAAGGGAATTCGTCCTTCCTGGAGCCGCTGACTGAACAAATTGAAGCGGGCGCCATCGGTTTGAAGCTTCATGAAGATTGGGGAACAACGCCGGCAGCTATCGACATGTGTTTGGAAGCGGCTGATCGTTATGATGTGCAAGTCGCGATTCATACGGACACATTAAATGAAGCGGGATTTCTTGAAGATACGCTTGCTGCGATCAAAGGACGCACCATTCATACGTATCATACCGAGGGCGCAGGGGGCGGTCACGCACCGGATATTATCCGAGCGGCCGCTGAGCTGAATGTCCTACCTTCCTCAACAAATCCGACACGTCCGTACACGATTAATACCATTGAAGAGCACTTGGATATGCTGATGGTATGTCATCACTTGGATAGTCGGATTCCGGAGGACGTCGCCTTCGCTGATTCTAGGATACGCCCCGAAACAATTGCAGCGGAAGATATTCTCCATGATCTAGGCGTGTTCAGTATGCTGAGCTCCGATTCCCAAGCGATGGGGAGAGTCGGGGAGGTCATTATTCGTACGTGGCAAACGGCGGATAAAATGAAAAAACAGCGCGGACCACTAGCTCCCGATACCGAAGATAACGATAATTTCCGCATTAAACGCTACATGGCGAAATATACAATCAACCCAGCCATAACACATGGCATATCGCATCTTGTCGGGTCGATTGAACCAGGCAAATTTGCAGATTTGGTCGTTTGGAGTCCGATGTTTTTCGGCGTCAAGCCAGATCTGGTTCTCAAAGGAGGCAGCATCGCATATGCGCAAATGGGGGATCCGAATGCATCCATCCCAACTCCGCAGCCTGTCTTCGGTAGACCGATGTTCGCTGCATTTGGGAAAGCGTTGACGCAAAGCTCGATTACGTTCGTCTCTCAGGCTGCGTATGACAGTGGAATCGCAGAACGATTCAGTTTGCAAAAGCGGGTTGAGCCGGTGAAGGGCTGTCGCAGCATTTCCAAGAAAGATATGATCCATAACGATGGAACACCTTCTATAGAAGTGAATCCTGAAACTTACGAGGTGAAGGTTGATGGCGAGGCTGTGACCTGCGAACCGGCGACAGAGCTGCCGATGGCTCAGTTGTATTTCTTATTTTAAAAAGAATGGAAGACAGTCGCGATTGAGGTGACAACAATGAAAGCAGCAGAACATCCACCGTTCCATTGGTTAGCCTATCAGCAACTGTTGGATTCGGCGCTTCCGATTGGCGGGTTTTCGCACTCATTTGGTTTAGAAACACTCGTTCAGCAAGGGAGATTAGCATCGATCTCTGAGTTAGAAGCTTACATTCGATCTATGTTAGCGGGCAGTTGGGCATCTTCGGATGCCATGGTCATAAAGGCAGCTTATATGCACATTCCTGGCGGGGAGCTAGGGCCGCTTTGGGATCTCGACCATATGCTGCATGTGCAGCGGGTAGGGAGTGAGACGCGGATCGGTGTTCAGAAAATAGGACGGAGACTGCTACAATTATCACGTTCGCTATATCCAGAGCTGAATTGGCAGCCTTTCGATGATGCTGTGAGCGCTGGGAGATGCAGTTCCAACCATCCTGTTGTTCACGGTTGGGTGAGCTACCATTTGGGAGTTCCTCTGGATCAGGCAGTAGAAGGCTATTTATACACATGCATCATGACTAGCATTAATAGCGCGCTGAGGCTGATGTCCATTGGACAAACGCAAGGTCAGATGCTGCTAGCAAAGCTGGTTCCTTTGACTGGAAGCGAATGGCAGCGAGTTTCGCACATGGATCCGATGGAGGCATACACAAATTCACCAGCGGCGGATTTAGCTATGATGCAGCATGAAACCTTATACTCTCGTTTATTCATGTCTTAATAGGAAGAAGCTCAATCATAGATCTGAGGAGGAATGACAATGTGCCAAGGTAATGGTCATCATCATCACGAGTGGGAGAAACCATCAGCAGATCGCAATCGCCCGATGCGAATTGGCATTGGAGGTCCTGTAGGTTCAGGTAAAACAGCGCTTGTTGAACGCTTGGCACGGAGGCTGAATAGCCGCTACAGCATAGCGGTTATCACCAATGACATCTATACGAAGGAAGATGCACGTATTCTGATTAGCTCTGAAGCGCTGCCAGAGGAGCGAATCATCGGAGTAGAGACAGGCGGCTGCCCGCATACAGCGATCCGTGAGGATGCTTCGATGAATTTTGAAGCGATTGAAGAGCTGGAGAAGCGGTTTGAGAATCTCGATATCATTTTCATTGAGAGTGGCGGAGATAATTTGGCGGCTGCATTCAGCCCGGAGCTTGTGGATCGCTTCATCTATATTATAGATGTGGCGCAAGGGGAGAAAATCCCGCGTAAAGGCGGGCCTGGCATCATGCGTTCAGATATGCTGATCATTAACAAAATCGATCTCGCCCCTTATGTAGGCGCTAGCTTAGAAGTGATGGATTCCGATACGAAAAAGATGCGCGGCGAACGCCCGTATATATTCTCTAATCTGATGGGCGGTACAGGACTGGATGACATTGTGAGCTGGGTGGAGACGGAGTTTAGCCATGCCTAAACTGACGGGGGAGATATCCGCACAATTTGCTGTGCGCAGTTGTTTTACGCGGCTCGTTCACAAATATCACGCCTCCCCGCTCAAAATCGCCAAAACGTTCCGTTATGAGAACGAAACGTTCATGGATGATGCCGCCCCCATGGATCAACTGGGCGTCTATATGATGGATTGCTCACCTGGACTCATGTCCGGCGATCATTACGCAATTGACGTGCGCCTTGAAGAGGGCGCACGTGTTTATCTAACGAACCAATCGTTCACGAAGGTTCATCCTTCCGTAGGGGGGCAAGGAAGTACACAACATCAGACGCTTCGATTGGCGGCAGACGCGCTGTTGGAGTATATCCCCGAGCCTTTGATGCTGTATAAGGATGCCGAAATGTTCGCGGAAACGGAGGCGCATCTATCAAAGGGATCAGCTTTGATTTTCTCCGATGTCATTTGTCCTGGACGAACACAGCGGGGGGAAATATTTCAGTATTCGCGGTATGTGAATCGGATGAAGGTATGGTATGAGGGGGAGCTGATTTTCTATCAGAATCAGCGAATTGAGCCCGCCACCATGCTGCTTACTTCCCCGGGTTGTTGGGAAGAAGAGACGCACATGGGGAATTTGTTTGTTTTCTCTGATCGCCTCAAGCATCGACATCTAGAGGCGATTGTGGAGAAACTGAGCCAACTGGAAGGCGGCAAGGTTCGCATGGGAGCGAGTCTTACGTATAAGCACGGACTCGTTGTGAATGTCATGGGAAGGCACGCTTGGGAGCTGCAAGATGTCCTGACGAAGGCATGGCATCAAATTCGCCGCAGCTTATTCGAGTTAACGCCTTTGTTGGTGAATAAATAGGAAGAGGAGGCAGGGATATAACCTGCCTCCTCTTCCTATTTATGTGGCACCGGGCGGGGGAACATGTTTAATGTCTAAGATTGTGGGCACTATCCCATTGGCTCAGAATATGGATGGAATCTTGCTTAACTGAGCGAAGGGGATAGTGGTGATAGGTACCTTTATGAGAGCGTCAATTAGAGCTCTCCGCAACTTTTTCACGTATTCCCCAACTGGAATCGAATGGTAAGTTCATTTTTCACGCATACTGGAAGGGAGAATCGACAATATGATGACAACTGCCTGCGCTTCATTGTCAAATGATGTAGGGGTTGGTATGATGGGAATGTTCATTAAGATGTAGGATCGGAAATTCAACATAGAGGAGGTCAATATACATGGAAAATCAAGTCACTTACGAAACCGTTTCGAAAGGCTCGTCCCAAGAGTCCGTTGGAAACGATTCTATACAAGCTAGCCTTATCCAAGGTGCGGCAGAACCTGTGACCCTGAAAGAATTTTACCGCCTGGTGAAGCCAGGTATTATTTATTCGAATCTCATGACGGCTTTTGCTGGTTATTGGGTAGCGGCTCAGTGGGATGTGGACTGGATTCATCTCATTATGACGATGCTGGGTACGGCATTGGTGATGGCTGGAGGTACGGTGCTGAACAACTATCTGGACCGTGAGATGGATGCGAAGATGGAGCGTACGCAGAATAGAGCACTTCCAAGCGGAAGACTAAGCGCTAATTTCGTGCTCTGGTACGGTATTATTTTAGGCACAATCGGTTTAGGAGTTCTATACTTTGGAGCCCAGTCACCTTTAGCAACATTGATCGGTTTACTTGGATTGTTTTTATATGTTTGGCTCTATACGGCTTGGTTCAAAAGGACTTCTGTCTGGAGCACGTTCGTTGGCGCGTTTTCAGGTGCGACACCACCTGTTATTGGATATTGTGCAGTTAGCGGGACGGTAGATTTAGGAGCGATTCTGATCTTCCTATTCCTATTTCTGTGGCAGCCGCCGCATTTCTGGGCGCTTGGCATTCGTCGTATGGAAGAGTACCGTGCAGCGGGCTTTCCACTTCTGCCAGTAGTCAAAGGGACGTTCGTAACGAAAATTAGTATGGTGCGCTATGTGGTTCTATTAGTACCTGTTACTGTTATGCTAACGGCTTATGGTTATGTAGGAACTATCTTCTTGATCGTATCTACGATTCTAGGGTTAACGTGGGTATTCATGAGCGTCAAAGGGTTCAAAGCAAATGGGGAAGCGGAAATTGTATGGGCTAAGCGTATGTTCTTGTTCTCCCTTCTCTATTTAACGCTGTTATCGATCTTGATGGTCATTGATACAACAGCGAAAATCTAGTTAGTCTGGGGGACAAAAACGATGGGGACGTTTTTCGAGAAAAACTGGTTTAAGCTAGCACTAGGCGCGATATTAATTGCGATGATTGCTTCCTTTGCATATAAATTGTGGGCGAACGGCAGTAAGCCTGATGAAAGATTAACAGCGATGAAGGCAGCGCCTTCGTTTACACTTCAGGATCTGGATGGTAAAACCGTCACCTCCCAAGATATGGAAGGTAAAGTGCGACTTGTGTATTTCTTCTTCTCCTACTGCCCGGATGTGTGTCTGCCGACAAGCGCCATACTTTCAAGGGTACAGGATGAATTGAAAGAAAAGAATTTACTGGGTACCAAAGCTGAGATCTTATCTATTACCGTAGATCCGACGAGAGATACGCCTGAGGTTTTAAAAGCATTCGGAAATCGCTTCGAATCGAAGCCGATTCCAGGCGGATGGACGTTCCTTCGGGGAGAAGAACCGAAGGTTCATAAGCTTGCTGAGGACTTCGGTATCATGGTGATCAAAGAGAAGGACGGAAATTTCTCGCATTCCAATGCGATTTTGCTAGTGGATCCGAAAGGTCAGCTGCGAAATTACTATGATGCAAGCAATCCAGAGCTGGATGCGGATCATATCGTCAAGGATGTCGTGACTCTTTCAAAAGGGAAATAATTCGCAATTCGTTATTCATAAGCAGGGTTGGGCGCAGGGTAGATAATATACGCGTCCAGTCCTGCTTTTTCTAATTGTTGGATGATATATTCTTCAGGTGTACCTTCTACGCCAGCATAGCCCTTACGTGTGTAGAGCTGTTCAGCGTCTGGAAACGTATCACGCAGCAAATAACGGATTTTTTTGCCGGATGCATCATTATCGGTGAATATATAAACGGGCAGATCACCCACTTTTTTTCGCAATGCATCCAGGGTGATGGAACTGGGAGTTCCAAACGTGCAATGGATGCTGACGGTATCGTCAACCACGCGTTTTAAGCGACTTTTATCATTTTTCCCCTCAACAATAATGGCAATGGACATGGGCTCACCTTCACTCCTTTTTAGAGTAGTATACCCCGTTTGGAGCAGTGATCCAAGTGTCTCGAAACAGCGTTATTTCCTGGGAAATGACAAGGATTTACAGCGTATGACACATGGGAAAAGGCCTGACGACATCAAGCCTTTTCGTGAAGCCTTATTACCACATTAGAAAGTATAAGTTTTCGGTTCCCGAAAACATCTTTCTAATTGGCGATAAAACCTACATCTAAACGCGGTCGCTCATCTTTGAATGGCCACGATAGAGGTTTCTCATGAAGTAATGACAGGAGATTTGAACGTGCGAAGCGGCAATAGCGAAAGAGCTAACATGAGAATGAAGAACGCGATGAAGTACGAGGAAATATGATCTCGAAGCTGTCCGGCCATCATTGGGCCGATAAAGGCGCCAACGGAGTATGAAATGGATAGCAAGGAAAACACGCGACCGTATCGAGAACTACTTGTTATACTGGCAAGTAAAGCTGCTAGAGCAGGGTAAATGACACCTTTTGCCATACCGATTAAGAAGAGGGAAACCGAGAGCGGAACCGGCCACTGGATGGCTAAACCAAAGAAAATGGCTGCAAGCCCGATGCTTCCGCCTATGGTCCGAAGAAAAGGAGATATTTTATTCAAAAACCAGAAAGAGATACTTAGCAGCGCACCTAAGCTGACCAACGTGAAAAAAACGCCAGATGTAAGGATGGACTCTCGTGCTGACTTCATCAGAGGAAGCTCAAAGAACAAAATCCCTTGCGAGCATGAAAGTGCCATGGGGATGAGGAAGAAAAGCCAGGGGATAGAGACACCATTCGAACTATCATTGATATCCTGTGATACATGGTGACCATGCGGGTCTAAGATAGCTGTTGAACCCGCCTGCTTCCCTTGGTTAGCTAGTAGTTCCCTCTCCTTGACGCCGAAGATCGCAAGAACTCCTGTAATAATAAGGATCCAGCCCAACACGGAAAAGGCGGTGGTAAAGCCGATTTTGGCCACTAGAATGGCCCCTGCCGCAGGAGAGACAACAGATGCAAGAGTGTGAACGAGGCCATTGCCTGCCATGAGTTTACTTTGATGGATGCGATCGCGCGCTATGCGAGCAAGTAAGGTTAGACAAGCTGGCGATAAGAAGGCAAGTACAAAACCACTGATGGAACGAATGTAAAGCAGATGCCAGGGATCTTTGACGTTCGATTGAAATAATAAGATGATCCCTGCTACAATTAAACTAAAGACGATGAACATCTTGCTGCCGTATTTGTCTACACCGTACCCTGCGATCAGATTGCCAGGTAGATGCGTAAGCGAGTATACGCCCATGATGAGCCCTATGAATGAGGGAGCAGCTCCCAGTGATAAGGCAAAAGGGGATAGAATGGGATATTGCGCGTGTAAATCAAAGAAAGCAACAAACATAAATAAATACAACCATATGGCTGTTCGCACGGTCTCACCACCTCGATCATTTAGTCTTGTCTTCTTAAGTTTTACGCCGCTCGTCCCACGGATATGACCTTTCGGGGCAAATGACACAATTTCTTAGGCAGGAGGAAGCATGGACCCTATTGTTTTTATACTTTTGGCAGCAGTCGGCATTTTCCTTATTTTTCGTTTAAGACAATCCTTTCGTAGAACAGGGAAAAGCATCGATAAAACCAAAGAAATTGAGAAGAAGCTTGCAGAGTTAAGGAAAAAAAGAGATGAAGATTAAGGAGTCCATGTAGTATGATAGGAAGGGACTTTTGGATAATGAGGAGGGGTTAAAGATGGATCAGTGGATTTCGTTTGCACAGGATCGTTGGTATTTAATTGTAGGGGCTATTATTGTTCTTTTTATCGTGATTGGGATTGTCAAAACCGTAATAAAATGGGTATTAGTCCTTGCCATTGTAGGGGCACTTATTGTTTATGGAGCTAACTATAAGGATAAAATAAAGGATATTGGGGCAAGTGTTGTTTCCCAAGTCAGCGATGAGATCAAGGATAAAGCGGTTAGTGCGTTGACATCTGAGGCCAAAGAAGCCAAATTTAAGGCCAATGCAGATGGTTCCTTTTTGATAACAACGAAAAGCTTGAAAGTGGAAGGGAAGACAGGATCGGACGAGGTTCAGGTCACCTTTCTCGGAAAGACATTCAAAATGAATGCGAATTCCGCCGTGAATGCTTTTATTGAGCAAGCAAAGAAAAATACTTAGCCAGTAGCTGGTTTAGCCTAACAAAGGAAGGTGAGCACGCATGACGGATAACTCGTGGTTTTCAACCTCTTCAATTAATCTCATATCCATCTTGATTGTGCTCACGATTGCAGCTTCGGTGCTGCAAGGCTTCTTCCGTGGCGGCTCCGGTTCCGCAAGGCATTTCGTTGCTATGCTGGTGGAAGCCGTGCTCGCCATCATATCCATGTTTATTGCGTGGAAAGGTGTGCAACTGGTATCACCCTGGATTCAAACGTGGTTGAAGGGACAGGATTTGCAAATTCCGCCGGTCGAAATAAGCGCGCTTAAACAAGCTTACTATACCGTCATTACTAGCCTGAGAGACTTTCCATTGCTCCGTTTCGGAGTTTTATTTATCCTTGGTTATGTCATTATCAAACAAATTATGAATCACTTGGTTGATGTTTTGCTTGGGCGTTGGCTGGCAGAACGATATGCCACGGATAATCGGAGTCATTCCATATTGAGCTCCGTTTCGGGCGGAGCGATTGGATCCATAGCAGGATTTGTCAGAGCGCTCATGCTAATCGCTATTTTATTCATCTATGTCTCCCTGTTCCCGCACTCGATGGTCACTCCTTATATTGAATCCTCACAAATGTATCAAAAAGGTGCTAAAGAAGTCATTTCACCATTTACGGGTGATTTTATTGCGGAGAAGGCACCTGTTTTCACCCGTGCGGTTGAGCAGGAATTCACGAATATTTTACAACGGAAATATGAAGTGCTCGATGCGAAAATCCCAGGCAATATTTCAGATGCCGCCAAAGAAATTACGGCGAATGCGAAGTCGGATGAAGAGAAGGCCAAGTTGCTGTACAGCTGGGTGGGAACCCGAGTCCAGTATGATTGGGACAAAGTGAAATTATACGAAGAGCAGCGGATTTGGAAGGAGCAAACACCGGAGGATACATTCAATACCAAAGAGGGCGTTTGTATTGATTATTCTAGGTTATATGCACAAATGGCGAGATCCATTGGACTTGATGTCAAGGTTGTCACGGGTCTAGGGTATGATGGACAAGGTGGATATGGTCCTCACGCTTGGAACGAAGTGTATCTCAAGGAAACCAATAAGTGGGTGCCTCTGGATTCTACTTGGGTAGCAAGCGGAGCGAATTGGTTCAATCCGCCGAATTTTGATCAAACACACGTGAGGGACGTTTAGAATAATCAGCTTCATCAAATTTATTATGCAGGAGACGATATGCAAAAAGATTTAACGTCATACAAGATGATATACTTAGATGCGGGTGATACTTTAGTAACCATTCCTGCAGCACAAACGATTCTAAAGCAGTATTTGCAATTGCGCTCCGTTGACCGAGATGAAGCTCATATTCATGAACTTTTTACAGAGGCATTTCGTCTATTTTATTATGTTGAGAAAAAAGATAACTTCGTGGTGTGCAGTCCAGAGTCAGATCGTGAATTCTGGGTTAACCTATATCACTATGTGCTGAATAAACTAGGCATTCATGAGGAATGGACAGAGGAAGAGATTTTCAACTGCTGTCACGAGCTATATGACATTTACACAGCACCTGAGTATTATGATTTATTTGATGATGTGAAGCCATTTCTGGAAGAACTGCGAGCACGAGGCTTTAGAATCGGTATTATTTCTAATTTTGCTCCCACGCTGAAAGCCATTCTGGCGGACAAAGGGGTATTACATTATTTTGACCCGGTACTCGTATCCACAGAAGTTGGCTTGGAGAAGCCTGACCCTGCTATTTTTCAGCTCGCTTTACAGATGGCGGGCGTAGAGGCAGAGGATGTGCTGTATGTCGGGGATCATGAGACGAATGATATTTGGGCCCCTAATCAAGTAGGAATAGATGCTGTTCGTATAATTCGGTACCCTTATCACTCGGGAGATGGGATTCGTTCACTGCTCGAACTGATTCAGGCGCCTGCCGACGATGTACGACCTAAGTGAGAAAGGATATGAACCCGCATGAAATCATCCATTATGGATGATCCGAAGAAAAAAGAAATCACAAAAAAACGGCACTTTTCGTTTCGGATCAATATATTTTTCTTCGTTACCTTTTTACTGTTTTCCGTGCTAATTGTCAGGTTAGCGATTCTTCAATTTGTTCAAGCCAAGGATCTGAAGGCTGCAGAGAATACCAATACGAATCAAACCAACAAGATCGCCCCGATTCGCGGCAATATTTATGATTCAACGAAATCCCCGCTGGCGTATACGATTCCCGTACAGTCCTTATTTTTCCGTATTGAACCAGGCCAGCAGGATAAAGATGCCATCATTAATTTAGCTCATCGCCTCAAAACCGATGTTTTTGACAAATTTGCCAAACCGAATACAGTCAGTCCGACCCCTGAAGAGATCGTCCTTGCGATGGATCTAGGCTACGACATTAATAAGAATAAAGTGAAGGATCCGAGCTACTACTATGTGCCACGCCGTATAAAAGCGGATTTATCTAATGGTGAAATTGCTTATTTACTCGAGCATCGCGATGAATTCAAGTGGTTGGAAGTGACGGAAGAAAGTATCCGTACCTATGAAATGGACGATGACAACAAGACGACAATTGCCACGCAATTGGTCGGTTATACGAATGCTTTTTCAACCCAAACAGCGAAAGAAATCTATAAGGATAATCCGAATAGTGAAGAATATTTAAGCAACGAGAATGTCGGGTTCGATGGCATCGAGCGGATGTATCAGGATGAGCTGCGCGGCAGGAACGGCAGTAAGAAATATCCGGTAAATGCCGCAATGAAAATCATTGGGAGAGCAGAAGTCACAGCCCCTATTAAGGGGAATAATCTGTACCTGTCAATCAACAAGGACATTCAGAAGGCGACGGAGAAATTCATCCAGGATCATATTCAATATTTACGTGATCCTTCTCATGCCAATGATCTCTATATGAAAACGGGAATGAAGGCTTCTTCTGGCTTTGCGGTTGCCATGGAAGTGGATACAGGTCGTATCGTCACAATGGCTAACTATCCGGACTATGATGCCAATGTGTGGACGGGTGGTATTTCGCCGAGTATTTATAAGGACATCAGTACCTTTATTTCCAATGGTACGATTATGACTGCAAAATCGAAGTTTCCGGATGAGAAAGAAAATGCGAAGCATCCTTCCTCCATCGTTTTCATGGGTTCTACGATTAAGCCACTATCGGTGTTAATTGGATTGAAGGAAAAGTTCTTTACAGCGGGTCAGACGTACTATGATTCTGGTTCATTCAGCTTCGGTAAGGATGGTAATAGTACCATCTCGAACTCAGGCAAAACCGCTTACGGCGCCTTAAATGCAGCGGGAGCGATCGAGCATTCCTCGAATACGTATATGTCTGCGATGGTTGGAATCCCTTTCTGGAGCAAGTACGGAAGAGAGAACGCGAAAGTAACCGCCAAATGGGCAGAGTATCTGGCCAAATTCGGCATGGGTGTGAAAACAGGAAGCGGGTTGCCAGGCGAATTCGCAGGATCTAATGACTTTATTAAAAATGCCGAGAAAGACAGTTATCAATCGGCGATGGTTTACGCATCTTGGGGTCAGAATGAGAAAACGACAACGTTACAGCTTGCGCAATATACAGCAACACTTGCCAGTCGTGGTAAACGTATGAAGCCATTGTTTGTCGATGAAATCAGAGATTTTCAAGGTGAATTAGTGAAAAAGGTTGAGCCAGAGGTTATTGAGGATTTCTCAAAGGAATTCGCTCAAGCCGATTGGAATACCATTATTCATGGCATGAAAAGTGGCGCCGAAGGCATCGAAGAGCTGCCGTTTAATGTCGCTCGTAAGACAGGTACTTCGACACAGGTAGTCGCTGGCGGATCTGTAGAGAATGCGGTGCTTATCGCCTTCGCTCCCGTCGAGAATCCGAAGCTGGCTGTTGCGGTCGTTGTCCCAGAAGGTGGGTTCGGACGCTACGGGGCATCCCCGATTGCAGCGAAAATTTTCCAAGCGTATGACGCGGCGAATGATGGTATTTTAACGAAGCTTGGCGGCGGGAAGAGGCCGTGGTAATTAAGGAGAAGAGCTTGCTGCGGCAGGCTCTTTTTTTTTGCGTGGTTAGAACTCGCTTCATAAGCGAGGCTGCTAATCCTTGAATGGCCTCGACTGGGGGATGGGTGTGTGGAGAATGGAAAGGGGAGCAATTAGATGGACAGCAGCTACTGTAGCAGAGGCAGAGAATTCAGGACTACTGCAATCAGAACCCCAGCGATAACGTGGAAAGCCCAAAAGCCCTGCATCTGCAGCAATAGCAGCCATCGGTAAGCACCAACAGCACCAACAGCACATCCTAGCGCCCTAAAGCAACTCCCTTGACAACGAAAGAAGAATCTGGTCGCTTCTAGCAGCTTTTTAAGCTGTAAGCACCAGTTACACAATGGCAGCATACCTTATTTTAAGGGGAAGAACTTGCTTCACCCTAAATGTTGCCTTAAGTCAACTTTTGTGCGCGAAGGAAAGGTGGTCGAACCTCATGAAAAAAAGCCGGTTATCTGCTTCTTTAAAGCGACTTCTCATTTCCATCATTTTTCTATAGAATACCGTTATTCTCGTACACTCATGGTATTTCCAGAATGACGGGCTGATATGGTATACTAATATATCGGTTGTCAAAGAGAAAGAATGATGAGAGTACGGAGGAGTGAGTCTCACCATGTGTGGTATTGCGGGTGTAATGTATTTTGAAGATAGAGAACCAACTGAGGCGATGCTTCAGCAAATGACAGATTTGATTGTGCACCGGGGGCCAAATGATGTCGGCTTCTGGACAGAGAATCGGATTGGTTTGGGCTTTAGACGATTGTCCATTATTGATATTCAAGAAGGCCATCAGCCATTAACGAATGAAGATGAAACCGTTTGGATTATATTCAACGGTGAAATTTATAACTACAAAGAATTGCGCACGATGTTGAAGGAGCGCGGTCATATTTTCCGCACCCAGAGTGACACAGAGGTCATCGTCCATTTGTACGAGGAATTCGGCGAGGATTGCGTGAAGCACATGCGCGGGATGTTCGGTTTTGTCATTTGGGATCGCAAGAAAAAGCAGCTGTTCGGCGCGAGAGACCACTTTGGCATTAAGCCATTTTACTATCATGTGAGTGACCGTCAATTTTTGTTCGGCTCAGAAATTAAGAGCTTGTTGGCGGCGGAAGGCATGAATCGGTTGATCCATACGGACAGCTTGCTGAATTATTTGACCTTTCAATATGTGCCAGAGCCGAATACCATGTTCCAAGGCATCTATAAGCTGCCACCTGCGCATTCGGTTACAATCACTTTCGACGGCAAAATGACCCTACATAAGTATTGGGATCCCATGTTCGAACCGGAAGAGAAACCCTTCGATTATTATGTGGAGCAAATCCGTGAGGGGTTAAAAGAGTCCGTCAAGCTCCATATGGTCAGTGACGTGGAACGCGGATGCTTCTTGTCGAGCGGTATCGACTCGACGGCAATTGCAACGCATATGCGGAATATTGAACCGATCCGCACGTTCTCAGTTGGCTTCGAAGGCGCCAACAACGAGACGCCGATTGCCGCTCAGACCGCTGCGACGCTCGGGACAGATCACTACGACAAAATCATCACGCAGGATGATTTCTTCGCGACCTTGCCGAAGGCGATCTGGCACCAGGACGAGCCTGTCGCCGATCCTTCGGCAATTGCCCTCTACCACGTGGCGCAGCTTGCGCGCGAGCACGTAACGGTTGTGCTGTCCGGCGAAGGCGCGGACGAGCTGTTCGGCGGCTATCGCATCTATCGCGAGCCGCAGTCGCTCAAACCGCTGGATCAGCTGCCGTCATCGGTAAAGCGCATGCTGAACCGCTTCGCACGCATACTGCCAAGCGGAGTGAAGGGCCGCAACTATGTGTTGCGGGGGACGACTCCGCTAGAGCAACGCTTCCTCGGGAATGCCAAAATCTTCTCCGAGGATATGAAGGCGGAAGTACTCCGTCTCGATAGCGAGATGCTGCGCGCCTACAAGAATCCCGTGCAAATTGCCGGCGATTACTATAACAAAACGAAGCATCTGGATCCGGTAAGCCGGATGCAATACATCGACATGAATTTGTGGATGCCAGGCGACATTTTGATGAAAGCCGACAAAATGACGATGGCGCACTCGCTAGAGCTGCGTGTTCCTTTCTTAGATAAAGAGTTGTTTGAAGTGGCTCGCCGCATTCCAGCAAAATATCGCATTGCGAACGGCACAACGAAGTACATTTTCCGTAAAGCGATGGAAGGGATTATTCCAGATCCAATTCTGAACCGTCCGAAGCTGGGCTTCCCAGTACCACTACGTGATTGGATGAAAGGTGCCATGGGCGATATGGTCATGGAGCAAATCAAATCCAGCGGCATCGAAGATTATATTGATATTGCGGCAGTTGAGAAAATGCTGCATAAGCATCGTATTGGTCAAGGTGATTACGCAAGACGCTTATGGACCCTCTATATCTTTGCGCTTTGGCACAAAACATTTATGGAAGAGCTGCCTAAGAAAGTACTCACTGCTTACTAGGTCGACAGAACAAATGACGGCATAGAGACAGGAGTTGATGAGTTTGGGAAACTATAAATTAATTGCGCTCGACATGGATGGGACCTTGTTGAACGAGGACAAAAAAATATCTGCCGAGAATCAAGCAGCGATTCGAGAAGCCACTTCACAGGGGAAAGTCGTTATCATGTCCACTGGTCGCGGTGCCATTAGTGCCATGCCTTTCATTAAAGAGTTGGGGCTTTCAACGCCCCTTGTTGTGGTAAACGGCAGTGAAGTGTGGGCGTCGCCGGATACTTTGCTGAAACGAACCCTAGTACCCATTGAAACGATACGCGAATTGCATAAGCTAGCAGTGAAGAATGACTGCTGGTGGTGGGCTTATTCGGTACAAGGTGTGTTTAACCGTGAAAGTGAAGGATTAGATATAGACAAGCATGAATGGCTTAAATTCGGCTACTTCACAGACAATGCAGAGAAATTGCAAAGAATTCGTGAGGTGGTGTCGAGCTGGGGGACACTTGAAATCACCAATTCGCATCCGTCTAACCTGGAGATGAATCCGCTAGGCATTAGTAAAGCAACGGGTGTTGAAGCGGTGTGTGACCTTCTGGGCATCTCGATGTCTGAGGTTATAGCTATGGGGGACAGCGAAAACGATATCGCCATGATACGCGAAGCAGGACTTGGAGTAGCCATGGGGAATGCGCAGGATGAAGTAAAGCGAATCGCTGATATCACGACCGTGACCAACAATGAGCATGCTGTCGCTCATGTCATTCGCACCTATATGCTCGCTTGAATGGAGGAAGTAACTGAGCATGATTACCTTAGGTTGGATTGTCGTTATTCTTTTATTTGTCGTTGGCATGGTAGGTAGCGTGTATCCGATACTCCCAGGTGTACTAGCCATTTATGCTGCTTTTTTCATTTACGGCTGGCTGATCAGCTGGGAGCCCTTCGGCTTTTGGTTCTGGTTGATTCAAACCCTGATCGTCATCATTATTATCGTGGCGGATTATGCGGTTAGTGCGTTAGGTGTCAAAAAGTTCGGCGGCTCCAAAGCGGCAGTCTGGGGCAGCGCGATTGGACTGATTATTGGTCCTTTCGTGATTCCAGCTTTCGGGATCATCTTGGGCCCATTCATTGGTGCCGTAGTGGGTGAATTAATTGCCGGATCATCTTGGCAAAATGCAGTACGCACAGGAATTGGGTCTGTGCTCGGTTTTTTTGCCAGCTCTGTGGTAAAAATCGTACTGCAGCTTGGCATGATTATCATTTTCTTCCTCTGGGTCTTTTGAGGCATAGAAGGTCGTACGAAAACTGTAAGAGAGAGAAGGAACGGACTTGACGAAGGTAACCAAAGATTCCCTTGTAAAAGGGACGCTCATTCTCACCGTGGCCGCGCTTGTAGCGCGGTTTCTCGGCGTTTTCCAGCGTATACCGCTGGTGCATCTGCTTCACGAGAAAGGAATGGGCAGTTATTCCATTGCTTTTAATCTATATTCGATCCTGCTTGTTATCGCAACCGCGGGTATTCCGAGTGCATTAAGTAAAATGGTTGCCGAGAAGAACGCCATCGGTCGACCGCATGAAGCGCAAAGGATTTATCGGGCTGCGATTTGGTTCGCTGTCATTGCTGGGGTCGGAATGACAGTACTGTTGTATGTCTTCGCACCCATTTATGCGGAAAAAATTTCGCATGGTGGACCCGATGCTACGTTAGCTACGAGAGCGATCGCACCGGCGATGCTGTTCTTCCCGCTTATCGCCATCATGCGGGGCTACTTTCAAGGCAGACAACATATGATGCCGAACGGTATTTCGCAAGTTGTGGAACAAATATTCCGATTGATCACATCGATTGCTCTGGCGTATTTCTTGCTCAATATCTCACTGGGATGGGGTGTAGCGGGCGCTTCCTTTGGAGGTGTTGCTGGGGGCATAGCCGCACTTGCAGTGATGTTGTATTATGCGATGAAGCTCAAGCGAAATGATGCCTTGACGAGTCAACCAATCTCAGCCGCTTCGCAAGCCGCGGCAGAGCAGATCGGGGCGACACGGGTAGGAGATCTACCTGCGGAAATGTTCAGATACCGGGATATTTATCGAAGCTTGCTGAAGCTTTCGATCCCGATCGTCGTTTTCTCAGTCACGGTTACGCTCGTGTACGCCATCGATACCTCGATGATTATCCCATTGCTTGAAGATTCTATTGGAGCCATTGAAGCCTTAGGCTTAGTGGGGATAATCGGTGGGCGTGCACAATCGCTTGCGGGGATTCCTATTATTTTGGCCATCGCGTTGAGTCAATCTGTTGTACCTATTATTTCGGCTGCTTATTCGCGCAAGGATTTGAAGCAGGTCGGACAACAGACGACACGTGTGCTTCAGCTTGCTATTCTTTCAGGTCTTCCTGCCGTACTCATGATCAGCATTGCAGCTAGACCGCTCGACTTCTTCTTATTTGGCCTTGAGGATTCCGCCTACGGAATTGCGCATGGACCTGCCATGATTTCTTTGCTGACGGCTGGTGCAATGTTCCAAATCGTGATGCAGACCTCAGGAGCGGTTCTCATGGGTATGGGGCGGATGAAGCCCTTGATGGTCCATGTGGCTGTCGGCATCGCTATCAAACTGCTTGGCAGCTTCGTGCTGGGGCAGTTGTTCGGTATCTATGGCATCATAATCTCAACGGGGCTATGCTTCATCGCAATGTCGTGGCTGAACCTTCGTTCCCTTCGTAAGGAGATATCGTTCACCATTCTAGGACGTCGCTTCGTCGGGCTTATCGTAACGATCCTTGTCATCAGCGGACTTGGCTTTGCAGCGGAAGGGCTGACGCACACGTATGTGCTGCCATCTCCTTGGTTCCGCTTGAATCAAGGTATCCAAGCGGTGCTGATTTGCGGATTTACAGTGGCTTTGTATCCGATCATGCTCATGGTAACCCGTGTGGTGACGAAGGATGATGTGAAAAGCTTTCCTTCACCTGTTCAGAAGCTCATTGCGAAAGCGAGTCGTGTGTTGAAACGTTCTTAGGTTATAACGGCCTCAGGGGATGAATTTCTTAATCGTTTGAGCGCCAACGACAGCTAATTCAATCTTGCTCAGACCAAGGCACATATCTTGTGTCAAGTCGTAAGCTTCCGGAACAGAAATGGATCGCAGATGCTTAAGCGGTTCCTCCACACTGGTAAACCAATCTCCTCGTTCTACCGGCGCTAGCGGCCTATCAGGCCACGCTGAGCGAAGAGGTGGACTATAGAACGGCGCTGCTCCTTTCTTAAGGCTGTAGCCATCGAGCCTCTCCTGATACTTAAGATCAGGAGGGGTTTTTCGTATGGGCGCGAACAGATGCGGCCAGTAGTCTGAGCGTGACCCCGTATGGGGAGTTGAAGAAGCAAAAGCAAGGACGCCATGCAGCACGCTTGGCACTCCGAAGAGGATCGCATACAAGGTTTTGCCGAATTCAATGCGTTCAGTGAGATTCTTGAAATTCTCAAGAATAAGACCAGCAAGATGTGGCTGAGGTAGTGGTGCATCCGCCATGGTGGATCGAAAGGGGAATCCAACTTGATTAAGCTGCAGCCAAGCTTGTGTTTTGAATAGAGGCGTGTCTAATACGGTTTGTCGGTATATAGGATTGTGAACAATACGTTCTTCAACGTAACTCTGCTCATTGACAATTAGCCCTAGGGTAAGAAGGGCGGTATCTTGGAAATGCCAGAAATCCCGCCAGATCGGAAGCATCCAAGCTGATATATGCAAATGAGGGAGAAGATGAAATAAACTAACCTTTCTCCGTTTACTTTCGGCATATAGCAGCATTTGCGGGTAGGCATCTTGGAAGATTAGGGCATTCGCGCGTTCCAGAAAGGAAAATAAGTGATCTGTGGCTTTATTGCTCATCAAGTGAGGCAGCAGTTCCCCGCGTAAATCCGTCATACACCACCCCCCATTGCGTGATACCATGTGAGCTAACAATGCCCAGTGAAGCTCTGGAAAGTCGCGATAGCACGCCCAATACGCTTGTGTACGTGTCACATTATTGCGATTATCTGTCTGCGTTTTGGCGATGATCTGTTGAAGAATATGTTGTTCAACAACGGTGGGTGAGGGGGCATCGACGCCTCCTTGCTGCAAAGCTAGCTGCTGATCTAACCCCTTTTCTATTCTTGCAATCGCGGTGGGGGAGATATCGATTCGCAATGGCAATCCGTGAATTTGATCAGAAGAGCTTGTTAACTTAGCGGCTTGCTGTTTAACAAGCTGGACAATAGCGCCCGGGAGTCCTCTGATTTTGTAATAAAATCCCTTATCGTCCTCGTTTTCGGGTGGAAGATTTACTCTCATCATGGGCCTCCTTACTAGAGCGAAATCCATCTTTCTATTATTTGCATGTTAGCTTAGGGGTATGTCAAAAGGAGGGAATAAATGTGTAGTGAGCGGAATTTACTGTACCACAGACCATTTCTGCACCAATGATTACGATTACAACTTATGAAAATGTAAAAACATCTTACAGGCGAATGCCATGTAAGATGTTTTTCGTTAGTTATCCAAATTTTCATTCGCTTGCTGCGCGGCACTAGATTTGGGGAGCCTTCCCGAACGGAGGAGCGCTTCTCGGAGTAAATATTCAATGTGTCCGTTAACACTTCGGAACTCATCCTCAGCCCACTGCTCTAAAGCTTGGTGCAGCTTCGGATCTAGTCGAAGCGGGAAATTTTTCTTGGCAGCCATAACATGGCTCCGTTAGTACAACGATCCGGTATTAATGACCGGAGTTGCTGAACGATCAGATACAATCGCAACTAGGAGATTGTTGATCATGGCAGCTTTACGCTCCTCGTCAAGCTGCAGACCCTTGGCTTCCAATTGTTCGACAGCCATTTGAACCATGCCAACGGCGCCTTCTACAATAATGGAGCGTGCTGATAAAATCGCTGATGCTTGTTGACGCTGCAGCATGGCGCTGGCAATTTCGGTGGAGTAGGCCAGGTGAGTCAGACGGGACTCAATCACCTCAACACCTGCAACGGAAAGACGATGCTGAAGCTCTGTGCTGAGTTCAGCCGCAACCTCATCGGCATTTCCTCTTAACGAATAGCCTTCTGTTTCGTAACGATCATAAGGATACTTGCTAGCCACATGACGTAGTGCTGTCTCACTTTGAATTTCAACGAATTTCTCATAACTATCTACATCGAACAAGGCCTTGTACGTATCAACGACTTTAAACACGATCACAGCAGCAATTTCAATCGGATTCCCATCGATATCATTAACTTTTAATTTAACACTGTTAAAATTGCGAACCCGCAGCGAAATCTTCTTGCGTGAAGAAAAGGGAACCACGAGCCAAAATCCACTCTTGCGAATCGTGCCTAGATAGCTCCCGAAAAATGTAATGACCGCGGCTTGATTCGGCTGAACGACAGTAATTGTCGACAGGGAAATGATGCCAATTATGATCAAAATAAAACCAATCAAAATGCTCTCTTGAGTGAAACTGTAAATGCCTAGCCCGAGAGCGGCGAAAAATAAGAGTAAGCCAATAAAGCCATTGAATGACCATACGTTAGTTTCTTTCATAGATGTAATACCTCCCCGGGTTTTGAATATTATTTTGATATTTATATGATATCACTTTTTACTTTAATTGTAAAATGAAATGATCAGGAATACAGAAAATGGTACAACGCTTGACACTCATTTTCACACATGCTATAAGAGAGTAAATTCCAGAAGTAAGAGGTGTCTTCATGCGTAAAGTTTCAACCGAACAACAATTTCAAGAACAAATTTCACAAGAAGGCGTGACGATTGCCATTTTCAAGGCGACATGGTGTAAGGATTGCCATTATATTGATCCTTTTATGCCTGCAGTTGAACAAGCCTACGAAGGTCGTCTCACGTTCATTGAACTGGATCGCGATGAATTCCCAGACCTTTGTGAGCAATTGAACATCTTAGGCATCCCGAGTTTCATTGCTTTCCGCGGCGGCCAAGAGCTTGTTCGTTTCGTCAGCAAGCTGCGTAAAACACGCGAAGAAATTGAGCAGTTCCTTGATCGTGCGATTGAAGTATCAAATGCGTTAGCGCCTTAGAATGGCCTATGGACACCGTCGTCGGATGAAATCTGAAGGCGGTGTTTTTGTTAGCTAGGAGCAGAAGCAGGAGCAGAAGCAAAAGCAGAAGCTGGAGCTGGAGTAGGAGCAGAAGCAGAAGCAGAAGAAGAAGAAGAAGCTGGAGCAGGAGCAGGAGCAGAAGCAGAAGAAGAAGAAGAAGCAGAAGCTGGAGACTGAACTGAAAGAGACTACACTAGCTTCTTATCATCACTACATCACTGCTGCTCACTTTAGCCCCTGCCGAAATCTGCGATATTCCGATATTTCCGAATTAAAACGTGGATTCCTTTCTAAAATAGACAAATAGTCCGATTCTGCCGAATTATCTACCCATTTTCCTTACGTGCGAGTTGTTTAGGCAGAGGCGTAATGAATAGAGTTAGTCGAAAAAATCGAGTAACTCGTGCGAAACAGAGGCGCAATGAATGGAGTTAGTCGAAAAAATCGAGTAACTCGTGCGAGACAGAGGCGCAATGAATGGAGTTAGTCGAAAAAATCGAGTAACTGGTGCGAGACAGAGGCGCAATGAATGGAGTTAGTCGAAAAAATCGAGTAACTCGTATGAAACAGAGACGAAATGAGTGGAGTTAGTCGAAAAAATCGAGTAACTCGTATGAGACATAGACGAAATGAGTGGAGTTAGTCGAAAAAATCGAGTAACTCGTGTGAGACATAGACGAAATGAGTGGAGTTAGTCGAGAAAATCGAGTAACTCGTTTGAAGCAGAGGCGCAATGAATGGAGTTAGTCGAAAAATTGAGTAACTCGTGCGAAACAGAGGCGCAATGAGTGGGGTTAGTCGAAAAAATCGAGTAACTCTTACGCGAAGCAAAAAAGGCACGGAAACCGTGCCTTTTTTGCTTCGCAACGTATTTCCCGAATAAATGCTTCCGAACTGCACACACTATAATGTTTTTTCCATGTGTTGGGGAGCCTATGCAGTCAGCGAATAGCAGATTCCCTGTGGTTTCGGAGCTTTGTAACATTTGCGAATGGAAATGCCTTCATATTACAGCTATAATTGAAAGCGGAACAACAGTATTCGACAGATCCTCAGTAGATATGACATAAAGTAGGTGCAATCGTGCAAAAATGGATCCAAAGATTAGCTAATTTATCCGCCATCGGCATGTTTCTAATTCTTGCTATGGGTGCCTTAGTAACCAAAGCTGACGCAGGTCGAGGCTGTGGAGATGAATGGCCGTTGTGTCATGGTAAATTCATTCCGGCGCATACCATTTCTTCTTTTATTGAGTACAGTCATCGCTTAGTTGTAGGTGTTGTAACGCTTATTCTTGTAGCAACATTCTTCTTAGTTTTTCGCTATGTGAAACGTAAAGATGCTAAATTCTTTATCACTGCAACCGTGGTGATGACGCTCATTCAAGCAGCCATGGGTGCTCTGGCCGTTGTTTGGCCGCAATCTTCCCTTGTGTTGGCACTTCATTTCGGTTTATCCTTACTTGCTTTTGCTTTTTCCTTGCTGCTTGCCCTCGTGTTTACACCATGGGGACAATTTGTGCGGACGACACCGATTCACAAAACCTTTAAAGTGATCGTCTGGTTTACCGCCATTTACAGCTATGTAGTTGTTTATCTAGGAGCATTCGTGCGACATACCGTTTCCTCAGGTGGTTGCTCGGGTTGGCCTTTATGCAATGGAGAAGTGATTCCAGAGCTCAGCGGTGCAACGGGGATTGTTTTTACCCATCGGATTGCCGCCTTGCTGCTGTTTATCTGTATTTTATTTCTGTATCTTCAGGCGCGACGCCATTATCAGAGTACAGACAAGCTTTGGTTTGGGAGCAAATGGGCCCTTATTCTCGTTTCACTTCAAGTCATTAGCGGCGCTGTGGTAACCGCGTCATTAGGAAATGAAGTCGCTTATTTATTTACAGCTATGATTCATGCCATGATTGTGGCTTGTATGTTTGGATTCCTATGTTATTTGTGTGTGCTTACCCTATATGACCGCAAAGCCTAGCAGCTGACTGCGGCACAAGAAGGCCTTCTGACGGAAGGCCATTTCCTTTTTCAACCTCATGAATGACTAAATATCTTTCAGTTAAAGGTGGAAGTTCCTGTGGTACCAACAAATTTACGAGCGTTTCTAGAGATTTTGCGCAGCGAAAATGAATTAATTGAAATATCCGCTCCCGTGGACCCGAATCTTGAGCTTGCAGAAATACATCGTCGTGTAATCGAGGAGCAAGGGCCAGCTTTACTTTTCACGAATGTAAAAGGCAGCAGCTTCCCTGTTGTGACGAATCTGTTCGGTACAACTAGAAGAGTTGATCTAGCTTTCGGTCCAAAGCCGGAGCAATTCATGAAAGCGGTTATCAACGCAACAAGCACATTGTTGCCCCCCACGCCCAAAGCACTGTGGGGTGAAAGGGGACTCATCCTTGACCTGATGAAGGTCGGGACGAAGAAGATTCAACCGAATCAAGCGCCGATTCTCGGCGGCTTGAAGCAGGACAACCCGCTCGCAGGACTGCCTGTCCTGACGAGCTGGCAAGAAGACGGCGGCCCGTTCGTCACGCTGCCGCTCGTGTACACCGAGCATCCCGACGGTGGTCATCATAACCTGGGCATGTATCGCATGCAGGTGTATGATGACTTCACAACCGGGATGCACTGGCAGATCCACAAAGGCGGCGGCTTCCACTACCATGAAGCCGAGAAGCGCAACCAAGCGCTAGCCGTCACCGTGTTCCTGGGCGGCCCGCCCGCGCTCATCGCCTCGGCGATTGCGCCGGTGCCCGAGCACCTGCCCGAGCTGATGCTCGCATCGCTCATCCTCGGGCAGAAGCTGCCCATGGTGGAGAATCCCCATGGGGGGCACCGCCTCGTGGCCGAGGCGGAGTTCGCGATATGCGGCTCCGTTCCGCCGCATCTGAGACGCCCCGAAGGGCCGTTCGGCGACCACTTCGGGTATTACTCACTCACCCATGATTTCCCCGTGTTCAACGTGAATCATGTGTGGCACCGCAAAGACGCGATCTATCCGGCGACGATCGTTGGCAAACCCCGCCAAGAGGATTACTTCCTTGGCGAGTTCTTGCAAAGACTGCTGGAGCCCGCGTTCCCGATGGCGATGCCAGGGGTGAAAGACCTGTGGACGTATGCTGAGACCGGGTTCCACCCGCTCGCAGCTGCTGTCGTCCGCGAAAGCTACAGCCGTGAAGCGCTCGGCACGGCGTTCCGCATCCTCGGTGAGGGACAGCTGTCCCTCACGAAATTCTTGATCGTGACGGACCGTCCGACGACCTTAGCGAACTTCTCACAGCTATTAGAAACCGTACTGGAACGTTTCGATCCGGCTCGGGATCTGTTTATTTTTAATAAAACATCGCATGATACGTTGGATTATACCGGCGGTCAGCTCAACCATGGTTCGAAAGCCGTACTGCTCGGCACAGGCGACCCTGTACGCGAGCTGCCAAGGGCATACACCGAAGGCGAGCTGCCTGAGATCCAGGATATCGCTGTGTACTGTGGCGGCTGTCTGCTCGTCTCTGGTGCATCCTATGCAGCGGAGCCAGAACTGCCACAGCGATTGCTTGCCAATACGGCTAGCCGACTGAAACAATGGCCAATGGTCATCTTAGTAGATGATGCAAGCGGCATTGCGAATGACCAAACGAAATTCCTATGGACGGTGTTCACGCGCTTTAACCCTGCAAGTGATATGTACGCGCAGTCAAGTGTGAACCGTCATCATATTGCTTATGAAGTTCCGATTGTGATCGACGCTCGTATGAAGCCAGGCTACCCAGATGAGCTGTTCCCAAGGGAAGATATTGCCCAACTCGTTGACCGCAGATGGAAGGAATACTTCGCGTGATGAGCGCGGGACGATTAAGAGCCCTCTATCCGCATTTGGGATTTGTTCTTGTGTACCTGCTGTGGGGGATTAATTTAGCCTCTCTCAAAATTGGGGGCAGAGAATGGGACAGTCTAGTCTTCAATGGTCTACGCTTCGCGAGTATGATTCCAATCCTGTGGGTCTATACTTACTTTTATTATCGTTCACGGTCGCTTCGCTTCCAAATTGCGGGTCGAGATCTGCTGCTCATCTGTGGGTTAGGGATCCTCAATGCCGTAGGGATGGAAGCTCTGCTGCAGTATGCTTTACAGTTTTCCAACGCTGCTAATGGTGCCGTGCTGGGGCGAGGCTTTATGCCAGTTATTACGGTGCTCATTGCCGTCATTGAGGCCAGGTGAGGGTGTCATGGCGAATCTTAATCGGGATTCCTTTAGCGCTTGGCAGTGTGATTCTCATTGTCTCAGGGGGATCAGAAGGCTTTCACTTGGGCAGTGAAACATTTCGAGGCGATATCCTGCTGCTTATGCGCAGTTTCATGGGAGCCATTTATCTTATTGGGATGAATCGATTAGTGATGAAATATCCACTTCCGATCCTAATCTCATTTGAAATGACAGCAGGTGCCCTATCCTTACTTCCGTTTGTGTTATTGCGAGCGGATGGTGCCTATTTCGCTGCCATCTCTCAGACGGGGTGGATGAGCTTAATTTATACTTCATTGCTGGCAACAGCGGTTGGTTTCTCATTACACAACTGGAGCTTGGCCAAGCTAGGACCTTTCAAATCATCCGCATACGGCTACTTACTCCCGGTTACAGCTGCGCTAGGAGGCTTTTTTCTCCTCGGTGAATCGATCTCGTTAAGTCAGTATTTGGGAGGCGCTGGTGTATTGGCTGCGATGTATTTCGTGCAGCGTGATCGAACATCTGGGGTCAAGAGATCAGCACTGCCTGCGACAATGGCCAAAACGTTAACGAAATAACAAGGTGATCAGAGTATGAGCTAATAAGGGAGGTGATCTTATGCTGCGTGTGTTATTTAATGAGCCGAAACGAATCGACAGCGGGCTCCTGCTAGAAGCAGGTGACGCGGTAAGAGCCTATATGAAACACATCGAAACCGAGCAGAGTTACCTCTCCACGAAATATTCGATCTTCCATCGTCAAGCGATTTGGAGTAAGGGCTTTATTGATGCGTTAGATGAGCTCGAACAGAGCAAATATTGCTGTGAGCGATATGGCGAGCGTATTGTTAAAGCTTTTTTGGAGGAAATGAATTCGCAAGAAACAGAGGCTTATCAACGATTTGTTTATTTCTATAAAAATGCGTTCATCCGGTTATTTTCCATTTTAGATAAACTAGGAACCTTCATGAATGATCTCTTCGGGTTGAAAACAGAAACATTGAAATCGCGATTCTCGTATTTCACGGTGCTCCGATATATGCATGAGAAGCATATTCATGGCTCGTTAGAGCTGCAATTGTATACGCTCAAAATGGAGTATAAAGCGCCGCTTGATCGACTTCGTAACTTACGTAACATGGAAATTCATTATATTAATGCGGAAATGCTGGATGATCTTTTGCAGAAAGAACCGCTGCTTGGAGAACGCATTCATATTGAGAATGTGAAGCTGAATTTGTCCGATTTGCAGCAGGGATTTGACATGGTTTGCCGAACCTTAACAATAGCATTTACTTACATTACGGCATATGTGACAAAGGGGTAGGGGACCATGCCATTAAGAGGTCGAACAGTGCTTGTTACAGGCAGTGCCAAGGGTTTGGGCAAAATGACGGCATTGACCTTAGCCAAGAAGGGCTGCCAGGTCGCTATTAATTATGTAACTAGTGTGAAGGAAGCTGAAGAACTCGTTCATCAATTAACTGAAATGGGTGTTCGCAGTATCGCCGTTCAAGGTGATGTAGCTAAACGCGAGGATATACTCCGTATGGTTGAAGAAACCGTCTCAAAGCTGGGAACGATAGATATACTTGTGAACAATGCAGGGCCATTTGTACGTGAACGTCGCTTTTTCGCTGACTATAGCATGGATGAAATTGACTACTTAATGCGGGGAAATCTGCTAGGTGTGATGGAGCTTGATCATCTCGTACTGCCTATGATGAGGGCGAATCGATGGGGTCGCATTATTCATTTCGGCTTCGGCAAAGCTGCTGAAGCGAGAGGTTGGACGCATCGTGCTGCTTACGCGGCCGCGAAGGTAGGATTAGTCTCCTTTACCAAAACATTAGCCGAGGAAGAAGCCGCGCATGGCATCACGGTAAATATGATCTGTCCAGGTGATATTCGCGGGAAGAACAAAGAACGTACCATGGAAGAAGCGCGATTAGAAGCGGATGGGGAAACGCCGGTGGGAAGATCGGGAACAGGGGAGGATGTGGCGCGTGTCATTGATTTCCTCTGCTCGCCAAACTCAGATTTTATAACAGGCAATATTATGGATATCTCCGGTGCGCTAGATCCAATTCAGCCTTTGCCAGTTCTCAATCAACGGAAGTCAGACTAGATCGCCGCACAGCAAAAGGCTGTCTCATAAGTGGCTATTATTGGGTGGTACTTCCATTTTAACAAAGATCAGTTTCTTTTTGTTTGCAAAAACAGAAGAGGGTGCCCCACAGTCATTTTCATGACTTTTGGTACACCCTCTTACCTAATTCCAATTAATAAACGTCGCGTTGGTAACGTCCTTGCTCTTGCAAGCCATTCAAATACGCTTCAGCATTTTCGCGGCTCAATTTGCCTTCTTTTTCAATAATGTCAATCAGGGTGTTGTGAACATCCTTCGCCATGTTTTGTTTATCGCCGCATACGTAAAAGTAAGCTCCGCGCTCTAACCATGCGAATAGCTCCTGGCTATTCTCTTGCATTTTATTCTGCACATACACTTTCTGCGCCGTATCGCGGGAGAAGGCTACGTCGATTTTGGTCAGTGCGCCCGCCTGTTGATATTGCTCCAGCTCGTCCTGATACAGGTAATCTGTCGCGGAACGCTGGTCGCCAAAGAATAGCCATGCTTTGCCTGTCGCTTTGCTCACCGCACGCTCTTGAATAAAGGAACGGAATGGCGCAATACCTGTACCAGGACCTACCATGATGATATCCTGCTCCGAGGACTCCGGCAGGTTAAAATGTTTGTTTACTTGAACAAAGACTGGAACGGTATCTCCTTCGTTCAGGCGCTCTGAGCACATCACGGAACATACGCCTTTACGTTCGCGGCCGTGCGCCATGTAGCGAACAGCGCCGATCGTAAGGTGAACTTCTCCCGGATTGGCTGCAAAGCTGCTTGCAATGGAATATAAGCGTGGCGGCATTTTTCTTAGTAAAGTGACGATTTCGTGCGCAGAAGCTTTCCAAGGTCCAAATTCACTTAGTAAGTCAAGCACATCGCGGCCGTCAGTATAAGCCTTCAGATGCTCCGCATCCGCCACAAGCTGCTTCAACGCTTCATTTTCGGAAAATTCAACTGCTTGCTGAACGATCTTCTTGGACAACAGAGTAAGCTCAAAATGCTTCAAAAGCGCTTCTTTCAACGGGAGCGTTTCGTTCTGTTTATTAATGACAACCGCCGTGTCTGCATCCCACTTCATAACCTCAAGGATAGAAGCGACCAACTCAGGATCGTTGTCAGGAACTACGCCTAAGCAATCGCCAGGCACATAGGACAGGCCAGAGCCTTCGAGCAAAAGTTCAATATGGCGTGTTTCTTTGCTGGAGCCTTCCCCGTTTAAATTGATATTTTTCAATACTTTCGCTTGAAACGGATTGGTTCTGGAAAACAAGGACGGTACTTTTTCGACATCAGTAACTTGCATTTCTCTTCACTCCAGAAATTATTTTTTATTTAGAATAGCACATGCTACTCAACTTAGAAATGTTTTTTAATTGACCGTATTATGAATTTTTAACTTATTCGAAAAAATTAAACAATTTGTCTTAATTTAGAGGCCTATTGTCATTTAAAAGCAATATTAAAGGAGCTCCAGCAATGGAGCCCCTCATTTTTATTTTACTATTCACTTAATACTGCTCGATATTGAAACACGGAGAATTATCTGGAAATCACTAGGGAGCGCTAGATCGGCAAAGAGTACTAGGCATCGAGACAGATTCTATCGTTGAATGACAAAGAGCTAAGCGGCTTATAAGCGCTTAGCTCGATATTAACAACTTCTAAACGCGGTCGATCATCCTCGAAAGACTTCGATAAAAGTTTATCTCATGTTATAGTCGTAATTAGAATACCTGTACGACTTCTGTTATGCCCTCTACCTCTTCAACCAATGCGCGCTCAATACCAGCTTTCAATGTGATGGTTGAGCTCGGGCAGCTACCGCAGGCACCCATAAGTTTCAGCTTTACGATTCCGTCTTCCACATCAACTAGATCGACGTCACCGCCATCGCGTTGTAGGAAAGGACGAAGTTTATCTAAAACCTCAAGAACTTCATCGTAAATCGCTTCTTTGGTTTTTTCTGTCATTTGATTCATCTCCTTTCTTTATCTATTATAGTACAATACGCATTAAATGAAAATGGTTTTCAACCTGAAACTATCAGCATGGGGTGGAATTAATACATGAGACCAATTATTGAATTTTGTGCCAGCAATATGCACACAGGCACTGATAAAGTGATGAAAGACCTAGAACAAAATCCGGAATTTGACGTCATGGAATACGGCTGTCTCGGCAACTGCGGCCAGTGCTACATGGAACCTTACGCGCTAGTCAACGGTGAAATCATTGCCGCGGAAAGCGCTGAGAGCCTCCATATTCGCATTTTAGAGAAAATTAAAGAGATTGAAGACATGTACGACTTGCTTAGTGAATAAGCAGATAACGGGATCCTATCCGAAGTGGCGTTTGGATTTCCAAAGCACACCGCTTTTCAACATACGCGCAATTTTCCCTGTCATTAATGTACGTTTACCCATAATGCCGAAGCCGCTCTTTTTACCAAGTGAACCGAGCGTGCCTCTCAGTTTGATTTTGCCAAGCCGCGGTGTGTCGCCTTTCCAAATTGCTTGAATCGCTTCTGCAATTTGCTTGCCTTGCGCTTGTGCGGCTTGAGCGCTTGGTGAGAAAGGCAATGACGCACAGTCGCCCACAACGAATACTTCTTCGAAGTCAGGAATTTGATGGTATTCATTTAACAGAATACGTCCCTGACGATCCTTTGGTACATTCAAAGCTTCGACAATTGGTGTAGGCTGAATCCCAGCCGTCCAGATCGTAGCATCCGTGCGAATAATTTCTTCCTGATTGTACAGATCGCCGCCATCCAGCCGAACTAAGGTTACTTGTGTTCGCAGCTCGATATGATGCTCAATCATCCATTCACGTACGTACTGCTGTAGATTTGTTGGGAAAGCAGAGAGTAGGCTTGGACCACGATCAATTAATCGGATATTCAGGTCAGGGCGGCTTTCGCGAAGCTCTGAAGCCATTTCAACACCGCTAAGCCCTCCGCCAATAATGGACACTTGCCCATATGGGGCGATATTGTTAATTTTCTGATAAGTTGCACGGGTTTGAGCCAGCGATTGGATACTGGAGGAAAACTCCGGAGCACCGACAATGCCATGATAACTGTCTACACAACCAAGTCCAATGACTAGCCAGTCGTAGGAAATTGGTTCTTTGTCGTGGAAGTTGATTTGTTTCGTCCCAAGGTCAACGCCAGATACCTCTCCGTACACCAACTGAAGGCGTGAATCATCGGGATAGGCAACACGAATATGCGTTTCAGCAATGGTACCAGAAGCGAGTGCATAATATTCGGTTTTCAGGCCTTGAAATGGACTGCGATCAATCATAATAAGTTCTGTGTCGTCTGGTAGATCCTTTTCGAGCAAATTTAAAGCTATGGTCAGACCGCCATAGCCTCCTCCGAGAATGACAAACTTTTTCATAGCCAACCAATATCCCTTCTGAACGATGATCTATTCTCTATTATCTCTCATACACTTTGATTTCATTATAAAAGGTGTCGCGTTCAACCGCGACGCGGCCGGCACCTTGAATGAGCCATACAAGCTCGTCTCGCGTAAGACCTTCAGGTGAAAGTGCGCCAGCTGCATGTGAAATTTTCTCTTTCACGATCGTACCGTGTGCATCGGATGCACCGAAGGTAAAGGATAGCTGTGTAAGTTTGGTTCCGATATTAATAAAATAAGCCTTAATATGTGGAAAGTTATCCAGCATTAAGCGGCTGATCGCAATGGTTTTGAGCTCGTCCCATGCAGGAACGCGTCGTTTGAGACCTGCATTCTTACTTGCGGGCTGTACAGAATTCGGAATGAATACAAGGAAACCGCCAGTTTCGTCTTGCAGCTCACGAAGGAGCATCATATGGCGAATCCGTTCTTCCTTCGTTTCAATGGAACCGTAGAGCATAGTTGCATGTGTTTTCATACCAAGCAAATGTGCTTGGCGATGAACATCCAGCCACTCTTCCGTGGACGCTTTTTCAACCTTCATTTTGGCACGGTAACGTTCTGTCAGAATTTCCGCTCCACCGCCAGGAAGCGTGGAAAGTCCAGCATCCATCAGCGTTTTGAGCACATCACGGTAACTTAAGCCGCTAATACGGGAGAAAAATTCGATTTCAGCAGCCGTATGAGCTTTAATCGTAACGTCAGGATAGGCCGCCTTCAATTGACGAATGCAATCGACATAATACTCGAAAGGTAGATGAGGGTTATGCCCTTGTGAGATATGGAACTCTTTAATTTCCGGGTTAAAATTCTCAGCAATATAGTCCAACATTTGATCAGGTGTTAGGGTATAAGAACCTTCTTCACCTTCATCTCGGCGGAAATGGCAAAAAGAGCAATGTTCCTCACATACATTCGTGAAATACAAGCTCATATTTTGTACAAAATACACCTTGTTTCCGTTTAATCGCGTATTCACTTTATTCGCTAATTGACCAATGGTTAGAAGGTCGTCGGATTCATACAAGAATAGGCCATCTTCCATGGTCAGACGTTCGCCATTCTCAACCTTGTCAGCAATCTCAGCCATCCGTTTGACCGGGTCCGTAGTCGTAATACTCATGTTCCCATGCCTCCTATGAAAATATAATAAACCGCATAATGAAACGACGCAGCCAGAAGCTAAAACCAGGTGCGTTAGGTGGTGTGAGTTGCTCGCGTACCTGTCAGCCAGTTCGGTTAAGGAATTCACACCTAGTTGTATAACGAGACAAGCTATCCATCCTTTTTATTATAAACCTCCTACATGGGAGGGGCAACATCCGAACGTTGAAGATAAATCGACAATCTGATTTATACCTTATTTTTTTTCAATGAAATTGGCAAAATGATATTCCCAATATTAACAAATTCCTGTATACTATTGCAATGTGATTACGTAAGGGTAAAAGGTGATAATAATCGTGCTACCATTATTCGTGACCGAACCGCAGGAACGACTTCATATCAAAATTGAACAGCTTCGAGGTAAAATGGTTAGTTTGGGAACCTCTTATGGTTTCCTACATCCTGACGTGCAGAAGTGCAGTCGAGATCTAGACCAGCTGCTATTGCAGTATTATGCCATAAGACGTCCTAAAAAGTGAACAGCTGCCCTTGAGCATCGAATGGATTAGGAGTATACTTAAAGCAAGCACTTCGTATACCAATGCCAGGTTTCCTTCATATGTAGGGAAAAACCAAGGAGGGATTTCCATTATGATTAACATAAGTGAATCAGCAAGTGATAAAATTAAAGAGCTTTTGGCTTCTGAAGAATCAACTAAGCTATTCTTGCGTCTTGGCGTAAAAGCTGGTGGTTGTAGCGGCTTTTCTTATGGAATGGGCTTTGATGATGATCAAAAGTCTGACGATAAAGAATTTACCATTCACGGCTTGAAGGTCGTTGTAGACGAGGAAAGCGCCAAGTATTTATATGGCGTCCAAATCGACTTTGAAGACAAAGGTATGGGTGGCGGTTTCACCATCAATAACCCGAATGCAGTAGCATCGTGTGGTTGTGGATCTTCCTTCAAACCAGCGGATTATGAAGGAACACCTGAACCTTGTGATGATAAGGTTGAGGCTTAATTGCAATAAGATTGAAATAAATGAATGTACTAAGAAACCGTCCAGACTGGAAGTGATGTCAAAATCACACGAGTTTGGACGGTTTTTCTCATTTTATTTAACAAATGGCGGTGATCTCCGCCGCCACCTGGTTTTATTGCATGGTATGCTTTTCAGTCTTAGCAACACAAAGAATAAATATGTATGGGTTAGTTTTTCATTTAGCACGGTGGTCCTATTAAGTCATGTGACTCGTCTATTCTATGAGTTGTTGCATTTTACTTCAATAGATTAAAATCAACTAGCCGTCTCTATCTACTAATTTATGGAATACTATAAGATATACAGCTAGTACGTGTAGTTGGTAGAGGGGGAGGGAGTTATATGGCTTCTAGGAAGGATTTCATCGAGCTCGTTGCACCGATTGCTGTGAAGCTTCGATTGGAAGGTTCACCGATTTTCCCATCGGTCCGAATTGCTCAAGCGTTGCTGGAGACTGGTGGTCAAATCAATGCGTGGAACAATGTAGTGGGGTATAAAGTAGGCAGTGGCGTGCTGACGCCTTACTGGCAGGGAGATCGTGTGTCAGCAAGAACTTGGGAATTCATCAAGGGTGAGCGAGTATCTAATGTCATTGGGGATTTTCGTGCCTACGCCTCCATCGAGGATGGATTTCGTGATCAAGATCTGCTATTCCAAATAGCTCGTTATACGGCAGTACGGTCAGCGAGTAGTCCACAGGCTCAAACATCAGCTTTACAGAACAGTGGTTACGCAACTGACCCTGCCTATACAAATAAATTGAATGCGATCATAGCAACAGAAGGGTTAACTTTCTTTGATGGGGAGGTTATACGGATGTTAGAGAAACTACAGGCACAAATCGCAGAGTTAACGAATAAAGTTCATTCACTTGAAGAGCAGTCGGCACTTACAGTCATACCGGCTTGGGCAAAACCAGGCATTGATGCGGCAGTAAAGGCGGGACTCATCGACACACCCGAAAAAGGGAGCTATGATTTCTATCGATTATTAACCGTTTTACATCGGAAAGGGATTATTTAGTTGTGGCAGAATAAGTGGGGCCGAAGAGGAAAATGGCTGTTTTAATAAATCATTCGGCCTTTAATTCGTACGTTTTCACCATATTTGGCTTGCATCAACTTCGTTTGCTCTTGCATAAAAGCATAAATTTCTTTCAATCGGTTCTTACGTGGTTTAATTGTTTCTTTAACTACGCCATTTAATACGATATCGTATACGATCATACTAATTCAACTCCTTTTGGATTGTCTTTCTAATATCATTTTAAACGATGTTTATTAAGAGACGATTAAAATTTCTTTTCAATTTTGTGAAAAAGATGAAGGTTATGTTAAGAGAATGTGAAAAATGCCTAAAAAAGCGATCAATTTTTTTTATCAGTAGTTGGAAGGTTTTGGATGTGCATAAGTTTATGCACATTATCCCCCTATATGATGCCTGCCTCCATGGTACATATTAACAATTTACCCACAGGATATGCACAGTTATCTGTGGATAACGGAACGCTTGTTCTATTAAAAACCCCATGATACTATTAGTTTAAATTATAGAATATGGGTGATTTCAGTGAGACAAATTAGCGATGAGACATTGATCGACTCTTATTACAAAGCACTAGATTTAAGATTAGAATCCGATTTTCTTGAACTTTTGCTCGCAGAAATTCAGAGACGAAAGTTAAAGCTAGCTGTGCTAGTCAGGGACGAGACACCACTTAATTAAAGCTCACCAGCAGGTATTTGCAGGGTAAAGCTGGAATGGCAATCGGGACAATTCAAGAGATGTAAGCATTGATCCTGGTGATCACGGCCATCGTCGTTTGTCGAAGACATGTCGTTCATCTCGTAAGGCGAATAAGGACCGAGCAAGTCACTCAGCTTACCGTGGTCACACATACGCTGCGAGCATACAGGACAGTTGGTTTGCAATTCTTGCAGGCCATTACATACTGGACATATAGATGACAAAGGGGTATTCCTCCTAATCCGTAGATTAGGTATAGAATACCCCATTTATTTTTTGCTAATTAAAATTTCAAGTTCGAGCTGTGTCCTGGTGAAAGCTTCGCACTAGGATCAATGTAAACTTTCGCGTTATTAATCGCAGTGGGTGCTTCACCGAAGCCAACAGCAATCAATTTCAATTTGCCTGGGTATGTTGTAATATCACCAGCAGCGAAGATACCGGGGATATTCGTCTCCATGCGGGAATCAACCACGATTGAGCCATTTTCGATTTCAAGGCCCCATTCCGAAATCGGTCCAAGAGAAGATACGAAGCCGAAGTTAATGATAACGGCATCGACATCATGGATGCTTTCTTCGCCTGATTTAATATTTTTGAGCGTGATTTGCTCAATATGGTCTGTACCGTGAAGTTTCGTAATTTCCGTTGGTGTTACAACATTTACTTTGGAGTTCATGAGGTTCTCTACACTATGCTCATGAGCACGGAATTTATCTCTACGGTGTATCAAGGTTACTTTCTCAGCAATTGGCTCAAGCATCAAAGCCCAATCAACCGCGGAATCACCGCCGCCGCTAATCACTACTTTTTGACCAGCAAAAGCATTCAAGTCACTTACAAAGTAATGAAGGTTTTTTTTCTCGAATTGAGCCGCTTCCGGTAATTCAAGACGACGCGGCTCAAATGCCCCAACGCCAGCTGTAATAATGACGGCATGGCTCAAATGAACACCTTTGTCCGTCGTGATTTCGAAAAGACGTTCTTCTTTCTTCACAACCTGATGTACTTTCTCTTCCAAGCAAATGCCGATAGGGAAGTGTTTCATCTGTGCAGACAGATTATTTACTAGCTCTTGCGCAGTTACTTTTGGAAAGCCAGCGACGTCATAAATATATTTTTCAGGATATAACGCGGCAAGTTGGCCGCCTAGCTGCGGCATACTTTCAATAATTTTCACAGATGCTTGACGCATTCCCGCATAGAAGGAAGCGAACATGCCAGCGGGACCACCGCCGATTACAATAATGTCAACGATTTCTTGATTTATTTCTCTCACGTTCATAATAGAACCTCCGATTTGGTCCGGATATGTGTAAGTATTCTGAATAAATCGATAATCAATATCATTATAAACGTCTCTTTTATTGAAGGAAACAGAAAAATTCAAATTCTTCATACATTTAGCTTATATATTTCGCTTATAGATATGATAAGTAATGCTTACATTACCTGGACTGGCTAGAATGGCGTTTTTGCCTGATTTTAAAGCAAAATAGCACTTGATATTTACTTATGAAAATTATATCATATCATGAGAATCGGTTTACGCATGTTGTGACGAATTTCAGCCCGTTTCATCATAATTCACTGCGAAGACGTGCAAACTAGTAGCAGTATACTACTTTTGAAGCTGTTTGTGTAATTTTTCACAAGATAGAGAGACCATGGGAAAAAATACGGATATGGAAGTGAGAGAGACATGAGTAGAATACCAAGAATCGTTATATTAGGAGCCGGTTACGGCGGAATTCTTGCTGCAATTCGTTTGCAGAAGGAATTGAACTACAACGAAGCCGATGTCACGCTTGTAAACAAGCATGACTATCACTACATCACAACACATCTTCACATGCCTGCTGCAGGGACAGATAATCCTGAAAATGCACGCGTGAACATTTTGAAATTGATTGATGAATTTAAAGTTGATTTCGTGAAATCGACAGTAACACAAATTCGTCCGCATGAGAAAAAGGTTATTTTGGAAGACGGAACGCTTTCCTATGACTACTTGGTTATCGGACTTGGCGGCGAAGCGGAAACTTTCGGTATTCCTGGCCTTAAAGAAAATGCTTTGAACATTCGCAGTATCAACAGCGTACGATTCATTCGTGAGCATATTGAGTACCAATTTGCGAAGTACAAGCGTGAACCAGATCGCAAAGATTACCTGACATTCGTTATCGGTGGCGCTGGTTTTACCGGTATTGAGTTCATAGGTGAGCTTGCTGATCGTATTCCATTGCTATGCAAAGAGTTCGATGTGGATCCTTCCCTTGTGAAGATTTATAATATTGAAGCTGCTCCAACAGCATTGCCTGGTTTTGATCCTGAGCTTGTTGAGTATGCGATGAAAGTACTTACTGATAAAGGTATCACATTCAAAATTGGTACGGCGATTAAAGAGTGTACACCAGAAGGTGTATTGATTGCTGGCGATGAGTTTATCAAAGCAGCGACTGTAGTATGGACTGGCGGTATCCGCGGTAATCATATGCTAGACGAAGCTGGCTTCGAGACGATGCGCGGCAGAATCAAAGTAAATGAGCACCTTCATGCACCTGGATTCGATAACATCTATGTAGTGGGCGACTGTTCAATCGTTATGAACGATGAAGGCAGACCATACCCGCCGACAGCACAAATTGCTATGCAGCAAGGTGAAGCTGTTGCACACAACTTGATCGCATCGATCCGTGGATCACAAATGAAAACTTTCAAATACTCGAACAAAGGTACAGTAGCTTCCCTTGGTAAAGGTCAAGCAATTGGTATCGTTGGTTCCCGTAAATTGAAAGGTAATGTAGCTGCTATGATGAAAAAAGTGGTTGATATGAGATACCTTTACATTATTGGCGGAATTCCATTAGTTATACGTAAAGGGCGTTTCTAGTCAAATCTCGCTTACGGGGGAATTGCCATGCGGCACTGCAGTGTCCAAGTACGAGGACTTCTTACCCGGGATGAACTGGATCGTTACAATGCCTTGATCGAGGTTGGTCACTTCTTAGAGACTGAGAAACGTTACGATCATGTCGCTGTTGTGCAAAAGGAAATTGACATTCTCATTCTTCCTGCGATTGAGCGTCTGAAGGAAAAAGGTCGTCAGCGTGACCGCGATACGGAAGCGTATCTGGCACGTAAAGCACAGATGGAAGCTGAATTGGAAGCTGCTTTGCGAGACGACGAAGACGATGAATAAATGATCCAAAGAAGCATTGCTCTGTATAAGGGCAGTGCTTCTTTTTATATTGGAAGTCGCAAAAAGAGCAAAGGACCGGGTCCTTTGCTCTTAAGCTATCTCATATTTGAATGAATGAAGCGAATTTCTCAGGAAGCATGACGTTGCCAACGTAGAAATCTCCGAACTCGCCAAAGCGTGCGCTGACTTCATCAAAGCGCATTTCGTACACGAGCTTTTTGAAATGAAGCGGATCATCGGAGAATAATGTAACGCCCCATTCCCAATCATCTAATCCAACGGAGCCTGTAATGATTTGTTTTACTTTACCAGCATACGTACGACCGATCATACCATGGCTGCGCATCATCGTTTTACGATCTTCCGCAGGCAGCATGTACCAGTTGTCATTGCCATCACGACGCTTGTTCATCGGATAGAAGCAAATATGCTTGGATTTTGGAAGAATAGGCTTCAAGCGTGCTTGCAGCTCAGGATCCTGTGCAGGATCAACACCTGGCTTCGCAAGGTAGCTGCTCAATTCTACGATCGAGACATAGGAGTAAACGGGAATGGTAAAAGCAGCAAAGCTAGACTTGTTAAAAGCAGTTTCAAGCTCATTCAATTCTTCAAGTGTTTCACGCATTTGCATGAAAACGAAATCAGCTTTTTGACCTACGATGCTATAAACGGCAGTACTGCCTAGTTTATCGTTCTCAACTTGCTGCCACTGGGACAAGAATGTTTGCAGCTCGTCCGCTGCATGCTTACGTTCTTGCGGGGTTGCGGCATGCCATGCATTCCAATCCATCAGACGGAAATCATGGAGCGCATACCAGCCTTCCAGCGTTTGTACAGCTTCACTCATTGTTTTTCCTCCATTCAAGGGCTAATATCCCCTACATTGTATCCAATTCATGGAGAAAGGGCAAATGCATGGAGGGGTGAAGTATAGGAAATGATTCAATTGTTCAATTTGTGTACACTTTACCTGTACCTTTTCGTAGATTACAATAATAAGAGCTACAGGAGCCAAAGATTTGAAGTGCTTCTTATATGATTAAGGGGGAAATACCGTGCTGCAAATGGTTATAGCCACTGTCTTAATGATGGTGTTATTCTTTGGGATCGGATTTATTTTGAATATGCTTATGAAAACAACGTGGTTCCCGTTATACGCATTCATCGCCTTGGTGATTGGGATTATCATCTATGGTTACACGGGATCTTCATCCTTTCTATCCAGTGATGAGAGTTTTACCATTGTTGACATCATTCCTGCGATTGGTGGCTTAGTTGGCGCGATTTTGAGTGGCTCTGCGATCAAAGCGCTGCGCATTCGAGGCTTCAAAATGTTCTAGTTCGTCATATTGAAAGGCCAATCGGGTCAAGCTAAGAGGGAGTTACCTAAACTTCACTTACGGGGGAGACACGACCAGTGCCTTGGGCGAATGTGAATGGAACAACATTGCACTATGAGTTAACGGGGCCGGAAATGGGTACACCCATTATGTTTATTCACCCTCCGTTGCTTACACTAGAAGCTTTTAAGTACCAGAAAGAACAATTAAGCGAACATTTCCGAGTGATTACCTTTGATATTAGGGGACATGGTGCTAGTGCCTGCTCGGAGCGTACGCTAAGTTATGAACTTATTTCCGAAGACATGATAAGGCTTCTTGATTACTTAGGTATCGAGCAAGCCTTTCTGTGCGGCTATTCAACAGGAGGGACCGTTGCACTGGATGCCCTGCTTTCGTACCCCAATCGGTTTGTGGGGGGAATCATCGTTAGCGGGATGTCTGAATTGACGGATACCTACAATAGGTTCAGAGCTTGGCTTGCAGTTCGGATGGCTAATCCTAGTCGGATTATGAAACTATTGATCGGAGCGATTACGTATGGCAATGCGGATAAATCGACAACCTATCATGAGTTGAACAAGCATGCTATACACGATACAGCAGACAATGTAAAATCGTATTTCAAACAATCACTATGCTACACCTGCACAAGTCGCCTTCCTAGAATTCAGCAGCCTGTTTTATTGATCTATGGTCAAAAGGACAAAGGATTCCATCCATACGCCGAAATTCTTCATAAGAGGCTGCCACATAGCTCACTTTTTTTCATCAAAGATGCTAAGCATCCTGTACCGATCCAAAGCGCAACGCGCATGAATGATCTTATTCATTTATGGGTGGATAGCCTTGAAGAGCAAGAGCAGACAGATCGATGGAAGTTAGATCTTGCCATTGCACAGAAGCTGCATCCTGAGATGTATGGAACCGACGTAAGTGATGATCTTGCACGAGAAAACATGTTGTAGACTTCAGAAAAATTGAGACTAAACTGAGATTCCATTGCTAGTGAGAAGTTGCGATGGAATCTTTTTCTTGCCCAAAAGGTAAAATTATCTTTTCTCTTGTAGATACCAAGATTGTCGATTTTTGTGGTAGACTAATAGAGAGAGACTGAGGCATGGAGCAGCTAGATTAGTAGCTGTGACTCAGTTGAGCTGAGGCAGGATGGTGCTGTAACGGGATGAGAATGACGAATATGCTGCATTTCACCGAGAATCACAGGTTTTGTGTGAACCGTGAGTTTTCTTTGAGCAGTTTAGACTATAAAATGTTGGCGATGATGTATCAGCCGATGATCGGTGGTTTGGCGGTTAGTCTCTATCAAGCGCTCTATCAGCAGATGAGTGCAGAGAAGGTAGGCTATTCGCCGATGGAGCAGCAACGCAAACTGTTCCTGCTGCTGGATCTTGAGCATGGCGAGCGCGGCCGCAAGTACTTAATTGAGCAATCCTCCAAGCTGGAAGCGATTGGTCTCCTTCAGACAACGCGCAAGTTTATACCAGAAGAAGAGGATTATGTTTTCGTCTATACGCTATTCGCGCCGCTAGGGCCGAATGAGTTTTTCAGAAATCAGCATTTAACGCTGCTTCTGCGCGACAAGGTGGGCAAATTCATGCTCTTGTCGCTGCGAGAAGATCTTCTTTCACCAGAACCAGAGGAGTGTCGTGAGGCGACTGAGGAGAACTTGTCAGTTCCTTTCTATGAGCTATTCCGCTTGAATACACAAGTCGTGGATTATGAGCTGGAACAAGCGCTCTATGAGGCCTCTGCAAGCAAGCAAGGGGACGCTCGGATGGATGTGACGACCAAGGGCTTCAAGTACGCGGATATTATTATGAGGTTCCCGCGTGGTGCGAGTAACCGCATGTTCGTTGAAGCGCTGAAGCATAAGCCTGAGCACATGGTAGCTATTAATATTGTGGCGAAGAAATACAACCTCTCCCTTCAAGAAACGTGCCGCTTGCTAGATGAAGATGGCGTGTTCACGGAAGAAGGTGAGCTTGTCATGGATCTCATGCAGTATAATGCGAACCTGTTCTACAGACAGAGTAAGAAGCGGGATGAGGAGCGGGAACGGACGACAACGAAATCCGAAGATGGCGTTGAAACGACGGAGGAACAGTCTGTTGAGATGGCGTTTTATTTAGAAGTTCCTCAACAGCTGCGCGGCGAATGCACGGATCATCAGTACAATTACATTATGCGCAATGAGCCATACACGGCCGTGCTGAAAATGTTTTTCACACAGGGCTCGATACCTGATGGCGTACTTAATATTTTCGAGAAAATCGATTTGAACTATAAATTAAAAGAGGAAGTTATCAATGTTCTGATTCACTTCCTGCATATTGATCGTCGCTCTTGGGCCAAATCCTCAATCGAGGCTGTGGCTTCTGATATGCTAGGCAAGCAAATTAATACGTACGAACAAGCTGTTGAATATGTGCGTGAGAAAATCAATTATAAACAGAAGGCTGCTTCTAAAGTCGAGTCTGCGAAAGCGGGTGGCGGCTCTGCTACGCGTGGACGTCAGGGTAAGACACAGAAGCCTCATATCCCCATTGTACTGCCAGATACGGGAACAACGGCCTCTACGAGGCTGTCTGCAGAGGAGTTAGAGGCTGCCAGACGCATGGCACAGAAGCTGGATGAGCGATTTAACCGTAAGAGCTAGGCTTAGCCGTGGATCTCAGGATTAGAACGATGGAATTGTTAGGAGGTGCCGAACATGATGGAATCTTTGTCGCATTTACTCAAATCATTACCGGATACGGAATGGAAAAGAAAAGCAGAAGCGAAAATTCAAGGGGTTCTCGCTGACCCATTGATTGCAAAGTTTCGTCAGAAGTATCCTTTTGTCGATGATTATGCGATTAAAATCAATATGAACAAGCTGTATCAGCATGTTTCTGAATTTAAAATTTGCTCGAATTGCCCTGGTCTGGAGAACTGTCCGAATGATATGACCGGTCATTATACGATTCTTACGGCTGAGTCCGTGGAGGGTCAAACTGCTTTTATTCATGAAGAAAAGGTTGCCTGTAAAAAGTTCATTGCCAAAGGGCAGCAGGATGCTATTAGCAGCCGTATCCGCACTTTTCACGTTGATCCGCGCATGATTTCACGAAGCTTCTCTTTTGGCGATATCTTGGAGACCGATCTTGATCGGGCGAAAGCCGTTATGCAGATCAATGACTATGTAAGCTTGACCATTGAAGAAGGGCTTCAGACTCGCGGGTTATACTTATCGGGTTCGTTCGGTACGGGGAAGACGTTCTTGATGGGCTACATGCTGCATCAACTCGCAAAGGTTGGTATGACGGGGGCGATTGTCTATATGCCTGACTTTGCCGAGGACTTGAAGGGCATGTTCCAAGAACCTTATAAGCTGAAAGAGACGATTGATCTTTTGAAGGAAACGGACTTGTTAGTCTTTGATGATATTGGGGCAGAGAATCTGAATCCTTGGCTGAGAGATCATGTGATTGGCGCGATCGTGAATCATCGGATGAACCGCAAACCAACCTTTTTCACCTCCAATTACGCGTTATCTGGTTTGGAGAAGCATTTCAGCTTCACGAACAAAGATGGTGACGAGGAATATAAAGGACAACGGATTATGGACCGGATACGACCATTCGTAGATGTGGTTGAGGTAACGGGAACGAACAAACGAGGGAAATAAGAAAAGCTGTACAGCTGGGGTTGAAATAGCCCCTTACTGTACAGCTTTTATTGTTGTTTAACCTATTTCATCACTTGGATGACGGTAGCAATGACTGCAATGACGAACAATACGCCAAAGAATGCGCCAAAGCCAATACCTACGTCCATGAAATCATTACGCGGTTCTTCGTACACGTGATGCTCAGGGTGTTGATTGCTCATGTGGTTACCCCCTAACGTCCGACATTCTTATTTGTAAGCCTAGTATACCCAAATTCGTCGAAAGTTGTAAAGCTAATCAAAAGTGACAATTATGCAAACAAACTCAAATGAGATCAGATTGGGTAAAATAGCTCTTGACTCTGACATTAGTGTTATGGTTTATATTATAGACATCCCTCGATGCATGTAGAACAGGAAAGAAGTGAAGTCCATGCGGATTAGTGAGTTATCCAAGCTTACCGGAGCAAGTATTCGGTCCTTGCGCTACTATGAAACCAAAGGGCTGATCGCAACACATCGCGAAGAAAATGGCTATCGAGTCTACAATCAAATGGTTGTTGATCGTGTGAAGACGATTCAATTTTATTTGAGCCTCGGCTTTACGACCGAACAGATTGAGAGCTTTCTCAACTGTGTGATGAAGAATCAGGAGTCCCAGTGCGATGATTTGCTCCCACTATACACGGAGAAGCTTCAAGAAATCGAGAAGCAAATGGAGATGCTGCAGCTGCTTCAAGCTAATTTGAAGGATCGAATCGCCTATATTGAAGAGCAGCGACGCCAAGGCTTGCCAGTAGAATTACCCTCGAAGTAGACCAAAGTATGCTCTTTTTACTAACTAATGGCTTGGTTGAAAAGGCATATGAGTGTGGTATACTTTACATGTTGACGTGATGCGAAGCAAGTTAAGTGGCTAACTTAATCTTACTTTTCACCTTATAAATCAAATTCATTCTTAGAAGGAGGAACTATCATGGCAATCGTGAATGTTTCTGACAACAGTTTTAAAGAAGAAGTTGAAGGAGAAGGTACAGTACTTGTAGACTTCTGGGCACCTTGGTGCGGACCTTGTAAAATGATCGCTCCTGTATTGGAAGAGCTGGATAAAGAAGTAGAATCTTTGAAAATCGCAAAAGTTAACGTAGATGACAATCCGGAATCTGCTGCTCGCTTTGGCGTAATGAGTATTCCAACACTGATCGTTTTCAAAGACGGACAGCCTGTTGATAAAGTGGTTGGCTTCCAATCCAAAGACGCATTGAAAAACGTTGTTTCCCGTCACCAATAAGTCTTAGCTGTTTCAAACTAGAAACAAACAATTGTTCGTGAGAAAAAGCTCTTTTTCTGCTATGCTGAGAAAGAGCTTTTTTCTATGTACTGATTTTTTCTGAAAGGAGATTGGAGTTATGACTGATTTTGAGCAAGAGGACGCTGACGTCCGCGAACAGAGCCTGGAAACGATCAGGCACAAGCTATCTTTACTCCCGGATAAGCCGGGCTGCTATATTATGAAGAACCATCAAGGCACCATTATTTATGTAGGTAAGGCAAAGGTATTGAAAAATCGTGTGCGTTCCTATTTCACAGGGAGCCACAGTGCCAAAACGCAAAAGCTAGTCAGCGAAATTCGCGACTTTGAATATATCATAACCTCGTCCAACATGGAGGCACTCATCCTCGAGTGTAATCTGATTAAGCAGCATCATCCGCGATATAACGTGCTTCTCAAGGATGATAAGACATTTCCGTACATCAAAATTACGCACGAAGAGCAGCCGCGTCTGGAAGTCACGCGGCGGGTGTACAAGGATAAGGGGAAGTACTTCGGTCCTTATCCGAATGCCTTCGCGGCACAGCAGACGAAGAAGCTGCTGGACCGGTTATATCCGCTGCGCAAGTGCAAGACCATGCCCGATAAAGTATGCCTATACTATCACATGGGTCAATGTCTTGCGCCCTGCGCTTTAGAGGTATCCGCGGAAACGAACGAGCGGATGGTGCAAGAAATCAGTCGTTTCCTGAATGGGGGACACGACGTTATTAAAGAAGAGCTGACGACCAAGATGTTGGCGGCAGCGGAAGAACTGAACTTCGAGCGCGCGAAGGAGCTGCGCGATCATATCATGAGCATCGACGCGCTCATGGAGAAGCAGAAGATTACGACGGCCGATGCGCTTGACCGCGATGTGTTCGGCTACGCCGTCGACAAAGGCTGGATGGCTGTGCACATTCAGTACATGCGCCAAGGTAAGCTAATCGAACGGCACGTCTCGCTCTTCCCTTACTACGGCGATGAGTACAACGATTTCATGACGTATGTCACACAGGTGTACAGCGATAATCCAGCATTGCCGAAGGAGATCTTCTTGCCCACGATGCCTGGGCCAGATGCGCAGCAAGAGGCTTCGGAAGATGTGGTGAGGCGCACCGAGGGTGACGAGAAGGAGATTCGCGAAGCCTTGGAGGGTTGGCTCAAGGTGAAGGTGCATATGCCGCAACGGGGATTGAAGAAGCAAATGGTCGATATGGCCAGAGACAACGCAGTGAATGCATTGGATGAGAAATTCCGACTTGTCGAGCGCGATGAACGTCGTACAACGAAGGCGGTCGAGAATCTCGGAGAGTGGCTCGGGATCGGCACGATTCGCCGAATTGAGGCGTTCGATAACTCGAACATCCAAGGGACGAATCCAGTATCAGCTATGGTTGTTTTCGTAGATGGTAAGCCAGATCGCAAGGAATACCGTAAATATAAGGTGAAAACGGTCGTCGGACCTGATGATTATGAAACGATGCGAGAAGTGATTCGGCGTCGTTATGAACGAGTGTTGAAGGACAATCTCACGATGCCTGATTTGATTGTCGTCGATGGTGGGAAAGGGCAGATTTCTGCTGCGATTGACGTTCTTGAGAATGAATTGGGCTTATATATTCCGATTTGCGGGCTGGTGAAGGATGCCAAGCATAAAACAGCCCAGCTGATGATCGGGGATCCTGCCGAAATTGTTCCGCTGCCTAGGGACAGTCAGGAGTTTTATTTGCTGCAGCGGATTCAAGACGAAGTCCACCGATTCGCCATCACGTTCCATCGAGAAACGCGAGCGAAATCGATGGTCGTTTCGCAGCTCGACGCCATTCCGGGCGTCGGTGAGAAGCGCCGCAAAGCGTTGCTGAAGCATTTTGGCTCCGTGCGCAAAATAAAAGAGGCCGAAGTCACTGACTTCAAGCCTCTCGGAATTGGTGAAAAATTAGCGAGCGAAATTATCAAAGCACTTCAAGGCGAGGCGGCGGCTCCCCAGGAATAGGGGGCTTTCGCCTTTTTCCATGCAACCAAGCTAATCCAAGACCGACTAGTCCAGGTAGTAGGAGGTACACCATGCCTGCGAGAAGATCGTCAAAGTGCCCCATATAGAAGAGAGACAGTCCCATCAATATGCTATCCATACACGCATGAGCGAATATGGCGGTAATGAACCCATATTTCAGGAATACATAACCAAGAATGATGCCGATAATAGTGACCTCGATGAGTCGTGTGTATACGGGGTAGATCGGATACTGCGTATGGCTAGCTGCCCAGATCACACTAGGGAGTAAGATCGCAATGAAGTTATTGCGGAACAGCTTTTTGAACAAGATAATACCTAGCAGTCGGAAGGTCGCCTCCTCGGAGATAGCCGCAACCCATGCCATGAGTGGGAACAATTTGGGCTCGAGCATGTTCAGCACGGAATCCGAGGGATCGTTGACGGACCACACATCGAATTTCACTTCGCCTGTGTAAAATAATACCTGCTGGATGCCGAGGATGAATAGTGCGAGCAAATAACCGCGTCCCATGCCATCGTACACCTCACGACCGAACATGCCATCTTTCCATGCTGGCCATTTGCGTTGACCGATGGAGTTCCAAAGTCCAACGCCAGCGACCAAAGAGAGATAAAGCGATATGCCTAGAAGGACAGTAACTACACTCATAAAAACAATAGTGAACCATATGGCCAAATCACTATTCGTATCACCGCTCATGGCTCGGAAAGCAGGATACATATTCACATTGTTCAGGATATAAATCACTAAGAAAATGGTGGTTAATAATAGGCCTCTACTAAATTTCATATGTTTCCGATATATAATAGCAAAAACAATTGCAGTGAGTGTCATAAGCAAGGTGAAGCTCATCGAAATCCAAGTCATGAGAGAAGCAGATTCATCTTGTTTCGTTAACCAATCCAGGTGAGACGAGGGCAGCTGAAAGCTGACATTAAAACCTGTGAGGTTCGCTTCATCGAAATTGGCTCGAACGTGAAGCTTGGCTTCACCGATCGGATTCGTGCGTTTTTCATAGTGAAGCGTAGTTTGTTCTTCGTTGGAATCATCGCTTATCGGCTCTACTGGACTGAAGTCCTCTGGATCAAAGCCCATCTGGCGCAGCTCTAGCTTCGCTAGCGTATCTGCCTTGGTCTGACTAATCGGCGACTTCCTAGTGGTAGAGAAGGCTAGATTTTCATGCCAGCCAAAGATCTTTGAGTTCGTGTAATTCACATCGACTTCAAACTGTCGTTGTGTTGATGAATCCTTGACAGTGACTTGATAATAGTCGATGGGAAACCGTCCCCCATATTGCTTCGTATAAGCTTCTAGTAAATGTTCCTTTTGAAAGTAACCGTTTCGTTCTTTTTTCGATTGATAGACAACATAGGTTTGCGGATTGCGGAGCTCGTAGCGCTGTCGAATAAATTCTGACGCACTTTCAGCTGCTTGCTGCTTGGTAATCGTGGGAATGTCGGATGTTTGAGTTTCCTCATCACGCAGTCCGTACAACGCCGAGATACCAAAATAAAGGAGCAAGCCGATACAAGCCAATAGGAGGAGAAAACGATTGGATTTCAGCCTTAGCATAGTCAGTTCCCTTCTGAATTCGCGATTCTTAACTATTTCATAACGTTATCATAGATTAAAAAGAAAGCCAATTTACTGGTAAAGATTCGGAAACAATTATATAATACCTATCAATTACTTATTGGCGGAATTTCTACATGATAACGGGGAACTCTATCGTTACAGTTTGGAGCCCGATTATTTTCTTACATACCTGGGAGGCAACATGAGCTACCATGAATAAAAAATTGAATATATGGCAATTAACACCGCCTCAAATATTGGTTCTTGGCTTCGCTGTTATCATTTTCATAGGAGCGGGTCTCTTGACGCTGCCATTCGCTTCTGCGACAGGACATTCGCTTCCTTTTATTGATGCCTTTTTCACGGCTGTCTCTGCAACCTGTGTAACAGGGCTTGTTGTGGTGGATACGGGAAGTGCTTTTACGATGTTTGGGCAGATCGTAATCGTGTCTTTGATTCAAGTTGGCGGACTTGGCTTTATGACGATGGCGACATTAGTTGCTTTTGCTTTTCGTAAAAAAATTACTTTAAAAGAACGGCTCGTCTTACAGGAAGCATTCAATCAAGGCAGTATGGAAGGCATTGTTCGTTTGATCCGCAAAGTTATCATTTATTCCTTATCCATCGAAGCCGTTGCTGCTATTATCTTTACAATTCGGTTTTCGTTTGACTATGGCTTTCCAACAGGCCTCTATTACGGCATCTGGCATGCTGTCTCCATGTTTAATAATGCAGGCTTTGATTTGTTTGGTACCGTGGATGCGCCTTTCGTTTCTCTGACCGGATATGTTGGCGATTTTGTCGTTAATTTTGTAGCGATGATGCTGATTATCCTTGGAGGGATTGGATTCATTGTCATCTCCGATCTGATGGAATTTCGCAATAAGAAGAAGCTATCTCTTCACTCGAAGGTCGTTCTAAGCATGAGCGGTTTACTCCTTCTAGTAGGTGCGCTTGGTATTTTTATATTCGAATTTACAAATATCAGAACCCTAGGTTCCTTAGATTTTGGCGCGAAAATATTAGGATCTTTTTTTCAATCTGTTTCAGCCCGGACGGCAGGGGCTAACACTCTGGACATTGGTGGGCTTCATCAAGCCTCCCAATTTCTGCTCATCATCCTTATGTTTATCGGGGCTTCTCCAGGTTCAACCGGTGGCGGTATTAAGACAACTACTTTTACAATTCTGATTAGTGCGATTATCACGATGATTCGTGGAAAAGAAGATATCGTTATCTATCGTTACCGCTTGGCGAAAGATCGTATTCTCAAAGCAATTACGTTAACCATGATGGCTTTATTCTTGGTTATTATCGTTACGATGATCTTATCCACGATACAAGATTCATCATTTATCAAAATATTGTTTGAAGTCACATCCGCATTCGGAACAGTGGGTCTATCGATGGGATTGACGCCAGAATTAACAACAATTGGGAAAGTGCTTATCTGTATAACGATGTTTGCTGGACGATTAGGGACAATTACACTTGCCTACGCTTTACAGCCGAAGCAGGAAAAAGAATTATTTAGATACCCTGAGGGGAAAATTACGATTGGATAGGGGTTTAGAAGATGAAGAAGAATCAATACGTAGTAGTAGGACTTGGGCGATTTGGGTCAAGCCTTTCCAAAGAGCTCATGAAACTTGGTCATGAAGTGCTAGGGATTGATCTTGATGAGGAAGTCGTAAACGAAATGAGCGATCAGCTGACACATGCGGTTGTCGCGGATGCGACTGATGAAGATGTGTTGAAATCACTGGGAATTCGCAATTTTGATTGCGCGGTTATCGCCATTGGGGATGATATTCAATCTAGCATTTTGACAGCGATCGTGTTGAAAGACTTAGGGGTTAATCAGGTCGTTGCCAAAGCGTTATCGGAGCTGCATGGAAAGGTTTTGACGAAATTAGGTGTTGATCGGGTCGTGTATCCAGAGCGAGACATGGGGATTCGTGTAGCACACCAGTTAGTAACTCCTAATTTGTTGGATTATATTGAAATTTCCAAAGACTATACGATCGTTGAGCTTTCGGTACCAAAACGCTTGTGCGGTTATTCGATTCAGCAGTTGGACCCGCGGGCCAAGTACGGCTGCAGTGTTGTGGCGATTAATAAGCAAACTGGGGTTATCATTGCGCCGCAGGCAGGTGACGTCGTGAACGAAAACGACATTATGGTTATCATCGGAACCAACAACCAGATTAATGAATTTGAAAGTCAAGTTATCGGCTGATCTCTACTCATTCCATGTCCTGCAATAAGCGAATTTTCAAATGAAGGTGGACGCAGCATGTACAAGGTACTAATGATCGAAGATGATGCGATGATCGGTAATATGGTCACAATGTATTTGAAGGAAGAAGGGTTTCGCGTGATCCGAGAGGAGAATGGGATCGGGGGGATTGCGGCAATTGCCCAATTTCAACCAGATCTTATTTTGTTAGATTGGGTGCTGCCAGATATGGATGGATTAACCATTTGTCGTCAGGTTCGTGAAACCTCTAGTGTGCCTATCATGATTGTCTCGATGAAAAATAAAATCGTTGAACGAGTTAATGCCTTGGGAGCGGGCGCTGATGATTTCTTGTGCAAGCCATTTAGTATGCATGAATTGATCGCAAGAGCTCATGCGCTTATTCGCCGGGCACAGATGTACCAAGCGATGAATCAACAGCCCAAGCAGCAGTCGAAACTTCAAGAAGCGCAAGCAGAGAACGTGCTCAAGTCGACAGTTATTGCGACTGTCATGGACAAGCAGGACAAAATAACATTGAATCAGAACACGCGGTCCATGTGCGTTTATGGCGAGATTGTGGAGACGACCTATTCGGAATTTGAAATTATGAAATGCTTCATCAACAATCCCGGCCGCGTGTATAGTCGCGAAGATTTATTGCAAACGGTTCGAGGTTTCGATTCATTTGTTACAGATAGGGCTATTGATGTACATATCGCAAATCTGCGTAAAAAGATTGAGGATAACCCCAAAGAGCCGAAGTGGATTCGGACCGTTTGGGGTGTCGGTTATAAATTCGTCCGCATGTAGCGGATTAGGTGATGTGGTGTTTGGCAAAGTATTTGATCGCTTGCGCGACGAATTTCATGGATTCTGCATTATCAGCAGAGTGATCTGAGTAGATGAGCGAGGTCGTTCGTTTCGTTTGTTCCAATTCGTGGAGTTGTCTTAGAATTAGTTCATTATTCTGAATTAAATCTTCACGTAAGTAGGATTTGGGTAATAAGGTCGCTGTTTTACAGGTGGAAACGAGGCGAATAATCGCTTCGAAGGAATCAATCTCCATTTGTACATTAGGAAATATTGTGAACCGGTTAAATAGCTCGTCCATCAGAATGCGGTACCAAGTACCTTTTGAAAAGAGAATCATAGGTAGTTCATTCAAATCATTCATCGTAATCTCCGCTCGATCGATAAAGGGATGTCCCGATGGGAGCACTAGGCAGAGATGATCATCGAATAAAGGCTCACAGTGAAGGCTTGTCGCGTTAATTTGCGAGGCCACGATGCCGATATCCACTTTATTGTCTTTGACCAAGGAGACGATCTCATGTGTTTTGCCGGTTAGCAGCTTGATATCGGTCAGAGGATAGTCCTGCAAGTAATCCGTGATCAGATCAGGCAGCGTAGCTTGAAGAGTGGTTAGTGAAGCTCCAATTGTAAGTGATGAAGGGCTGCCAGCGGCTTTATAACTATGAAGAGTTTGCTTGAATTTTCGCTCAAGATGACGCTTCTCTAAGGCGTGATCATAACAAATTTGCCCCGCTTTGGTTAACTCCAATCTTTTTCCTTTCCGCACAAAAAGCTCCACACCCAACTCATCTTCCAACTTCATTATTTTACGCGAAAGCGCAGGCTGTGAAATGTTTAACAATTGCGAAGCTTTATTCAGGCTGACTTGTTCGACGACGATGGCAAAAACATCTAAAAGCTCCATACGTTTACCTGCCCTCTATATGTGAAATAGTTATAAGTAGATATAAAAAAACGGCACTTCCATTATAAGCATGAAAGAGGTACGATGTACATGTCACAAATTAGCTATATTTCGTGAACCTTTGTGTATAATCATTGATTGAATTGGCAAAATAGGCGTGGATGATTATGGGTTGACGCTCGTTTGCGGCGAGAGTACAATGATATGTGGCTTGTTTATGTCAAAACTTGTCGAATGTTAGTTGTGTTTGAATTTTGTTGAGGGGGGAATTGGTTACATTATGAGTAATTCGTATTACTTTCGAAAGATCCACTCGCTACTAGGCGTCATTCCAGTGGGCTTCTTCCTTATTGAGCATTTGCTCACTAACTATGAAGCTACCAAAGGACCTGAAGCTTTCCTGGATCAAATTAACTGGTTGAACGGTTTGCCGTTACGATTGTTATTGGAAATCGTGGGGATCTGGCTTCCACTTCTTTACCATGCCGTTTATGGACTTTATGTAGCGTACCAATCACGTAATAACGTATCAAGCTACGGGTATTTCCGTAATACGATGTTTATGCTGCAACGTGTGACAGGGGTACTTACATTCTTGTTCATTGCCTGGCATCTATTCGAGACTCGCATTCAGGTTGCCTTAGGCAACGTGGCGCATGAAGCTCTCGGCAATACGATGCATGATATTGCGACGAATCCTGTTGTATTTACGTTCTATCTGATTGGGATTGTTTCTGCAACGTTCCATTTCTGTAATGGCTTGTGGTCGTTCCTAGTTAGTTGGGGGATTACAATTGGACCGCGTGCGCAACGCTTTTCAACAATCATTACAATGGGCTTGTTCGTTATCATGACAGTGATGTTTATCATGTCATTAACTGCTTTTACAGATACACAATTTTCGGTTCCAGTAGAAGTGCATACGGGGAAATAAGGGAGGGTGAACAGAAGTGGCTAATTCAAAAATCATCGTCGTCGGCGGAGGCCTTGCGGGACTCATGGCGACAATTAAAGCAGCAGAAGCCGGAGTACATGTACAATTGTTCTCCTTAGTTCCTGTGAAACGTTCCCACTCCGTATGTGCGCAAGGCGGCATTAACGGTGCGGTGAATACGAAGGGTGAAGGTGACTCCACATGGGAGCACTTTGACGATACAGTATACGGGGGAGATTTCTTAGCGAATCAACCTCCAGTTAAAGCATTATGCGACGCGGCTCCAGGAATCATTCACTTGATGGACCGTATGGGCGTTATGTTTAACCGTACACCAGAAGGTTTGCTTGATTTCCGTCGTTTCGGTGGTACGAAATATCACCGTACAGCGTTTGCTGGTGCTACGACAGGTCAACAGCTTCTGTATGCATTGGATGAGCAAGTACGTCGTTGGGAAACAGCAGGTCTCGTAACGAAATTCGAGCACTGGGAATTCCTTGGTTCGGTTCTGGATGACGAAGGCGTATGCCGTGGTATCGCCGCACAAGATTTGCGCAGCATGGAAATTCAAACGTTCCCAGCTGATGCGGTTATCTTGGCAACAGGTGGTCCTGGTATCATTTTCGGGAAAACAACGAATTCCGTTATTAACACAGGTACTGCAGCAAGTGCGGTTTATCAACAAGGTGTTAAATATGCGAATGGTGAGATGATTCAAATTCACCCGACTGCGATTCCGGGAGACGACAAGCTCCGCTTGATGTCCGAATCTGCTCGTGGTGAGGGCGGACGTATTTGGACATACAAAGACGGTAAGCCATGGTACTTCCTTGAAGAGAAATACCCTGCCTACGGTAACCTTGTGCCTCGTGATATTGCAACACGTGAGATCTTCTCCGTGTGTATTGATCAGAAGCTTGGTATTAACGGCGAGAACATGGTTTACTTGGATCTTTCTCATAAAGACCCGAAAGAGCTTGATATTAAGCTTGGCGGGATTATGGAAATTTACGAGAAATTCATGGGCGACGACCCGCGTAAAATCCCAATGAAGATTTTCCCGGCGGTTCATTATTCCATGGGCGGCATGTGGGTTGACTATAACATGATGACGAACATTCCTGGTCTATTCGCAGCAGGTGAGTGTGAGTATCAGCATCACGGTGCAAACCGTTTGGGCGCGAACTCCCTCGTTTCCGCGATCTATGACGGTATGGTTTCCGGTCCTAAAGCGGTTGAGTACATTCGCGGTTTATCCAAGCATGCGGATGATACGTCTTCCATCGTATTTGACCGTGAGAAGAAGCGTCATACGGATCGTTATGAGAGCTTGCTCAAAATGAATAACGGTACGGAAAATGCGTACGTACTTCATAAAGAGCTTGGCGACATGATGAATGCCAATATGACCGTTGTGCGTTACAACGATCGTTTGAATGAAACGATTGGTAAAATCAAGGATTTGAAAGAGCGTTACAACAACATCAACATTACTGATACTGCGCGTTGGAACAACCAAGGGGTTGCGTTCACACGCCAGCTTTGGAACATGTTCGAGCTTGCTGAAGCGATGACGGTTGGTGCCTTGATGCGTGATGAGAGTCGTGGTGCGCACTACAAGCCTGAATTCCCTGAACGTGACGATGATAACTTCATGAAAACGACAATCGCGGATTGGACGCCAGATGGTCCTAAGATTTCGTATGACGAGATTGATGTATCGTTGATTAAACCTCGTAAACGTGACTACTCCACGGAGAAGAAAAAGGAGGGATCCTGATCATGGCGGAGACACTAAGCGCACAAAAAACCGTGAAGTTTATCGTGACTCGTCAAGAGAGTCCTGATTCTAAACCGTATACAGAGGAGTTTGAAATTCCTTACCGCGCGAACATGAACGTAATCAGCGGTTTGATGGAAGTTCAACGTAATCCGAAGAATGCTAAAGGCGACAAAACGACACCGGTATGTTGGGAATCCAACTGTCTGGAAGAAGTATGTGGCGCCTGCTCCATGGTGATCAACGGGAAGCCGCGTCAAGCTTGTTCCGCGCTTGTGGATAAGCTGGAACAGCCTATTCGTGTAGCTCCAATGAGCACATTCCCAGTTATGCGTGACCTTGTAATCGATCGTGGACGTATGTTCAACGCATTGAAGAAGGTTAAAGCATGGGTTCCTATCGACGGAACATACGATCTTGGTCCTGGACCGCGTATGGCTGAGTCGAAGCGTCAATGGGCCTATGAGTTGTCCAAATGTATGACATGCGGCGTGTGTTTGGAAGCTTGTCCGAATGTGAATGACAAGAACTCGTTTATCGGGCCTTCCGCGCTTTCCCAAGTTCGTCTGTTCAATGCTCACCCGACGGGTGAAATGAACAAAGACGAGCGTTTGGATACGCTGATGACAGATGGCGGTATCGAAGGCTGTGGGAACTCACAGAACTGCGTACGCTCCTGTCCGAAGGGTATTCCGCTTACGACGTCCATTGCGGCATTGAATGCGGACACGACGAAGCACCTGTTTAAGAAATGGTTAGGCGTGTAAGAGAAACGCTGACAATTAGATAAGCCTGGCACCCTTTGGGGTGCTGGGCTATTTTTTTTTGGGAGGTGGCGAATAGCCGGTGGCGCGGCGAGCAGAAAGTACCGATAAGCGGCGGATAAGAACTCGCGGAGGTCTTATTCGGCGTGGGATGCCGCTTTGAGAGGGAATAAGAACGTTTGGCGTGCTTATTTCGGTTGAATGCGCCTAGAAAGTAAGGTGGCGCGGATATCCCCGCCGAGATTCAAGTCTCGGAACAACAAAATGACCTGAGTCAGAGTCTCAGGTCGTCTTCATCAATCGTAGAGGTTAGTGAGATGCGGGGCAGTGAGTTGGTTCAGATGCATCATGCTCATAAATTGGGGGAATCAAGTGAGGGTGCTGGCTTGATGAATTGAAAGTATGGAGATCCGCATAGAGTGGTGATGATACTTCAATTGGAATAATCGCCGCGGCTGGTTGTTTGTGCTTATTATCTAACATGTGAATGTGGAAATGAATCGAATACATCGCGACACCTCCGTTTAGTTGTTTTATATGTTATATAATATTACGTATTTACTCATTTTGACAACCAATTATTTATTTGTGTTATATATATTGACATGAATGAACAATCTAAGTATGATATAGACAAAAGTAAGACAACGAAGAAACAACTGCATAGCAAACTTGTTTTCTAGGGTTCCGCAACAGAAGTGTTGGTTGTTGGTCAGGTCCAAGAGAAGACACACGATGAGCTTCATCGTGCACACGGAGGGATAAAAGCCCGGGAGGATATCAGGATATGATATCATTCCGGGCTTTTTCCTAATCATTTTAAACAGAGAGGGAGTTCGGGGAATGAGACAAAAAACAATATTTCTGATGTTGTCGCTATTATTAACTTTTACAGTAATTAGTGGTTGTGGAAGCAAAGAAGCAAGTACAAAAGCTGGAGACAGCAATGAGCCGATCAAATTGGCGTTAAGCCCATGGCCGGGTTGGTTCGTATGGTACCTTGTGAAGGAAAAGGGATTTTTTGAGAAAAATGGTGTGAACGTGGATCTAGTCTGGTTCCCAGTGTACAGTGACTCCTTATCCGCACTAGCTTCAGGTAAAGTGGATGCAAACAGTCAAACACTAAGTGATACGCTGGCTCCGGCAAGTAAAGGCATTAAGCTCAAAGCCGTGCTGGTCAATGATAATTCCAATGGCGGCGACGGCGTTGTCGTGAAGCCAAGTATCAATTCCCTGAATGATTTGAAAGGCAAGAAAGTAGCAACAGAGCTTGGAACTGTCGATCATCTTCTCATGCTGACAGCTCTTGAAAAAGCTGGGTTAGCAGAAAAAGACGTCTCCTATACAAATATGACGGTGAATGATGCTGGGCCGGCGTTCATCTCAGGTAACCTGGATGCTGCGGTACTATGGGAACCTTTCCTAAGCAAGGCGATTCAAGAGGGAAAAGGAAAGCTATTATTCTCATCCAAGGATACTCCGGGATTGATTCCAGATTTGCTCGTATTTAAGGAAGAAATTACGAAGAATCGCCCTGACGACGTGAAAAAGATCATTAACGCCTGGTTCGATGCGCTGGACTACTGGAAAGCGAACCCAGAGGAATCCTTGAAAATTATGGCCAAAGCGGCTGAGACGCCGGTAGATGAATACAAGGCTGGCGTGGACAGCGTGAAAATTTTCCAACTTGAGGATAATATCAAAGCTTTTGCAAAAGCGGATTCCTACGAATCACTTGCCTTTACTTCTGGGAAAACAGCCGAATTCTTAAAAGGCCTGGATATGCTGACCACCATACCGAAAGCAGAAACCTTCCTGGATGGCCACTTTGTGGAGGAAGTCATGAAGGAACGCAAGAAATAAAGGCTGAACAGGAGGTCTGCAGATGGAAACGCTGATGAAAAAAAGACGCAAGTCATCGTTATTTGCCATACGAGGCGAAATAAGCCGCAAATCCTACATGTCTGGTGTAGTGCTTATCGTTGCGATCGTGTTGTTGTTCTGGAGCGTGATGAGTTACGGCGAGTTCGTAAATCGCACCTTCCTCCCAACACCAGATCAAGTGCTGCGGCAGTTTGGGATTCAACTCCAGAACCCCGTGTTCTGGCATAATGTTTGGATTAGTATTTTCCGGGTCGGAGGCGGATTCTTGCTCGCTTGCTTAATCGGGATTCCACTTGGGATTTTGGCGGGGACGTATCGTTTTGCAGAGGCGTTGCTTGTACCTCCTACAGAATTTATTAGATATATGCCTGCGACAGCGTTCATTCCTTTAATCATGGTTTGGGCGGGGATTGGCGAATGGGCAAAGGTTCTCGTAATCTTCTTGGGTTGTTTCTTCCAGCTGATGCTGATGGTTGCAGACAATACACGGTCGGTATCCAATGATCTATTGCAAACCTCTTATACGCTTGGTGCAAAACGGTGGCAAGTGATAGAAAAGGTGCTGATTCCCGCACTGCTGCCTGATTTGATGAACACACTGCGCTTAATCATTGGGTGGGCATGGACGTATCTGGTTGTAGCGGAATTAGTTGCGGCAAGCAGTGGCCTTGGATTTTCCATTATGAAGGCGCAGCGATTCCTCAATACAGATCAGATTTTTGTAGGGATTATTGCGATTGGTTTGTTGGGTTTGCTGACAGATCGTACATTTGCCTATTGTCATAAGCGATTTTTCCCATGGCTGGAAGGAGGGCGTTAGGTATGGAAGCATTGAACTTGGCATATAACGTACCTTCTGATGGGAAAAGTTCAGGTGTGCGTAAAATCGATGCTGTCGATGTGACAAAGGTGTACAGTACGAAGAAATCACAATTCGTTGCTTTGGATCGTGTATCCTTTCATGTAGATGCGCATGAGTTCGTCAGCTTTGTCGGCCCTTCGGGCTGCGGGAAGTCTTCGTTATTACGCATCATTGCGGGTTTAGAGCCCCTGACAATGGGAGATTTAAGTATCAACGGTCATGAGATTGACGGTCCTGGTGCGGATAGAGGCATGGTCTTCCAGAGTTATACGTTGTTCCCATGGTTATCCGTACGAGAGAATATCGAATTCGGCTTGACGCTGAAGGGAGTTCCTCTGTTCGAAAAGAGAGCGATATCCGATCATTTCATGGAGCTTGTCGGTTTGCAAAAATTTGCTAAATCACTGCCGAAGGAGCTTTCGGGCGGGATGAAGCAGCGGGTTGCGATCGCTCGTGCTTTAGCGAATAATCCGGATGTGCTGCTCATGGATGAACCGTTCGGCGCTCTTGATCCACAAACGAAAAATTCCATGCAGGAATTGCTGCTGCGAATTTGGGAGAAAGAGAAAACAACAGTTGTCTTCATTACCCATGACATTGAGGAGGCGATCTTCCTTTCACAAAGGGTGTATGTGATGCAGGCGCATCCAGGCACGATCCGCAGTGAGATTGTCATACCGCGCGGGCTGCGGCAGGTGGAGGATGTGAAGGATTCAGAAGCTTTCGTGAAGCTGAAGAAGCAGATCATTTCGTTGATTGGGCATCATGACGAGTAAGGGATAAGGACACCATTAGCAGAGTGCTCTGCTAGTGGTGTTTTTTTTCGAGTTCGGTTGGGTGGGCATCAAGAAGGTAGGAATTTGACGAGTAACAGGCTTCTAGCTACAATTAGTTTAAGCATTTCAAGAATGAGGGCATGGGATGAAAAAAAACAAACAAGCTACCATTGTCGATGTTGCCTCTGAGGCAGGTGTGTCCATTGCGACGGTGTCGAATGTGATTAACCGTAGAAAGGTACCGATGTCACCGGAAACCATTCGTAAAGTGGATGAAGCGGTTGTGCGGCTGGGGTATCGCCGCAACGTCATGGCGACGAATTTAAGTCGACGTCGGTCGAATGAGTTGGGACTGATTCTCCCGCATTTTGGCGGGTATTATGGCAGATTTGCCGAGAAGCTGGAACAGAAGTTTCATAGCTATGGTTATCATTTATCGGTATTTTCAGCGGCAGGTATGGATCCTGAGGTTGAAATTCGGCATATTGAGCACTTATTGCAACGACGGGTGGACGGATTGGTGTCACATGGCTTGGCAATGAGTATACACTCTACCCAGCAGTTGGTAGGTGAGGGGACACCGCTTGTTATCTTTAATGGCTGGGGATGGCCGAGTGAGATTGCGAAGCTGGCGGTGAATTTGGATTTTGCAAAGGCTTCGAGTGAAGCTGTGCAATACTTTCTGACACACGGCTGCCAAGCAGTTTTCTATGCGGGAAGACGTAAAGGGATGGGCGCGAATGAGCAGCGGATCGAAGGTTTTCTAGCGGGACTAGGCGATAAAGCGGAGACAATAGTGCATGCGCTTTTGGATGCTGGAGAGCTGGGCGTGGCTGGCACATTTGATGAGGCGTTACGCATGAGCGGTGAGCTTCGACCGATAGGTATTTACACGTTCAATGATGCGCTAGCGTTGGAATTGATTGCCGAGTGTCATGAGCGCGGTATTCGCGTTCCTGAGGATGTGCAGCTTATTGGTATGGATAATGAGCATTTTGCGAAAGCGAGCTTTCCTTCCATTACGAGCTTCGAGATGCCAGTCGAGCTGCAAACGAGTTTAGTCGCGGCTTTCTTGATGCGGCAGATGGGGGAGGCGCTGGATGAGGAGAGCGAGAAGCTGCTTGACTCCTATCTGGCTCAGACGCAAGGGCACGAGCTGCTAATTGATATGGAAATGGTTGTGCGGAAATCGACGCAGAATGAATAAAAACGGTTGATCACTTGGGGAAAAGTGATCAACCGTTTTTATTTAGTTTTTGGGAAAGGGGAGAGATATGGGAGCTGCATCAGCACTTGAAAGCTGGAAGTGGTTAGCCAGGTCTCAGGCGCCTGTATGGCTTTGTTGTTTTAGTTGCTTTTGCTGTCGCAGAAAGTCCTTCCCATATTCGCCATGTGGATTAATGCCCGCGTGCTCGATTTGAATCGTGGCATGCTCGATCCCGTACCTGGTTTTCAACGTCTCATTGATCGCGAGAATCACACAGAAGGGCTGAATGTTGGGGCTTATAAACACATGCGCGGTCAGTGAGTAGTGGTCGGTTGAAACCGCCCAGAGATGCATCTCATGCACATCTTCCACACCTTCTACCTTCGCGATCACATCGCGGATTTCGTCTAGATTATATTTTTCGGGGACGGATTCCATCAGGATCATGAAGGATTCTCGAATGATTTTGCTGCCACCTGTAAAAATAATGCCCCCAATCACCATCGAAATCAGCGGATCGAACCAGAGAAGACCTGAATAGTAAATGACAATCGATGAAAGGATGACACCTACCGAGCTGAGCAAATCGCCAAAAAAGTGCCAGAGCGCGCTTTGCACATTGAGATTGTCTTCCTCCTTGACGCTGTTATGGAGAACTAACGTTAGCACGAGATTAACAACGAATCCTATCGAAGCAATGCCCAGCATGAGCCCCAATTGTATCGGTTGAGGGTGTATGACACGTTGAATACCTTCAATAAAAATGCCCAACGCGATGATACAAAGGGCTAAACCGTTCAGAAATGAAGCGACAATCTCAAAGCGCAGGAATCCAAAGGTGAAGCGGGCATTAGGCTGGCGCGTAGCAAGCTGCAAGGCAACCATGCTCAGACCAAGCGCAAAGACATCTGAAATCATATGGGCAGAATCGGATAAAAGAGCAAGTGAATTTGAGAGCACCCCACCGACAATTTCAACAATCGTAAAAAAAGCAGTTAGGATGAGGGTGACCCACAGGGTTCTTCTTGACTTACTTTGTTCTTTCACATGGTGGAGATGATGATAGTCATACTCGACGCTCATAGGGTTCCTCCTTATTTAGAATAATTCTAATTAATTTATTCTTAGTATATGCCACATGGGTGAAAGGTGCAACTGAATTTGTGGGAGGAATTTGAAAGTGAGCTGAGGGGAGGTCAAGAGGACAAGAATGAAGATAATAGTGTAGAAAATAAAGCGTTTTCTTTTTTGTAACAGAAATGAAATATTCCCGTTATGGTTCCATAATGTTCACTTGGTAATATAATAAACAAGACCCCCTTTTTAATATAAACTTTTAGAACCCGGCCCCGTTGGCTGGGTTCCTTTTTTTTTGTTTGGGATGAAATGCTTAATACATAAGGGTTTGTTGAAGATTTGAAGGGGCAGAACACCGAAAAACCGTGTTTTGGTCGGTTTTTGGTCGGTAATTATAGGTAATGAAGGGGAAATAGAGGTTATTTCAAGAGGTTTTCTAAAGCGTTAGAGGCATCGGATTGCATATTTGGCATTAAGTGCGAGTACAAATCCATGGTGATTTTATACGAAGTGTGCCCGAGCCTTTCTTGAACTATCTTTGGGTGTACACCTAATGTAAGCAAAAGTGAAGCGCAGGTATGTCTTAAATCGTGGAAACGAATTTTTCTCATTCCAGTCTTAAGGAGTAAACGATTCCAAAGTTTATGACAATCATGTTTAGGGAGTGGTCGTCCATACTTTGTGCAGATGAGAAATCCTTCATCAATATACTTATCACCAGAATTTCGCTTCTCATCTTCTATGATACGAAGCCGATTACAGATTGCCTCAACTACAAGTGGTGAAATTGAAATAGAACGTGTTCCAGCAGCTGTTTTAGTTCCACTTTGAATCACCCTTTTGAAGTTTAAAATATTGCGAATGTATATCTTCTTGTTTGGAAGATCAATGTCAGACATTCTAAGCCCAAGTATCTCGCCTTGTCTCATTCCGCAATGCAGAGCAAGCACAAAGATAATTGCTAGTCTATGATTGGTTATGGCGGCTAAGAAGTCTCTGGCTTCGTCGGGGCTCCAGTGAGCCATTTCTTTTCTTGAAACCTTAGGCTTTGATACAAGTGCTGCTGGATTACGAGGAAGCAATTGCTTTCGCTCAGCATCTGACAGCGCCTTATGAATAACCTTAAAAACATTCTTATTGAAGCTTTCGGATAATCCCTTTTCTTCAATTGCACTTAACAGACTTTCGATTGTCATTGCGGTTATATTTAAGATTTTGACTTGTCCAATTTCAGGTATAATATGCTTTTCAATTAGCGTTGAGTAACCCTTTTTTGTAACTTCTCTTAGATCACGTCTGTTACTTAACCATTCATAAAGGTATGCTCCTAAAGTCAAGTTAGTGGGCTTGCTTGTATTTCCTTTATTAACTTCATTTTTTGCAGCCACTTCTGCCGCTTCTGCATCTCCCTTAAGTCTAAATCCTCGCTTTTTAAACGTCACTCGTTTGCCTTGGTTATCTCTTACTTCAAAGACGTAATAGTATGGATTCTTCTTAGCATTAGGGTCTTTTTTAACTGTCATGTTGATTCCTCCTATTATGCTTTAGTGTTTATTATTCCGGTATAGGTTTGTGGGGCTGCAACTCGAATGGCAATTTCTAATTCACTAATTTTTCGTTTTCACCCACAATAGGAATCCTTCTTTATCAACTCGTATTGATCTACCTATGCGCTTTACGGCGAACTTGAGTTCATCCTGATTTACTAATTCGTAAGCTTGTCTTCGACCTATTCTAAGATATCTCCTAATGTCATCAACTGTTAATGTTTCTTTACTCTGAGTAATAATTCATGCACTCCTTCCCTTGATCTGTCTACTTTAGTCATACTTTGCAACGCTATGGCGATGCACTGTAATTTTATATCGCTTTAACGATGCAAACAACTCTTTTTTTATTGCATCATACATTTGTTGATGCTACATTCGAGTTACTAACAGTGGTGGAGGACATTAAAAATGCCAATACGAATAAAGCTTAAAGAGATACTTGAACAAAAGAATATCTCCCAAAGAGAATTAGCAAGGCAAACTGGACTACGATCCAACACAATTAGTGATTTATGTTCTGAAAGAGGGAGCAGAGTCTATCTTGATACACTTGAGATAATTTGTATTGCGTTAGATGTTGAAGTTTCTGAATTACTTAAATTAGAAAAATAATAGTCATCCTTACGTCTCCCATCTCAGATAGAATTTACAAACTCTGAAAGCCTTGTAAACAGGATTTCTTTATACGATTAATTTTATGGGGTTATTTTGTACAACCGAGTTAAGGTTTTACTCATCCAAATTAAGGTAACAGTATTATCTTTCACTAGGTTGCACATAATAGGAAGTCCTGGTGATGGCAAGTTTAAGAACATAGTGGCAGGGCAGACTGCTTAGTATGTAACGAAGATATCTATTCTCTTTTGCGGTCGAGGAAGAGGGAAATGTCAATTTGCTAAAGGAGTTGTTTGGACTATTCGAGGCAGTTGAAGATACGGTGAGGCGCAACGAATTTGAAATTATATATCGGATTAACATATTAGAATAAAGTCTAAACAAAACATTACAAGAACAATTTGCGGAAATTCTATTAGTCATTGTTAGGATTTGAGGACTTATGTCCTTAAGTCTAATCAATTTTTGAATACCTAGCGAAAGGTAAATATGTATTAAACCAAGCGTTCCAGCGGAAGGCTTTTTTGTTGTCTTTTAATGTATTTTAAGCTTAGCTTATTAGCGCATGTATCAACTATTTATATAGAAACAGCATTATCTTTCACTAGGTAGGGCAAACTAAGAAGTTAAAACACTATACCATCATTTACCACGTTTAATTCTAATGCTATCCAATCAAAATAGCTTTAGACATATGTTGGGGCGGTGTTTAAGTGAGCGAAAATCGAGACGATTCATTTGTGAAAGCCGATCCATTCGAACAAACATACGGTCAAAAGTACGCTGTCAAAGTAGATCACTTAGAACGGAAAATATTGTATTACGAAACAGGTGAGAATAAATTTAGTGTCCTAAGCCTTGAACCAAGTATTGGTAAATCAATCATTTCTAACCGAATAATAAAAAGTCACCTTTTTGATTTATTAAATAACAATCGCCGGAATTTTTTGATTGTTAAACGATTCAAAAAAGATGTAGAAGAGACGGCAAAGGTTCTTGGTGCTCAAGATATTATGGGTAACAAAGTGATAGGTATTCACCGCGATAATCGTTCTGAATGGGAAGGTAAACTAAATTCGTTAAATACATATCGCGTTGTCGTCATTACTCATGAAAGATACATCAGTTTATGTTTGAACGAGCAGCAACGGTTGTTGTTCTCACAGAATCGTCATACTTTGATTATCGACGAGAAGGTGAACTTACCAATTTTTATGTTTAATGAAGCAGCAGTGAAAATGATACAAGGTATTTTACCTACGGCATTGTTAAACTTTCTTGTAGAGATTACTGCGCCATTGTTTAAATTAATCACTGATCTCAAACATACGAAGGGTAACAACAACCGCTGTGTAATTTGTAAGCCTAAGGTAAATGCCGGATTGCTGCAAGCTTTCACACAAGCTGTTGAATCTAACAAGCACTGTTTTTCATTGCAAGAAATGCAAATGGTAAGGAAGTTTATAAAAACTCTTGAGGTCTTATCAAGTGCCAGAAGCATTTATAACAATGGAGCAATTAGTGGATACGACAGAAAGTACAAATTGTGGGGGTTAAAGAACAATATAATCCTAGATGCAAATGGAGAAATTGACCATTTATACAGAGTAGCCGCCAATATCAAGCTCGACAGACAAACAAAAATAGTTAGTCACATTGGTTCGACTTTAACATGGTTAAAGTTCAATTCAAGCGCCAGTAATATCAAAATATATAAAGTTGATTACCTTAATGAGATTAGCTCACATATCAAGGAGCATCACATTACAGAAACAGATAAGACGTTAATTGTTGTCCATATGGATTATGAAGAAGATATAGCGAAAATTTTGAGGGGTATGGATTTAAGTGCTGAGGTATCTAAAAGATATTCCGGCGAAGAAATATGCATTGACCACTTTGGTAATCTCGTTGGGAAAAATGATTACAGACTATTCAGCAAATGTTGGGTTATCGGCACTCCTAACATTAGAATGGAGCATCATATTCTGCATTGGATGCAATATTCTAAAGAAGAACTTGGGTATCAAAATACTGAGATGATACGACGGACAAGCTACTCATTCAGAAATGATGAATTTGAAGCAATTCGCGAAAGTTATGTTCTAAGTGAGATATATCAATGCCTAAAACGAGTACAGCGTAACCCATTACCGCAAGGTGACTTCTTTGTTGTTATTAATGATGAGGACATAATAAATGCTTTAGAAAAGCTATTAACAAATATTCACCGTAAACAAAATGTTACGCTGGTCACAGGCAGCAAAAAGAGGGAAGAAAACAGTGAAAATAAGAATGTTGATAAATTGATTAAAGTCATAACAAATCTGGAAATCGGCACATACAAGAAAAGTTACATACGAACAAAGGCAGGAATAGAAGAAACTGCGCATTTTTTCAGATACTTAAATAATATTCGAATACAGGAGTTGGTTATTGCAGGATTAATATTTATAAAACATTCCACTATTGTCAAACTAAAATAAATAAACTCTCCACTCCTTACTTATTTATATGGATAATATGGAGAGTTTAAAAGATAAGTGTTCGAGTTCTTTTTCCCAAGAAAGCGTTAGCTTTCTTGGAACACGATAAATTGCGGAGCAATTTTGAGGGCAAAAGCATATACGTTCTAAGAAGGTGTTAATCATTACATTAGACACAGATTTGTTATGTTTAACGATGACAAATCTGCTTTTTACGAACTATTAAGCCTATAATCCATGCTGCGTAAGACTTTCATCGACACTGGAGTTTTCGCAACCGATAGATCATCATCGGCGTTATCTCAGCAACAAAGTATCTACTTCAAACGTCAATGATAATAATTAAATGCCGGAGGCTAAAGAATGAAGAAATATATACCGTTGCTGCTCTTCTTCGCTATCTTTGCGATAGCGGCGCATCAGGATTGGAACAAGGGAAAAGCAAACGGGAAAATGTTAGCGGCAAAAGAATTGCATGACTGCATTAACCGTCAAAAACAAATACCCACTGACTTTCAAAAATACTTTGACTATAAGTTCGATGATATTCCCCCTTTTCCTTCGATGCCGGTGAACTATGAATACACCATACCTGCCAATACGAATAAGAAAACAATGGATGTGGATGAGTTTGTTTGTTCAAGTAAAAATGTTCATACACAAGTTGATTCAATTCCGATTGTTAGAGCCAAGGTTCTTCATAAAGACGTGCGCAGAGTTTACCCTGACGAACTTGGACAAGCAGGCTTCATACATCCAGATAGACAGGTATTTGTAGTTGTATCAAAGACGTTCGGTGACGTTCCGATGAAGCGAGGTACATCTAAAAATCCTATTGTTTTTAACCTTTACGATGCAGAAACAGGGGACTTGTACGGGATTGGGTATAAAGGTGAAGCCGCAGATGTGGAATCGCCTGTAAAGGGGAAATAACTTAAAAAAGTGATTATTAGTTGTTGCCGTATTGATTTGTTTAGCATTGATTTTCATTTTACCAAACGACAAATATGCTTTTAGCTACTGCTTTTGAATCTGATCCAGAGAAAGCGGTAGAAATAGCTGATTTCGTTTTTTTAGGTAAAGTCCATGAGATGAGATTATAGTAATTATTGATAATTTCAGCAGTTTCAAATGTCAAAATGAAAAGAGGAAAACCATGAAGAAATACATTGCGTTGTTGCTCTTTTTCGCGATCTTTGCATTATCTGTAAACCAAGATATGCGGAAAGGTCACAAACACGAGCTAGCATTAGAGCCTTCAAACAAAGTGCTAACAATGACTGATGTCCAAGAAGCTTTTGTGCAAGCAGGATCAACCTTAGAAGCTTGGGACAATTCACAGAGTTTCTATACGTTAAATGGCGTTGTTCCTGCTTTGTATAAAGCTAATGGCGGAGAGTTTGCTATCTACGTGTTCCGCTCGGATGCAGATCGGGTGCAGGGGCGAGAAGACTTCGATACTCAAACAGCTACGGCTAAAGTAGCGCTATCGAATATTTATGAAGTTAGGAATGTTCTGATATTTGAGTTTAGGTCAGCTGCACAAAATGAGCTGATGCAGAAGGTTATTGACGAGCTGTTTGGATCAATGAAGCTGGAGATGCTGTCGATTGGTAAAGTTGAAGCAGCATTACAAAAACATGGTATTCAGCTTGATCCAGCTGAGTTTAATTACAGAGTCGAGGCATGACGCAGGATTTTGGGGAGTCACTTTAGGTGGTAATAGTTATCTTTAGGTACAGCATTATCCACTGAAAAGATGGAAGGGTTTTCGTTGTTAGCAGAGTGAATAGCGGGGGATGTTGTAATGAGTATTTCCTCAAAATAAAATGAAATCCCAATACTTCCCAACTTATGATATAATTTTTACCATAAGAAATACTATCAAATTCAGGAAGTGTGATTTTTATTCATCAGTACAATTTTGAAAGATTTAAGGAAATGTACCACTATGAACTTGAACAAAAAGAAAGAATCAATGGTAGGATTCAAGTTCCAATTGGAATTTTAACTCTCCTTATAGGATTAGCAGTTTATTTTATCAACAATTTCGAGGATATAAAAGATAATACCTTATCATCAGTATTTTTTTATATAATGTTTGGATTATATTTGACATCACTTCTTGTTATAGTTATTTTTCTATTTAGCGCGTATTACAACTATCGATACGGATACGTTCCCACTCCTAGAAAGATACATTTTTTCACAATGCAGCGTGTTGGTTATTATGATGAATACTATGAAGAATATTTCAAAAAGATCGGAGGACCCTCGAAAGAAGATTTAATTAAAAGTGATGTTGATTCTTATATATATGATATATATCGCATGGCTGCAAGTAGAAATAGGCGGTTAAATGCACGTAAAACCAATTTGTTAAGGATTACTGGAATTGTTTTGATAATCTCAGTTACGATAGGTATGTTTACCTTAATCCCATACTTTCTATCAGTTGAAAAGAAAGAAATACAAAAGATCCAAATTGAAGAATTGAAGGATCTCATTGATACAATTAGATTTAAAAAAATTGAGGTTAAAAAGGAGGTGAGTGATGATGACAAATAATCCACAAACATCCAATGGTTCTAAGAACCCTCCACCAAAGCCAGGCTCTCTTGATATGACTATTATAACTGAAGGTGGTTCGGCAAACGGTGGTAAAAAATAGGTTACTATTAGAAAAGACAACGGTATCTACACACGATGCCGTTTTTTGTTGCGCCAGACACGATCAGAAGCATCAAAAATCTATCCAGCTAGTGGAAACATGCAGAAAAATCTGGGGTAATAAAGTAACAATGGGAGAGTTATCATGAATCATAATTGCTTGGGTTGCCGATTAGCGAATGGTGTTGAGTCAGTACACATCGTCCATGAAGATGATCTTGTAACATGCATCTTGGATATTTCACCGTTGAACGAGGGACATACTTTGATATTGCCAAAGAAACATTTTCTCGACGTTGAAGAAATGGATTTAGAAACAGTAACAGCGATAATGGTTTCAGCGGCGGAAATTTCCAAGGGGCTAAAAGCGGTTTTTAAGCCGGATGGAATCAGCGTGATCCAGAACGGCGGCAAGTTCAATGATCTTGGTCATTATCACATGCACGTATTTCCACGTTATGAAGGTGATGGGTTTGGATGGTTAGAGCCAGAAGATATAACGTATGCAAAAGGCAGACTTGGAGATACGAGAGAAAGGCTTGTGAAAAGGATAAAGCTTGAATTAAAAGAATGATTTTATTTGAAAGATTGATTACAGGAGCATATCCAATGAGAGCATCATCATTAGAGATCAATTTAACAAATCTCAACTGCCAAGCTACATGCACTTTATTCAATTATTGGCGAATGGTTGACACCATAACCAATCTTACAGCTACCTTTAAGTGTGGTAAAGTATATGGTCTTGTTGGTAATCTAGGTTCAGGCGGATGGGCTTTATCATACATTTTGGCAGGTAAGCCATTGATGGATAATGCTTATCAAAGTTCATTGCATGTAAATGGTCAAATTGCTACTTCCAGTTTGTTGCGTAATATATCTTGTTACGTTGGTGAAGGTGTTTCAGAACATCCTTTTATTCAGAGACAACAATACCCAAACAAATTAACAAGAAAAATCTTAGGTATTAGAACAGTCGCGGAACAAATACAACAAGGAATTAATCAAAGCCAATGTAAATATAGTCTACATGAAATTGCTGAAATGTTTGATTTATCTGGGGTTCATGAAAACAATGAAAGACATGGAAGGATTCACAGACCATTAGAGTTTCAAAGTGGTGAAGTATGGAGGGCATCAATGGCAATTGGTTTTGCTTATGGTAAAAGGCTATATACTGTACCATGGATGCAAACCAAAGATTGGATGGAGTACATAGTTGGCGAATACAACAAAAAGTATATTGAAATATTAAGGAATCATGATGCTATTGTAGTTGTTCCAGTTAGCGATAAAAAATTATTAGGGAATTTAGCGGATGATTTGATATATCTATAAACAAATGAAAGCACGATTTTATAGTCATTAGAATCGAAAATATTACCTTGGTTACGGTAGGTGTTCTATGGAAACGAGAATATTTTTAATACTTTTCTTTGGTGCTATAATCTCTTATGGAGTGTTAGCTATCGTAAATCCATATTGGGTGTGGAAACATGGTTTTCAAACATCAACCAAAGTACGTGAACCCCGAAATGCAGATTTACTAATGACAAAAGTCATGGGAGTTTTTTTAATCATTCTAATGATTATTATTTTAATTTCTATTATTGTTAATTGGAAATGAAGGGACTTGAATTTCCGTTTGGTATAAATGAGCAATTTCATTGAAAGGAAAATGGCTGATGCAATGTCCAAAGAAATATTGTTTTTTTTGGCTAGATAAAGGTACTTGCGGATGCGCTTTCGGCAAATGCACTAGGATAGAGGTAGATCAGGGGCATAAGGATTGGTATGAACCAAATGAGCCTGAACATGACAAAAGTGGTCTTCTTTATGACCATTTCATCGAGAAAGCCAAATAAAGCATGGTGGAGTGAAATCTATGAAGGAAGAAATTATGAACATAATTAAAGTGCTGAATAAGCGAGAAACAATTCCATTTACTGGACTTGAAAGAAATTCAGTCTATCATAAACTTATTTCATACATAAACAACTCCATTTGTCTTTTCATCAGTGAATCACACGATGATGTTGCACTGTTTATTAAAAGGGCAGAACAAGAAATTCGGATGTTAGTTGAAAGAAACTTGAAGCATACAGATTACTTTACTTTATGTGAACAATACATGATGCTTGTTTCAAAGCACTTGTTGAATCATAATCTACTTTCTAAAGAAGGTCTAAACGTGCTTCCTGAAAAATACCAACTGAATTAAATAAAACATGGATTTCATTCAACAAACGGGCAGTTTGAAAAAATAAACGTCTAAATGTGATAAATCAGTACTTCATTTGTGGTACCATTTCGTTAATGGGATAAGCTGAAACAAACTCCCCGCTATTTTTGGCACAGATGTAGTGTCGTGAAATAAAGGTGTATATGTTTACTTTATTGAATTTACCTTATTGGTACAATACGAAAACCATTGTAAAAAAACAAACTCTCAATAGAATAAATCGTCGGTTTCCAATTTTATATAATAGTGAATTTCCTCATCATAGGAGCTACTAATGAATAAAAAGTCAATTTTAGGAAGAGTTTTGCTTGCTACTTTGGTTTTGTCTGCAGCAGAGGGATGTTCAACTCTGGACTCGTTCAAGTCTACGACTGTGGCTGAAAAACCAGACCCTAATCAAGAGAAGTATCAATCTGATCTTAAACAATATTGTAATGATTGCATCGTCTATGATGTCTACCACTATCAAAACGATGAAGTACTGATTGCCTTTGCGTCAAAGTCTTGGCATCTGGACAAAAAGAAAAATTTAAGTGGGGCTTCATATTACTTATATGAATTTGTCCCTAGTAAAGATACCTATTATGCAGTATCGAATAATATAGCGATTCGACATCCAGAGATTCCCGATGTGGTTTCGGTTTGGGGTTCTCTAAAATATACTGAATTACAAGAAGCCTATAGAGATCATCTAAAGTCATATCAGTTCAATTCCAATGACGGCATCAATGCTACTGATGCTGAGGGCAATACAAAGCTAATGCTTGCAGCAAAGAACGGTCAATTAAACTTAATTCAAGATCTTATTGCCAAGGGAGCTGATATAAATAAAGTTAACATGACAGACACTACAGCTTTAATGTACGCAATTGAAAAGCCTGGTTCTAATTCCATATACATAATAAATACTCTTATTGACAAAGGTGCTAATGTTAATGCAGTTACAACGAATGGAAACACTCCTCTCGGTTTTGCACAAGCATTCAGTAATACCGAATCTATCCCAATATTATTAGCAGCCGGAGCGGATCCATTTGTTCCAGATGGGAACGCAACATTAATTGAAAAAGCCGTAATTTACGCACTAGAAAACAACGATGCTAAGAATAAAGTGGTTCAGGTATATTATGATTGGTTGAAGCAGAATGAAAGTCTATACGACCAAGCTCTATACAATAGAGTGATGATTACGATAAAGAATTATTATAATTCAGCGACATATGCCAAGTGGTTACGCATATATACAGAAAATAGAAATCGAATAATGCCTAAGTCGTGCATAGTAGGAGTTGATTGCCCGGATATGACTGCATGGTGGATTAAGGCAGGGGTTGCTCCAGGGATTAAAAAAGAACCGCGGCAGTAGTTTAAAGGAAGCACATAAGTTGAATGAAAACTGCAACAGCTCTTTTGGTGCAATTTCTACAGGATACAAACATTGCTGATTTTGATATTTATAAGTTATGGCTGACTGACGATGAAAAGCTTGTAGATGTTAAAAATGCGATTGTGATGCACCTCTGCAATTACCCTAAATTCAATACCATATGAGTATCGACGCTATAAGTTGCTCGGCTCGATCAAGATTGTGCCGATAACACCTTTTCTTATAATCAGTTTGAAGAAGTTCTAGGGGGTAGACATCTATGTACATACTTAAATCTAAAGTATTAAAAAGCTCAGTCATTTTGTTTTTCATTTTTTTTGCTTGTATTGCATGTAGTAATGAATCAGATCAAAAGCGTCGAGAAATAACTGTGGGATCCACAGCGAGTATGGGAAGTGGGGGCTTTCTTGCTCAGAATAAGAAAGCATACGATACTATGGTTTCTATGGCTATAAGTCAAAATAATGCAGGAATTAAACAGTTAGTCCAATCAGGGAGTTTAATAATTTTAGATGAGGGTTCGGAAGTAGAGGTTTTAGAGGTAGAGCCAGAGCCGAATGACCCTAACAATAAACGAGGGAGATATGCAAAAGTGAATTTAATACCCGCAAATAAAACTGGGTATGTGATGTATCTTTTATTAGAATAAAAAGTTATTTCGTTTTATCTGGTTTGCCAAGCCTTTTTGATGTTGGGAAGTAAAAGATGGTGTCGGGTGACAAGAACAATAACTCATTAAATGCCGCGTAGATCGCGGTTTTATTATTTTATGGGATCAACCGAAGAGACTAATGTCATATCGTCTGGACAGAACGATAGCATCAGGACAACGTTGGTAACCGAGTATGAAACTAAACTGGAACAAATAAATTCGATTTGGACGGGGAAGCACTCTTTCTAGCCATTAAAAACGGCGATATTGTAGGAGTTTGCGGATTGAATCAAGACCCGCATTCAGATAACATAGAAGTTGGTCGTGTTCGTCGGCTTTATGTCTCACCAAGTGTACGCCGGGAATAGGACGAATGCTAATGGATTCAGTTATTGCAGAAGCTAGAAATTACTTTCAAATGCTTGTGTTAAAGACTGATAAAATTGTTGCTGATTTGTTTATCGCTCATTCGGGTTTTCGGTAAAAGATGATTCAGAAAATGACACTCATTTTCTTTCGTTAGTGTGAGCTTACTGGGATCATTAATTCAATAAAAGAGAAGTTTGATTGAGCCGCCACATCGTATATGCGGCTTTTTTGTTATGTTGCCAGATTGAATATTTTGAATGGACGGACTTACATCAGTTGAGGAGAACTATTTCAGAGGATTCTTGTCTGATAAGAAACCAGAAGATTGCAAATAGCTATCCTTAATTAAATTCAAGGATTATAATCAGTTGTATGAGACTTACAAAGTAAGGAGTAAACACCATGACTATCCCTTATGCAACTGTTGAGCAGGTAGAAAATGCATTAAAAAAATTTGATGATGTTATAAGGCACGAACCAAATTGGGAGCGTTGGATAAATAACAAAAACCATAAGTATGCTATTCTGTGGCAAGATCAAATTTATCCTATTAAAGAGATTATTCGTCAAGCTACTGGATATACCGATTTCAGTGGTGGGAAGGGTAGTTCAGCAGCAAATTCATATATTAAGAACTTGGGTTTTGAAATAGTTTCGCTTGATGAAGGGTATCGTGACAGTGAACAAGCGATACATGAAGTTGTAACGTATCTTACAGCAAACCCACCTAAAGCCGCCATACAGCAATTTAAAAGAGAGCGTTTGCGCACAGGTGAAAGGGAATTTGAAAATAGCCTCCTTGAAATGTCTGATGAACAGTTCAACGAATATCTTAATCAATTAGATTCCAATGCCGGAATAGACGTTAAGCAAGGCTTAATTAAGATTAGAAAATACAATAAGAGAATCATCAATGATTTAAAAGAGCGCTGTAATCATAGCTGTCAGATATGTGGATTTAACAGCATCAAAGAATATGGGGAATCAGTTGTTGAAGCGCACCACATTGAGGAATTTTCTTTGACACAAAACAACAAGCCGGAGAACATATTGATCGTTTGCCCAACCCACCATAGGTTAATTCACAAATCAAATGGTAAGTTTGACAAAGAAAGCTTACAAGTTGCGTATGCCAATGGAAAAGTGGAATCACTAAAAATAAAAGCACATTTCTTGCAACTATAAGCTATAATGCTTGGGTATGAAAGGGAGCAATAATATGTATGCATTGATTAGTTGTACGAAATTAAAACAAGAGTATACTTGTCCGGCAAGAGAAATGTATCTTAAATCAGCCTTATTTAGCAAAGCTATTAAATATATCGAGCTTCAAGGGTATGACGATTGGTTTATACTCTCGGCGAAGTATGGTTTGTTAAACAAGGACGAGGTAATTGAGCCTTATGACGTTACACTTAACAAAATGAAGTCGACTGAAAAGAAAATATGGTCTAGGAACGTAGCGGATCAAATCATCAGTTTGGGACTAAAAAATGTGGACTTTTATGCTGGAATGAATTATCGCTCACATATAATACCTAGATTAATAGAACAGGACATAAAATGGAGCGTGCCACTTCTTGGTAAAGGTATAGGGCAGCAATTGCAGTTTTATTCTAGACAGGTTATTTAGATTAGAGCATGGTGCGCTACAGAAGTGGAGTGATTTAAGTGAAAGTATATAACGGATACGTTACCGACTGAATAATAATATTAAATAGTTGATAAATAATTATAAATAATCCATTTCAAGGTAGGTTCTATGAAAAAGAAATTAATATATTTATCAATAGTCGTACTTCTATTAATAAGCTTGTCTTACTTTTATAAAATAGGCTTATTCCCTCAAGACTCTTCTTTACAAAACCAAGACACTTCAACTCAATATACTATAATACTACCAGCAGATCGTTTTCCAGAAACTGCCGCGCATATTAAAGCTGCTATTGAGCATGGTGAAACTCCAGTGTGTACAATTGATCGCAAAGGTGCAGAAGAGAATCGCAAGGAATCATTAAAGAATATCCCTACAAAGCCCAATAAAGACAGGGATGAGTTCCCAATGGCAATGTGTGCAGAAGGTGGAACTGGTGCAGATATAGCCTACATAACCCCTTCTGACAATCGTGGAGCTGGATCATGGGTAGGTAATCAGTTAGAGAATTATCCAGATGGAACTAAAGTGAAGATAATGGTTAAGTGATCGTTAAAATGACTGTTTTAAAAGGAGATATCTATTAGATGTTAAAGACAACTAAGGTACTTTGTCCAATTTGTTCAAAAGTGTTTAGTTACGGTCATTTGCGATATGGTTACAAGCACATTTGCAAAAGAGACTTTATAAATACTGAAGAATATTATTTAAGTAAGATAAAGAGAGCGCAATAAAATGGCTATTTAATGGGGGTGGTTTTAATGTCTTCACCTGCACAGGCAGCAAGTCAAGCAGTGAGAGCCTTTCTTAGAAAAATGGGTAGAAACTATGATATTAATCGAGGTCTTCAACCTTTTAATGACAGAGTTCATATCGAAATGATTCTAGATTACTTTGATGGGCAATGTTGTTATTGCGGAGATGGACTTCGGGACAAACAATGGGATAAGGATCATCTTATTCCTATGAATAAAGACCATGGAGGACTACATGCTTGGGGGAATATTGTTCCTTCCTGCAAACAATGTAATTCAACACGCCAACACAAGTCTTGGAATGATTTTCTGAAAACACTTTTAGGAGATAATGAAGAGCTTTATATCATAAGAAAAAATCTAATTAATAGTTATATTTATTATAATAAATATGATGCAGGAAGCTATACGGATCATATTAAAGTTCTTGCAAATCAATTACAGTCAGAAGTTTCTAAATTTGTTAGCCAAAAGCTTGAGGAAAAAATGAAAGAAAGTGAACGAATTTTTGAATAATAAGCATGTTTCATTTCAGGGAAATTGGAGGGACTCTTATTTTAAAATTATTATCTAGATATTTTGTGCTGGTTCTAATTATTATCTTTGCTTCTGCTTGTACTGATAACACTCCAAGTATCTCAGAATCTCAAATCAAAAAAGATGAGATAATTAAGCAAAAACAGGATGAGTTAGGATTGAAGCATAATGCGATGATGAACTGGGAAGAAAATTTCCAAGATCAACTTACTGTTAAAATACAAAGCGCTTTGAAAAATAAAACTGTACTCTTTAAAAACAGTTACCTAGATGATGTATATCAACAAGATGGTATTTTGATTTCCAAATTAGAAAGCTCCGAAGGATTCCAACTAATTTTGAAAACAACTCCCAATTCTGAAGTGTCTAATAGACTTCTAACGGGTGATTTGAGATACCAAGGTCTATCCGTAATTGTTGATGTACAAGAAGTAATAGTACCCCAAATAGCTCTAAATCCACATAATGTTGACGGGAAATATGCAGAAATTGAAGTGAATACAGATACCATAAAAGTAGTAAATGGCAGTCTTATTGATTTTATTGTTGAAGAGTAGAAATTCCTTTTCATTATCTTGTTGTAATATATATTGAACATTCGGAGTAGGAAGGTGATTAATGCAACTTGAGTATATAAAGAGAAATAGGGGAATTATTGCAGTGATATTTATTATACTTGCATTGTTCTTTTTAGTACTTAGCGGAGGGTATTCTAAGGCGAGTGATGAAGCCAGCCTTTCTACAGATGACCCAATAATTATGGATATCTCTTTAAGGAAAGTGGAGATTGTATCCAATGAACATGTTGGAAACAGTTGGGGATTTATTGGTTATGTTAATGGCATGGAATTAAAGAGAGGCGATAAAATATCTATCTCTGTGGGGAGAAAAGATACTCTAAATTATCAGGCTAAGGCAGAAGAACACGATAGCATTCCAGACAGAGGCTCAAAAGAAACGAATATCAATGTTGAAAGTTTAAATTTCAAGAATATAGCTGTTACCAATTTGGATGTGAGTGTTAGAGAAAATAGAGGTAGATATTCGGGTAATGAAGCAGTTGTACGGTTTGAATTTACAGCAACAAGACACATAAGGTTTGCTGATGTAATCAGATATATGTTCAAATAAAAAAACGAATAAAGACGTTTGAACATCTAAAAGAAACAAAAGGCGGTAAGGAGAGAATACATGACTAACAAATAATTATCCTCTTGATCCATTTGTCAAGATTTATAGGCTTGGAGGATGCAGGGTTTTAGACAAGATTACAAGATTCACGCTTTAATATTACATCCAATGCGCCTGTCATTATGGGGAGAAATAAAGACGGTAGAAATGAGCTGTTCCCAAACGACATGCAGGTAGCGCGGATTTTACCGACTATAGAAGAATACGTAAATATTCATAATTTCATTTATTTGAAGTTAATCTTTAGTACTGGACGGTGTTACGGTGAAACGTAAATTGAAGTTTCATGCTAAATTAACAGATGGAACAACGATTTCGACTATACCAATGGATGAAGAATTTGCTATTAACGCTCACATTGGAGTTCTTCTAAACACAATGAAGGAAATGGTCATAAACGATAAAAAGATTCGCAGGGACATGATAGAAGAAAGTTGGCTAGAAGACGCTGTTTAGTTTAGGGAAGGGGAGATAGCAGCTTGTTTAAAAACAAAGTGCATCTAACGGTTAACGATTGGGTTGGTGTTTTCATTCTTCTCTGCATTCCAGTGTTAAACATCGTTTTTCTGATAAGTTGGGCGGTAGACAAAGAAACAAATATGGCACTCAGGAATTTATCACGCGGATTCATAAAATTCAATTTCATTATCTTAATTATTGGTTTTGCCATAGCTGTAGCCTTAAAAGGAAAGTCATTAAACTTTGGTGGTCTGTCAGGCTTGTCGCCGCTTTCAAGTACAAGTACAAACGTTGTGACTCAAGCAATTGTACCAACTATTTCAGCCGAAAAGAAAATCACATTTGGCAACGTTATGATGCAGAAGAACAGTCTTGGAATTTATGATATTACTGGTGAAGCAACAAATGGCGATACACAAGCGCACACATTTACAATTATGGTTAGTTTTTATGATGAAAATAAAAAATTGATTGCGACAGCACAAGGCGTAGTCAACAATATTGGCGCAGGAGATACAAAAACATTCAAGGCAATGACGGCTGATGATATTTCTGCTTCCAAGAGTTATAAAGTAAGCGTAGATTCAATGTTATAAATTAAAGTAAAAGTAATTTTTTATAAAAGGTATTTTTAATTATAAACGGGCAGGCGAGGAAATGAGGAAAAAGAAAAGTAGCTGGAAACAAAAATGAATCAATCAATTAAATAAAAATGCTCAAAGAAATCCTGATCTTCTGGTGTTTAAATATCAATGTGCATTTGGACATATAAGTATTGAGCAATCAAAAGTCAGTGTCGTAGGCAGATGTGAAGCATGTAAGCGCGATGGTAAAGATTTAGCTCTACAATTTGTTGGCACTCATACGTTATCTCAGGCACAATATGATAAATCAAAGTTTAAAATATAAGCTTTAATGGTTAGAGCGCGCTGATAATGAAGAGTGGAATGTAATTGATGTAAGGGGTAAACCAGAATTAAATAATTAAAATGTAATTTTTAAGGAGGAAGCATATGGAGATTCAGAAAACGCAGCGTATTAAAATTGCAAAAAATGTAGTAAAAATTGCACTCGGAATCGTAGCTGTTTGTCTAGTCTTTATGTTTTATGGCTTTTATAAGAGCGCCAATGATCCAGTTGAAATAGCAAAGAAACAAGTTGATGGTTATATAAAAGCGGTCATGCTTAATGGCGATCGTAATGGATTTATTAGCAGCACTAATGCTAATCCAACGTCAAGACACCTAGACAATGTATACGAGTACAAGTATGACTCGACAGCATTGAAAGATGAAAGGTTCGTAGAAATCATCTATAAAGTAACATTTAGCAATAATGGAAAGCTGAGTTACGAGAGAGTTAAGTTTCAAGTACATACAGGTCGTGATATAGCATTTGGAATTACTGCAATTGATATTTTGTAACAAATTTGATAAAACATAGTTTTCAATAGACGCTGAAAAGCGTCTTTTTGTTTATTTCTCAGGATAAAAGGGAAAATAAAAGTATCCAAAATTAGGAAGGAGATTTCAATGTCACGACTGCTGCTTTTATTGCTTTCAATATCCCTGTTTCTGCAACCGGATGTTACTCTTGCACATCCAGACCAATCGCAAGATGCAAATAAGTTAACGGAACGGCTTAAACGATTAGAGCCGGATTTGCCAAAGGATATCGCTGAGCCACCTTTTGGTCAACGAGCGTTTCCGTCAGAGCTAAAACCGCCACAAGAAATACTCAGAAGCGGCAATAAGCTTCCGTATAAAGTGCTGCTTGATAAACCCGATTGGGAGCGTCCGGTTTATAAATCTTACTGGCATAGTAGTGCTTCGGGTCGATGGTCATATATACCGCACCGTTTGCATTACGCTCAACATCGTTTGTTTACTACACCGACAGCCGCCCTATCTAATTATTATGATTTCGTCCATAATCTTGGTTTGAGCGAAGAGTTGATGAATGTTCAGGCTCAACCTCAAGATGCGGAGAGGGAAAGATTTATCGGTCAAATCATGGTAGTTGTTATGCAAGCGAATATTGAAAATGTGCTGACAAGTGGTAATCAAGTTGTGATTGTTGCTAGACCCCAAAGAAATGGCGTACAAGCGTTGACGGTGAACAAAGTTGATATGAAGCTTGATAATCCAAATGAAGCGGTACTGTTTCAGCTACTGAAGACAGAGGGTGATGAAATTGATTATTCGGTTTATTAGATGTATCGCGGTTGCTCTTGTTTTATTGGTATCTTCAATTGATTGCGTTCAAGCAAGTACGGCAATAGATACGATTGAAGCAACCATGAATTTCAAAGTTTCTACTGTGTTGGATGGATATGGAACGAAGGAGAAACCTTTTAGTGATGAATCATTTAAGCCTATACATAATGCCCGTCTAATTATCATTGATCGAAATGGTCACATCGCAGCAAATGGTTTAACAGATAATAGAGGTGAGTGGATCGTAACCATTAATACGTCAATTGATCCACGTTTTCCATCAAAGAGGATGGGTATAGTTACTGTAATTACGGTAGCAGATGGGTTTAATGAGTGCATAAAGTTTAATGTACCCGTAAACGAGCATGGATATGGAACAGGTAGTGCATCAGTCGTTCTTAGACCGATAAGACCTGATGCGCGTAATGAACCGTCATTCGATGCCGCGTTTCATCGGTTTACTGTTTTTGGTATGCTGGATTACTATGCCAATGAAGTCGGGCTTGCAAAACAGAAACAGATTAAAGGTGCAGAAGGCTTCGGTGAAGTTGATATGCCTTGGAGTGCAAAAATGAAGTAGAAACACTTCGACGCTGCATCGTATGAGCGTTTTTTCTTATTCACCGCGATGGCGATCCGTAAGTTCAACTTGATCCATTAATTCACATTGCAAGTATAAAGTTGATAATGCAATAATTAATATACGCTTGTTATATGAGAACCCCCTAATTAAGTTGGTGAAAAAAGATGGAAACTATTATTGGTATTCTAGGTCGATTCATTGGTTGGCTAATATTTGAAATTATTATAGACTGTATCTTTAAATTATTGGGATATGTCATTGGTAAGATAATTTCTTTAATCACCATAGTCTCAAAAGGTGTTTATAGGGTTTTAAAAGCGCAATAATTGATAGCAGTAATTCATCAAATGCTTGGCATTTTTGCATAATTGTTTTGATAGTACAAAAAAAGGGGCATTAAAATAGGTGGATAAAGTAGGCATTGTATTCATTATTTTTATATTAATAATTTGTATTTTTGGTATTCTGGAAAGTAAAAGGTTTATAAATAAAAAAGTTGCAAATATGATTATTTATCCAATATTAACAGGAGCGTTATTAATTGTACTTGATTTAGTTGACCATCCTGAACAATGGTCTTCCCCATTACAAATTTCAAAAAAAGTATTATTTAATTTATATTTCATGTTAAGTTTATCGACACCTCACTTGCCTATATCAAAGAAATTAAAACGTTTAATCTATATTCCTGCAGTTGTTATTGTTCTTTATTTGATTTGGAAGTTTATATCATTCCTTATAAGATAATCTGACCTTGCGCCACTAGTATTTGAGAAAACCGACGACAGCCGCCGCTGCATTGTATCAGCGGTTTATTTTGTTGAAAAAATACTGCTGATAAATAATATTATCAGATGAATATCCCTGAAAACCATTGGCAATTCATCTGATAATACCTTATTCTGATATTGTTAATTCATCTGATAATACAAAATAGAAAAGGGTGTTCAAGATACATAACTATCATACGGAATTTCAGGCATGGTTACAGAATGAGGACAAGGGTGAAAAGACAATACGTTCATATGGTAGTGAGTTAAAAAAGTTCTTTAAATGGTATGAGCAAACAGAAGGGAATCTGCTTGTTCCGAATGATGTGACTTCAATTCAAATTATGGACTACCGCTCTTATTTAATGAACACATTGGAGCAGAAACCTGCCACAGTCAATAAAGCTCTAGCAGTATTGAAGACTTTCTTCGGCTGGTCGTTTGAAAAAGGACACGGGAAAGTAAATCCGGCTTTAAAAGTAAAGATGAAGCGGGTGCAACAATCATATGCTCCAAAGTGGTTGACGGATCAGGAACAAAATCGTTTAATCTATGCTTTGGAAACTGAGAAGAACGAGTTCAAGCAAGCTAGGGACAAAGCCGTAATAATGGCGGCGTTATATGCTGGGCTTCGCATTGAAGAGATAAGTGATTTGAAAATTGACCATATTGATATGAAGACAGGTACGATTGCAGTGGTAGACGGTAAGGGTGGTAAGTATAGAACTGTACCCCTGCACAATGAACTGAAGAAGGCTATTAGGAATTGGTTGAATTACCGTTCTCAAAGTGAAAAGCATCAGCCCCAGGACAGTTCCTTTCTATTCGTATCAGAGCGATCAGGTCAAATGACAACAAGAGCAATAGCGTTTATGATGGATGGATATTTGGAACGGTGTGGGCTTTTGGCGCGCTCTGAGAAGGGTGAGAAGTTAATTGGACAACTCTCGTTTCATTCTCTGCGCCATACGTTCTGTAAGAGCTTAGTAAATGCAGGTGTACCGATCCAGAACGTTGCGCGACTTGCAGGTCATGATTCGATTCAAACGACAATGAGATATGTTGAACCGTCAGAACAGGATCTGCGGAAGGCAATACAATCAATATAAGCTGATCTAGTGCTACCATGCGGTAGTGCTTTTTTGTATGGGGAGGGCGGGGGTAGAATCTACTCTTTCTTAGATTTCAAAAATGCTCCAAGGGGGTAGCGCATCCGAAGACAGACTGTAAAAATTAATACATTGAAGAACGGAAATGGTATTATAGATTTTACCAACTAATATATGTGGTTTTAGCCACCAATTAGTTATGCTTATTAATAAGTTTGGAGGATTGGTTTGCATAAATAACTTCTTGAGGACAGATGAAAGACATGAAGCACTAAAAGCGCTAGAAAAATCTTATCAATTTATATGTGAAGCAAACGAAGACATATATCAATGGAAATGGGCAATAATCGCAGTACATAACTCACTTCAAGCATTTATGGTAGTAGCACTGAAAGGTAGTAATTCATTAAATGTTATGAAAAGTAAATCTGCTAAGGAATGGTTGGCAGCTTATGAAGCTAACACACCATATCCTACTGTTTATTTAGACTTCTTTTTAGACCTATATAAGAAGATACAAACGGATAGAATGAATCATTTTACAAACAGCAAGGGTTTCATTTCTAGTAAACAAATTGATTATTCAATATCAAGACTAAATGAAATCAGGAATGAATTTGTTCACTTTACCCCAAAAGGATATTCTTTGGAGATCAGCGGCTTGCCGCACATTCTATTAGACGCAATCAAGGTAGTAGACTTTTTGGTCAATGAATCAGGCAATGTACATTTTTTTGAAGAAGGGCAGTATGAAAGTACAACTTGTTTTATCAGACAAGTTAAAGAAATATTAAAGATAATTGAATCTAAATATATGGCAAATCCGTGATTTGTCAATCTTTTAATGGAGTTGATTTGTTTTGCACTCATGGGTATTTCAAGGTAATCATAAAAAATTTGCTGCACTTCTAAAGTGAAAAACTATTAAAACAACTACTATTATTGCTGGAGAGAATAATATGAATGTAAAATTTACAGCATTTGATGTTTATGAAGGAGACGCATTTTTGTATGAGTACGAAAATAAATCTATTTTGGTGGATGGAGGAAGAAATTGCTTTGGAAATCCATATTTTAGTCAGAAATTTAAAGAAAAAACAAGACTCAGGCATGTCAATTATGTTGTATGCACTCATGCTGATGCGGACCATTCCGAAGGCATTGAAGATTTCTTGAAATGTTCAGATCTTTCTTGTGACGAGGTATGGTTACCTGCAACTTGGTTAGATGAATTATTAGAAATTCAAGATTTATCAATAGATCAAATTATTAATAAAGTTTTTAAATATATTCAAAACAAACGTCAAGACAAATGTAAATCGGATGATACTGGGGAAATTATTAATTACGATCCTGATAATGTTAAGAGTTGGTTGAATAAATTATTGAATAATCCACATGTCAATATTATTGGAAATTGGATTAGGGAAATAAAATTTTATTATGAAAATTCATCTCCTTTAATGAAGTATTTTAAATTAATTATTGATGATTTTGATTTAAATGAAGATGAATTTAATGAATTTATTAATAGCTTATTTAGTATGACCATTATTAGTTCAATTGCGCAAGCTGCCTATTTAAAGAATGCTTTAATACGATGGTTCAGATTTCAAGATGGATACGATTCAGATTTAAATGATTATTTCATTAGACCTTTATGTCATAAAGAGGAATTGGTAATAAAGAGAAATATTAACGATGAAGACATATTTCATTATATTCCTGACAAAAGTTATAAAACTTTTCTTAGTCCAAGTAATAAGCAAAGTATTGTATTGGAAACTAGAAGAGGACCTTATGTGTTATTTAGTGCCGACTCCGATCTGGCTTCTTGTACTTTAAATTTAAGAGGTGAAAGGAGTGTTTTCTTTACAGTCCCACATCATGGCTCTAAAAATAATAGAGAAGCATTCGAGAAAATTCATACAGAATTATTGCAAAACCAATATCAAACAAATGATGTTATATGGATTAGAGGACATAATTCATCTGTAGAATTTGATATTAACTTTAAAAAAACTATGATTGGCAGAAAGTATTGTACTAAATGTAAGGATTGGACAATAAAAAATGAGAGTTCAACTTCACCGCAATTGGTAGTATTTAATTTTAATAGTAACTCGTGGCATACTACAAATTTATCTTGTGAGTGTAAGGTTGATCCCTAGATTCTTTCTCAGCGATTGAATTAACAAATTCATCCTAATAATGACTGGCTTAGAAATGAAGGATTTTGCAATATGAAGATTGACAACATTGAGATGAAAATAGGCACAGCAACGGTTTTTGACTGTTAAGGTCAAATATAGAACTGTACCGCTACAAAATGAGTAAAAGAAGGCAACTAGGACTTGGTTGAATTACCGAGCGCAAAGTGATAAGTCAATTCATCAGGAAAGTACTTTTTTATACGTATCGGAGCGATCGGGTCAAATGACAACTAGAGCAATAGCGTTTATGATGGAATGCTATATAGAGCGATGTGGGCTACTGGAACGATTAGCGAAGGCGAGAAGTTAGGAGGGTAGCACTCAATTCATTCTTTGCGGCATACGTTTTGCAAAAGCTTGGGTAATGCAGGTGTGTCGATCCAGAACGTTGCAAGGCTTGCAGGGCATTGATTCGATTCAAACGACAATGAGATATGTAGAGCCGTCTGAGCAGGATTTAAGGAAGGCGATTCAATCAATATGATGATTCCGGCGCTACCATATGGTAGTGCTTTTTTGTTAGGGAAGGACGGGGCTAGTATCTACTCGTTCTTTGATTTCGAATATGCTATATGGCGGCAGCACATCCGACGACACGATATAAAAATAGGAATAGGATCATTGACTCGTCGAAATTTTTAGTTATGTTCATTTTGAGGTATGAAGGGAGGGGGAGTTCAATGTGAAGCTTCAGATTTGCTTCTAAGGCTTCTGAACTTCGGAAGGTGGAATATATCATATTTAACATGAAATCAAACTAAGGGCATGTTTTGCGCGTCTGGTGACGAATCAGATAAATTATTGTTGACAATCACAAATAGACCATGCTATCATAATAGCAGGTCGATAGAGAAAGGATATGCAATTGGATTAATGCTAATAACTTTCATTCAGATGTTGACGCATCTGATGAATTGTGATTTTCTATACATTGCTTTATCACATGTCATGGGCTACGACTTTGATGATAGCATATTGCTCATGGTAATTGCAATATTTTTATTTTGAGCAATGGTGTCTAGTTAATTCTTTAGTATTGTTCCTTCCCACTGAGGAGGGTAGAGGAGTATCGGGGTATGCATACCTTTTCTTTCATGGTCTAATAAATGAAAGCAGGTGGCGAAATGCCCATTTTATCAGCGGTATTTGTTAAAGATGGTTTAGTTAAGGAATACAAGAAGGGTGAAATTAACTCCAAGTTCTATATGAATAATTTGAAAGGGTGGCTGTACTGCCCTACCCCTAATTGTAATGCAAGAGTTATTTATAGTTCAGGTGTTAGAAGTTACCTCAAAACCTGGAATAATGAAGATCACATCGACGGTTGTTTACATAAGTTTGACAGAATTAAGGGTAGACATGGGATAGATACAACTAGTGTGATTGCAGCTGAATTATCCGATGAACAAAAGAAGAGACGGTTGCAGGATGCCTTTAAGCAATACACAATGACTGATAAAGAGAAGGAACAGCTGAAAGAAAAACGCTCGCACCGTAGAACTAATCCAACGACGATCGAAAGCGGGAGTAGACCGAGTACGCGTTTAGTTCTTGTCGGAGGAATGAAGGCTGATGAAGCTTCAAAGTTTGGAGTAAGAGGACCAACTTGTCCGAAGCGAACACCTGGTATGATAACTTCAAATGATAACGGTACGACAAGATTACTTATGGGTAAAATCAAAGAAATCATTTTGAATAACGATTTGACAGCGACTATCATTGTTAATGAGAATGATACCGACGTTCTTGTTAAATTTGAGGAAGCATTTCGAGCGAATAGCCAAAACTACCTTGGGCTGTTTCACCATATAAAAAGATACTGCGGTGAAACAAGTGATGTAGTATTTACTGGTATTGGGGAGATAAGACAGTCCAATGCTGAATGTTTTGAATTGTCAGTCTTCTATGGTAATGATTTTCAGATCAATCGAATGAATCTATTGATGCTTTCTGCACATTATTCTCATTAATTTTTTAGGTCATTACGGTTCTTCCCAGTATCTATGACTATGATTGATAAGAGCGCGGCACATCTGCCGCGTTTTTTATTGCCATTACTGCCAGGTAATATTGTATAATAAAACATACGCAACAAGTATTTTCAATAGAGGAAGAAATGAGATTAGGGTTGCTATTGCTTTGCCAGATAACAACGGTCATAGAAAATTAACGGATCAAATACGTCATGTCTTACAATCGTTAAAGATAATTGTAATCTGGGTTAAAGCAAGGGACAGCGTAATAATTGATAACTTCTAATGCGCATATGTCTTTGAGCGTGAGGTTAGCATCACTGATACATGCTGCTAATAGTACATACTTCTCTGATACAGTTATTTAATAGTAATCTATGTAGTATCAGACGAATTGGACGTGTTAACATGAAATATTTGCTGAATTGGAAGCATTGGGTGCTGTTTGTACTTGTTACAATATCCTTAATGACAGGTTTTAGGCAGTATATGATCGGAAGTCAAGATGGATTTTTGCTTTTGCTCAGTATGGCTCTGATGTGTTTTATGGCTGTTGTACATATCGCTTATCACGAAGGTAGAAAAAGCATCTGTGATGAAAAGAACGAACACGCCAAATGAGGGAGTAACGAGTAGTATGACTAATCCTAACGATGATAAAGAGAAGCGGGCAAAATCAGTAGATGAGAAATACAAAAAACAAGAAGTAAAGACTGCTGCTTATGATGCTATGAGAAGCGCTATTGGTTCTATAACGCCGGAAGAATCTGAGGGAATTAAGCGCGGCAGAGAAGAAGATTGGGAAAGATAAAGTGATTGTTATATTCTGACTTGAAATAGCTGGAATTAACTGATGGCAATAACGCTAATTCTAATTGGAGGTTAAGTAATGGCTAAAGTTTATTTGTCTGGAAGAATGACAAGCGATGGACAGATTACATTACCAATTGATTTGATAAATCACCTTCAAATTAGTGAAGGAGATAGATTGAATTTCACAATCAGTGAGTCTGGCAATGTGAAATTTACTGGGATCATAAAGAATGGGGATATAGAAGATAAATGAAGCATAAAGCTTCGATAACATTGAATGTGGAAGTTTTATGTATAGTGCTATACGTCTGGAAAATTAGAGGTTTTTGATGGCATGTTATGTGGAGAACAATTAGCTGCGGATAAAAATGCTAAAGCTTCTTCTACAACTTAGGTGTAGAGAGGACGTTTCAGCTTATCCCGGTGAGTTGCTTGAATAGTTTCCTGCTTTAGTTCAAATGACACGGGGGATCGTTTACAAATGAATGTTTAGAAAGAGCTTATTAAGAAGATGGTGAAATGGAGAAAGCATTATGATTGGCTACAAACAACAGAGGAATTATTGTGTAGAGGATGTTACGAAACTACAATGGATTGTGAATGTGTAGAAGAATTGGGTACGGAAATTTTGCTGGAATTGACCCGAACAGTCGAATAGGAATGAGTAGAGGATTCGGTAACATTGTATGCGGAGATTTGAAGTATAAGAGGAACTTCATTAATATAGCCGTAGAAAAAGATGATTTTATGCGAGCAACATCAATTGCTGAAATATTGCCCAAGGATTTTCCTTCGAAGGACTAATAGTAGCGAAAGATACAATATTTGGAATTGAAATTAACAACCCGTTCAGTCGCGTTAGTCGACTTCTACGGGTTGTATTTATTATTCGCCACTGCAGTTCAGTTCAACTCATAAGATCGCGTAGAAGCCGCTGTGATGGGGGCTGGGAATCAATAAGATTCTGATTTTAAGTCGGTCGTATGTTTGGGCGGTGAAATTGAAGTAACGGGCTGTTTTAGCGTAATTAGAATAGAGAAGCAATAGATTATTTCAACACTATGATTGGGGAGCTGCATGTTCTCATTGCCTTCGTTATAAGTTATGGGATACAATTTTCTATAAGACTATTAATTTAAGAAGGGGGCAACAAGAATGTCCACCAGCAAAAAAAAGCCACAACCGGTTGAAAAGAGAAATACTACCTTGCTCGTGCCGCGAGTCGAAGCAGCGGAAAAAATTGAAACACAACTTGAAAAGGGTCGCCAACTCATGGATAAGGAAATTACGTCAGTCAGTTCTCTTACTGAGTCTAATGAAGGTGAGATCCAAATGGAAGGCTTTTACCAAGGGCTTATTAGAGCATCTATTTGATGACGATTCGATTGCCAATGAGTTTGACTGGGCAGCCAGAAGAGGAATGGTTTCTTTCGGAGAAACTCCTTTTTATCAGAAAGTCGAGGATTTCCAATCGGATACGCGCAGTTATGTTCTTAAATTAGAATCCATCCATGAAAGACTTGTAATATTTAAGGAACCTGAGCATCCATCAATAAAGGCGGATCATACTGCGAAGCCTAAGGTTCACCTTGATTCGAAAAAAGTGTTTATCGTTCACGGTCACGACAATGAGGTGAAGGAAACAGTTGCGAGATTTACCGAGAAGTTACGCTTAAACGCAATCATCCTTCATGAGCAACCTAATGGCGGAAAAACGATTATAGAAAAACTCGAGAGAGATGCAAATGATGTCGCATTTGCCATTGTTTTATTGACGCCTGACGATATTGGACATCCTAAAGATCATCAAAACCAGTCTAAACTTCGTGCTAGGCAAAACGTAATTTTAGAGCTTGGGTATTTCATGGGTTTGATCGGTAGAGATAGGGTTGTTGGACTAGTGAAACCCGGGCTTGAAATACCAACTGATTTTCAAGGCGTGTCATATATTGAAATAGATCCCGCTGGTGCTTGGAGACTTCTGCTTGCCAGAGAAATCAAAGCGGTAGGAATTGATATTAATTTGAATGATGCTATGTAAATCAATAAAATATCTATTAAGATGTGTTAATAATGGGAAAATAATAGTATTGCAGTATGACTGGATCCTGGTGAAGTAGTACTATCAATTAACGAAAAACGTTGAGTTGAATAGTGAACAGCCTAGAAGTAAGTATATGGATTATATATGTTAAAACTTTGCCGTTGCTAAACGAAATCTAATCCACTTTACTTACTTTTCCGCGTTAGACAGAGACGTAGCAGCACTCTGTAACCTACAATCCGCTGATGTGGGGGCGAACGCCTATGAGTGGTTTTATGATTTGAGCTGATGATAAAAACTTTCCATTTGGATTGTAATTATCAATCTAGGAGAGCGGTTAACATTTCAGGATAAAAGCAAATACTGGTCGATCTGATCGGTGTTTATTTGTTTCCAAAACCAATAGTACATACAATTAGCAAAACAAAAAAGCAGCCGTGATAGGCTGCTTTAGCTTTTTATTGGTATTAGTTTAGAAATGATTTTCTTGGCGACATCTATTACTTCTTTCTCCGTTTTATGGATTGAAGCTTTGTCCCATAAGACAAAATGCTCCCAATTATGATTTGATAGGTAATTTTCTTTTTCAATATCAGCTCTATCATTATCTTTATGCCATGCTTTTCCATGGAACTCTACAGAAAATTTATAATGTTTATTGGTGATGTTATTAATGATGATAATTGGTATATCGATTTCCTTGTCTTTCAATACTCCCCAATCATTAAAACCAACTACAACTTCAAATTCATGGAGATTATTACTTATAACTAGGTCTGTTAAATGAATTGTAAAAAGATCACGTACCATTTCCTGCTTATTTGAATAACTATTTGACTTGTTCCTTGTATGTCTTATTTTGGAAAATATCTGAGTATAGTCAATCAAACCTGTCCTTACAGCATCTTTTCTTGCTTGTTGTGGGCTTTTTTCCATTCCGAAATGTTTTAAATGCTTACTTATAGTCCTTGGATTTAAGCCTAACATCGATTGTAAGACGGCAATTGAGTGTCCTTCCTCAATGTATTTATTATATAGGTAATCACGATATTGAAGTCCAGTTAATTTCGGAATTTCCTCTTCAAAATCAATCCTTGTTTTGCCTACAAGCTGTGGAAACAATGCTTTGTCTTTACGCCGGAAGCGCTCATTGAAGAATGGTCTCATCACATAGTCAGAAGTTTTGAGTTTTAAAATTCTAGCTATTTCAGTAGGAGATAATCCTTGATCCAACATCTCTTTAGCAATATCCTTGAATTTTCTTCCTGTTTCACTTTCAATATCCGATGGTTTTTTTGTATACAACATCTATTAAATAACCCCCCTCTATCTATTCCACGACAACATCGAAAAAAAATACTGTTGGTAATAAACCATTGGCTCAAGATTCTTTTGAGTTGCTCTGAAGCGATTGAACTATAGTGGCAATCAAGCTATCAACCATTCTGGTAGTCGTGATGCTGATAAGATAGTACTATCATACACCGAATATGTCTATTTGGTCTTAAAAAAATATAAATACGTCCCGACGCATCATTCATTGAATATCCTCTATTATCTACACTCGTCATAAGAGGTGTAGAAACTATGACCGATGTAAAAAAACTTGTGGGGAACCGTATTAGGGAGATCCGAAAAGGAAAAGGATTTTCACAAGAGAGTTTAGCTGAAAAAGCAGGCTTTCATTACACATATTTAGGTAGGATTGAACGCGGTGAAAAAAATATATCTCTCGAAAACCTTGAAAAGATAGCAAATGCATTGAATGTAGGAGTTCACCAGTTTTTTAGTTACGCTTTCCAATTAGAGCAACTGACTGAAGGAGAGAAGGAAGCAAAGGAAATTTTAGAATTGCTATTGAAGCAGGAGAGTCTCTCTTTATCTAAGGCGAAAAATATTTTGAAAGAATTATTTAAGGAAAAATAATTAAAACTATGCAATTGAGTTTATTCAAAAGAGAGTAAGCGACTTATAATTCCGAACGGTGAGTAACGAGGATACTTATCAATTATTTTGGTCGGTTTTTGGTCGGCAACGATTAATAATGTAAGGATATCAAGGGTGACTCGAAGTTTGATGCAAAGAATGAAACAGCTGCAAAAAGCCTTGTTTTATAGGGTGTCAGGAGCTTTGTTTGCATCTAAGGATATTCGCGGAAACATATATAAAAACAGAGGAACCTGCCCCGTTGGCTGGGTTCCTTTTTTTTGTTTGGGGGTGAAGCCCTTGCCACATAAGGGTTTGTTGATGATTGTATTTATGTATAGTTCCGTTTCAACCCATGCTCGAAAATTACAAAACAATTTATAAAAGAAGTGTAGTATACAATTTAATGGCATCTTTGGATCACATTGTTGAAAATTTAAACACGAACCAACTTGGTATCGTGTTTTTTTGTGCAGAAAAACACCGTTTTGCGACAATTCATCTTACAATAATCATACGAAACGTCAAAACATAATACAGAAGGTATCCTTGTAGCGGTAAAGCTAGGAACATTTAACGTAGCACCAAAGTCTATAGGTCATGGAATGACGTTGCCGCGGGACAACACGACTGATAGTAGGTTATAATTATGAGATAATGCTCAACAATTATGAATGAGGTGAAAAATAGAAATGAACGAGAAAGACTGTTTGATGCTCCAATTCATATCGGAAGAGCAGAGTTTGACAAAAGCAGCGGAACGTCTTTTTATAACGCAACCGGCGCTTACTTATCGACTACAGCAACTAGAAAAAGATTTCGGGGTCCCCATTATTACGAAAAGTGCAAAAGGTGTTAAGCTGACACCGGAAGGTGAATACTTAGTCACTTACGCTAAAAAAAATCTTATAGATTTAAGAAATACGAAAGATTATCTCGTCAACATGCGAAATGAGGTAACAGGGAATCTTAGAATCGGAGTTTTCAGCTATTTTGGCCTTCATAATCTTCCTCCACTATTAAGAAGCTTTCTTAATGCCAATCCTAATGTGCAAATCAATGTTCATACAGGTTTGAGTAATGAAATATTTGAATTGCTGCAGCTTGAAGATATCCACTTGGCGATTGTTAGAGGAGAATTCCATTGGTTTGACGCAAAATACCTGATCAATGAAGGGTACATTAGCGTGATTTCTCAAGAGAAAATCGAGTTGGATAAGTTGCCTGAACTACCTAGAATTAATTATAAGGTTCAAAAACTTACCGGAAAATCGTCCTCAAGCTATATTCAATCGCACTCTTCCTTGAGCCGCACGATAGAGGATTGGTGGTATGAGAAATTTAAAGTGCCTCCGTATATAACCATGCAAGTAGATACCTACGAGACCTGCAAGGAAATGGTGAAGAACGGATTGGGGTACGCCATTATTCCTAGTATGTTTGTTAAACCGGAGGATGGCTTGCATCAGATCCATTTAGTGAGAAATAACTGCGAACCGATTAAGAGAGACACCTGGATGTTGTACAGGGAAACATCCTTGCAATATACGGTTGTGAATCGTTTCGTCTCCTATATTAAAAATTTAACTTAAAAAATTACGGGGAACCAGTTCAGTTTGGTTCCTTTTAATTTGTCATAAAATTTTTTTTGGTCAAGACTCAAAAAATATTAATTTTACTTATAAGGTAGAGGTGCTTTAAAATAAACTTAACCCTAGATAAGGCGTTATGAACGAAAGGCGATGATAGAAAGTGTTCCAAGAGTTAGTACTAGCTAAAAATCAAATTCAGCAAGCTGTTGATGTCCGTGACAATGAATTGCGAGAATTAGCTCTTAAAATTCATTCCAATCCGGAACTAGCGTTCAACGAGTATAAAGCCGTTCAATGGTTAACGGAGCCTTTAAGGGAAGCAGGTTTCGAGGTGGAAATTGGTATTGCCGGTTTGGGAACCGCTTTCAGAGCCTCGTGGATGGGTAGCAAGGATGGACCAACCATTGCCCTACTCGCAGAATACGATGCTTTGCCTGAGATCGGGCATGCCTGCGGCCATAACCTTATTGGCACGACAGCTGTTGGCGCTGCTTTAGCTTTAAAGGATGCTTTCCCGGATTTACCGGGGAGAATTGAGGTCTATGGAACTCCAGCAGAGGAAGACGGCGGCGGTAAAATCATTATGACTAACCATGGCATCTTCGATCACGTGGATGCGGTCATGCTTTGTCATCCGCGTCAAAGCAATATGGTGATGCGCGGCGGACTGGCGTGTGTGGATACAACTTTAAAATTTTATGGAAAACAAGCTCATGCCTCGTCAGAGCCGGATAAAGGGATCAGTGCATTAGAGGCATTAGTAAACTCTTATGTTACCATTAACTCTTTGCGTCAGTTTTTTAAACAGGATGTTAGAATTCATGGAATTATAACTAAAGGGGGAGAGGCCCCTAATATTGTGCCTGAATATTGCGAAGCCAAATTTATGTTTAGAGCTTCTACGGTAAAAGAGTTGGAGGTAGTAAGAGATAAAATTTATTCGGCAGTGCGTCATTGTACGGAAGCTGTCGGGGCAAGATTAGAAGTAGAAGAAGGACTCATCTATGCCGAGAGAAACAATAATAAATTTTTATCCGGATTATTTAAAGACAACTTAATTTCAATGGGTCTCGAGGTAACTAACCCTCCAGAATATGGAGGAATAGGTTCCTCAGATATAGGCAATGTAGGACAAGTGACTGCCACCATACATCCTTACTTCAGGATTGGCGACGTCAGACCACATACCCCTGAATTTCGCGATGCTGCCGGCTCAGAGGGGGGGATGCTGGGATTGAACCAAGCTACCAAAGCTCTGGCCATGACCGCTTACGATTTATGTGCTGACCCTAATTTGCTCCGCCAGGTTCGCGATGAGTTTGAAAAATGGAAATCAGGTAATGAAGTTAACTATTAATAACGAAACAATAGGGGGTAATTATTCTGAAGAAAATTTCATTTATTGTGTTTATGTGTACCATGTTGTTTCTTTCCGCTTGCGGCAGCTCGACGAATTCTTCCGGAACCAACACTCAAGCTGCAGTAGAGCCGAAAGATCTTGTTGTTGCCCTAGGCGCAGAGCCTACCGTTTTAGATCCGCAGGATAGCAGCGATGCGCTATCTAATAATGCGACTGAACTCGTATTTGACAAACTGGTCACTTTGGATAAAGAGGGTAAAATCGTGCCTCAATTGGCTAAAGAGTGGACTACATCCGCGGATGGAAAGAAAATAACGTTTAATCTTCGTGAAGGAGTTAAGTTCCAAGACGATACTCCATTCAATGCGGAAGCTGTTAAAATCACCTTTGACCGAGTTCTGAACAAAGACAATAAGCTGAATCGCTATTCGTTCTTCTCCGAGTTCATCGATAAAGTGAATGTGGACAGCGAGCTTCAAGTCAGCTTTGATCTAAAGTTCCCATTCGGTCCGGCTTTAACTTGTTTAGCACAAGCGGCCGGCGCTATTCATAGTCCGAAAAGTTTGCAGGAAAAAGGTAAAGGAGTCGGCAAAGCACCGGTTGGCGCAGGTCCTTTTATTCTTAAAGAATGGACTCCGGGTACGAAGCTTGTATTTGAACCCAATCCCAATTACTGGGGAGGCAAGCCGAAAGTAAAGTCGATTACATTTAAGCCGGTACCTGAAAATTCGGCACGATCCATCATGCTGGAAACAGGTGAAGCCGATGTGATTTCACCAGTAATTCCAACCGATGTAGACCGTCTAAAAGGGAACGACAAAGTGAATGTACTTGTCTCTCCGAGCTCTAGAAATCTTGAGTTCGTAATGAATACAACAAAGGCGCCTTTCAACGATGTGAAAGTGCGTCAAGCTTTGAACTATGCCATCGATAAAGAAACGATCGTGAAAAAAATCCTGTCCGGATACGGCAAAGTGTCTGAAGCTGCATTCTCCGAGTCGGTTTGGGGATATTCCTCTGTTGGTGCTTATTCGTACGATCCTGAAAAAGCAAAGAAGCTGCTTGCCGAAGCGGGTGTGGCGCCAGGAACAAAAATTCAGCTTTGGACGCCGGAAGGCCGTTACTTGATGGACCGTCAAATCGCCGAGTTTGTTCAAGGCAATCTGCAAGCTGTTGGATTATCGGTAGATTTTAAGAAATATGAGTGGGGAACGTATAAAACCATTACGACGAACCCTAAGAAAGACAATTACGATATCATCATGGATAGCTGGGGTGCTTCTACAGGTGATGCGGATTGGGCAGCGAGACCGCTTTTCACAACAACAGGCAGCAGCAACCTTTCCGGATTCTCGAATGCAGAAGCGGATGCTTTGCTTGACAAAGGTATGAAAACTACAAATCCAGATGAACGTAAGAAGACCTATAACGACGCTTTGAAAATCATTAAAGAACAAGCTCCATGGATTTTCGTATTGGATAATAAGCAGCTTACTGGAGTTCGCAAAAATGTGGAAGGCGTCTATACTTGGACGAATGAACGACTTATTTTGCGTGAGGCTGTGAAGAAATAAAAAAAATATAAGAATTTGGAAAATCGGGGGATGTAAATTCACATCCCTCGATTTTTACAAGGAGGCACAAGATTGTTAAGCTATATCATAAAGCGTGTACTGCAGATCATCCCCACCTTGATAGGTGTATCCATTCTTGTGTTTATTCTGATTCACTCCGTTCCAGGCGATCCGGCCCGGTTGAAGGCCGGTAATGAAGCCAGCGAACAGGATGTGCAGCTGCTTAGGGAGCGGTTAGGTTTAGATAAACCACTGTATATACAATATGGAAACTATGTGATTAATCTAGTGAAAGGTGACCTTGGAACTTCATTGCGCTCCGATCGGCCTATTCTAGAAGAAATCCTCACACGCTTCCCTACGACGATCATGCTTACTGTCATGGCTATTATCATTATGATTTTGGTCGGACTATTTGCCGGTATTCTCTCAGCGACAAAGCCGAACAGTTTCAGAGATAACGCTTCGATGATGTTCTCATTGTTCGGAATTTCCATGCCTGTATTCTGGTTGGGACTTATGCTGATTCTTATCTTTTCGTATTACTTGCAGATACTTCCTTCCGGGGGAAATGATAGCTTTAAATATTTTATTCTTCCCTCGATCGCTATCGGTTTATCTTCTTCGGCTATCCTGGCCCGTCTGACACGTTCCAGCATATTGGAAGTCATTCATCAAGATTTTGTTCGTACCGCGCGAGCGAAAGGCGTTAAGGAAAAGCTAGTAATCTATAAGCATACGTTGAAAAATGCATTAATTCCGATTATTACGATCATTGGATTGGAATTCGGTCATTTATTGGGGGGAGCGGTTCTTGCGGAGACGGTATTCTCCATGAACGGACTGGGACGTTTTGTGATTCAATCCATTCAGTTTAGAGACTATCCGGCGATTCAGGGCTGCGTTCTGTTTATTGCGACGATCTTTGTCTTAGTGAATTTGGTCGTTGACCTTTGTTACAGCTTAGTAGACCCTCGGGTGAAATACGAGTAAAAAAGGAGCGTCTTTATGAGTCAGTCAGAAGCAACAGCTGGACAAGAATTACAGAAACATTCGACCCAGCAGGTTTATGCCCCTCGTTCGCCGTGGAGTATGATGGTGAGCCGTTTTAAAAAGAATAAGCGGGCAATGGTTGGACTTTGGATGGCTGGCATCTTTGTCATCGTCGCGCTCTTGGCGCGCTGGATTGCTCCCTATGATCCTTTTGCTCAAAACATGCAGGTGATGCTGGAATCACCTAGCTTAAGCCATCCGTTCGGCACAGATGAGTTCGGACGGGATATTCTATCAAGAATTATTTACGGTGCGCAAATATCTTTGATGATCGGTGTTGTGGGGGTGCTGATATCCGTCATTTTCGGCGTCGCTTTAGGAACAATCTCCGGTTATTTTGGCGGAAAGATCGATATGTTGATCAGCCGGGTCATGGATATATTCATGGCATTTCCGAGCTTTTTGCTTGCATTAGCCATCGTAAGCGTGTTAGGTCCTGGTATGATCAACGTCATGATTGCAATCGGCATTTTTTCGGTTCCGACGTTTGCCCGTATTTCACGCAGCTCCGTAATTGCCGTGAAGAACAAGGAATATATTGAGGCCGCCAAAGCGATGGGAGGCACTCATGCATTTATAATTTTTAATCATGTCATTCCAAACAGTATCGCGCCGATCATTGTTCTGTCTACCATGCGTATAGCAACGGCTATCTTGACTGCCTCCGGACTCAGCTTTCTGGGCATGGGAGCTCAGCCGCCGACGCCGGAATGGGGAGCTATGCTTAGCACAGGTAGGGAGTATTTAAGATCGGCTCCTCATGTTAGCACCATCCCGGGACTTGCTATCATGTTTATGGTTTTGGCTTTCAATATGCTGGGCGACGGCTTGCGCGACGCTTTGGACCCGAAGATGAAGCTGTGACAGGAGGAACATACAATCATGAAAAAACTACTGGAGATCAAAGGTCTCAAGACTTATTTTTATTCCGATGAAGGCGTTGTGCCGGCAGTGGACGGAGTAGACATCGTTATTCATGAGGGAGAAACGGTGGGTATTGTCGGAGAGTCCGGATGCGGAAAGAGCGTGACTTCATTAACTGCAATGAGACTGACCCCCGGGAAAGTAGTTGATGGTTCGATTGAGTTTAACGGGAAAGATTTGTTGGCGCTTTCAGACAATGAAATCAGAGCTATTCGAGGGAATGAAATGGCCATGATTTTTCAGGAACCGATGACGTCGCTGAATCCTGTATTTACAATTGGAAATCAGATCGGGGAAGCGGTCCAAATTCATATGAAATATAACAATAAGCAGGCGAGAGCGCGCGCGATTGAGATGCTTAAGCTTGTAGGCATTCCCCGGCCGGAGCAACTTGTGGATGAGTATCCGCATCAATTGTCAGGAGGAATGAGACAGCGGGTCATGATCGCGATGGCGATGGCTTGCAATCCGAAGCTCTTAATTGCCGACGAACCGACTACGGCGCTCGACGTAACGATCCAGGCGCAGATTTTGGATTTGATGAAGGAGCTTAAGGCAAAGCATAATACGGCCATTATGATGATTACCCACGATCTGGGTGTTGTAGCAGAAATGTGTGATCGCGTTGTTGTCATGTACAGTGGGAAAGTGGTTGAAGAGGGGGATGTGATCTCACTTTTCACTAACCCTATGCATCCGTACACGCAAGGGTTAATGAAATCGATTCCTAGCTTAGATTCGAATGAGAAACGATTGTATTCCATTAAAGGAAACGTACCGATTCCAGGCAGCTTGCGAGAAGGTTGCAGCTTTGCTCCTCGATGCGAGTTTGCCATGGCTGTCTGCAAACAAAAAGTGCCGCAGCTGGAAGAAGTCGAAGCCGGTCACTTCAGCCGCTGCTGGCTCCATTCAACCAAGCAAGGGGGGATTCAAGATGAAGCAACCGTTGGTTGAAGTGAAAAACTTAAAAAAATATTTTCCGATTAAAAAAGGAATCTTTGGCCGAACTGTTAGTCATGTGAAAGCTGTAGACGGACTGGATTTCACGATTTTTAAAGGGGAAACGCTTGGATTGGTAGGAGAAAGCGGATGCGGTAAATCGACGACGGGAAGAACAATTCTGCAATTGCTTCAGCCTACGGAAGGAGAGGTGCTGTACGAGGGGAAAAATCTCGTTGGCATGAATCCAGGCGAATTAAGGAAGCTGCGCAAAGATTTGCAAATCGTATTTCAGGACCCTTATGCCTCCCTAGATCCACGTTTAACCGTTGGTGAAATTATAGCCGAACCGCTAAACATTCATGGTCTTGCTCATGGAAAAGAAAAAGACCGTCGTGTGGAGGAGCTGCTGAATGTCGTCGGCTTAAGCAGCTACCATGCCAAAAGGTATGCTCACGAATTCAGCGGTGGACAACGCCAGAGAATCGGAATTGCTCGTGCATTGGCGCTAAACCCGAAGCTGATCGTCGCCGATGAGCCGGTATCTGCCCTGGATGTTTCGATTCAATCTCAGGTGATTAATCTGCTTCAAGATTTGCAGGAACAATTCCAGTTGACGTATTTGTTCATTGCCCATGATTTAAGCGTTGTAAAGCATATTAGTGATCGCATCGGTGTTATGTACTTGGGAAGAATAGTTGAGCTAGCTGATAAGCATGAGCTTTTTGAATCTCCGAAGCATCCGTATACGAAAGCTTTATTATCTGCCATCCCGATTCCGAATCCTTTAGTCAAGAAGGAAAGGATCGTACTGAAGGGGGATGTGCCTAGTCCTGCCAATCCGCCTTCGGGATGCACATTTCATCCGCGGTGCAGCGAGTGTATGGCGATTTGCCGAACGGAGAAGCCTGAATTGAAGGACGTTAATGGCCAATTTGTTGCTTGCCATTTATATAATTAGGTTATACTGGAAAAAGGTTGAGCCGTTCTAAACGTGACGTGTTCAGCCTTTTTTTTGTTTTTAAAAGTAAGGGGAGATAATCGATGGACTTCAAAAAATATAAAACGTTTCAAGTGGTAGCGGATACGCTGAATTTGACCAGGGCAGCCGATCATCTAGGCTATACGCAGCCGACCATCACCCTTCAACTCCAGTCACTTGAGAACGAGCTAGGGCATACACTGATTAACCGAGTAGGGAAGAAAACATTCCTGACGCCTGCCGGAAGGATAGTAAAGCAGTATATCGATCAGACGTTTAATTTGCTTGAGGAGATGGAGCAAGAGCTGAGAAAGCTCGAAAATCCGCATGGTGTATTGACGGTAGCCGCTCCGGAATTTTACTGTACTCAATATTTGTCGCTGATCATTCATTCCTATATTTCGCAAAATCCGCAGGTTAAGCTGCAGCTTTTCTCTTGCGACAGCAATGATGCCATGAAGAAGGTCGCCGCGAATGAAGCTGATTTGGCGATCATTGCCGGTCCTTGCGATTCCCCGATCATGGAGTCACTTCCGCTCGGTAAAGAGGATTTGGTGCTCGTAACGACTTGGGAGCTCTTCGAGAAATACGATGTGAAAACGCTGATGGAGAAATATCCGTTCATTACTTATAAATCAGGTTCCAACATCCAGCGTCTCGTGACTGAATGTTTGGAGGAGCATGAATTTTCCCCGGCATCCTATATCGAATGCGTTTCGGATGAAACGATCAAGCGAACCGTTCTATACCATACAGGGATAGCCTTGTTAGGTTCTGCCCTTGTAGAAGATGAGCTTCGCAAGGGGGCACTGGCGGAAATTCACCGCTTCCCCGGCAAAATTGAAACCTCCATGGTCATATTGAAAAACCGGCTGGATGAAAAAAATATTCATTCCTTCGCCGAGATAGTCAATAGGATTTGGACGGAGATGTAAGCTCACATCATTGTTATTTCTAATAGTTACCATTGAATATTTCAATTTTTTCAATAATTGTCTGCGTGCTACAATTTCTATATAACGAGATAGAAAGAGGTGCCCCAGATGATTGCAGTGAAGAATAATAACATTTCGATTATCGGAGTCCCGCAGCAATATGGCGCAGATCGCAAGGGTGTGGATATGGGGCCTGGCGCGATCAGAGGATCAAATGTACATCAAAGACTGGAGTCGCTTGGTTATAAGATTCAAGATTTAGGCGACATACATGTAAATAGATCGATAGAGGCGTATCAACCTGGAGAGAAGCTTAAGCATCTCAAGGAAATCAGGAATGTGAACAGCCAGCTGTGCGACGCTGTTTCCAAGGAAATGGGCAAAGGACAATTCCCTCTAGTGCTCGGCGGCGATCATAGCATTGCGATTGGCACGATTAAAGGAGTGTTACAGCAAATGAACCGGCTCGGCGTCATCTGGTTTGACGCTCACACGGATGTGAATACTCATGAGACTACGTACTCAGGAAATATTCATGGCATGTCTTTGGCAGCAGCTCTTGGATACGGTCATTCGGACCTTGTATCCATTGGTGGTATGGATAAGAAGCTTAGACCGGAGAATGTGGTCATTATCGGAGCCCGCTCCATTGATCAAGGAGAAAGGACTTTTTTGAAAGAAAAAGGCATTCGCGTGTTCACTATGCACGATATTGATCGATATGGCATGAAGTACGTAATGGATGAGGCGCTTCAAATTGTCACGAATGGAACAGACGGCGTGCACCTCAGTCTTGATCTGGATGGAATGGACCCTGTAGAGGCTCCGGGTGTCGGAACGCCGGTATCTGGTGGGTTGTCGTATAGGGAGAGCCATTTTGCGATGGAGATGCTTTACGAACAGAAATGTCTAGTCTCGGCTGAGTTTGTCGAAGTGAATCCGATGCTGGATCAAAACAACAAAACGGCTAAAACAGCTGTAGAACTTATTGGTTCCGTATTTGGCGAGCGGATTCTTTAATCATCAATTCCTTAGGAGCGTGGCATATGCATACGGAAACAACAACTAACAGCATTATTGAGCAAACCGATAAATTCGGAGCCCATAACTATCATCCATTGCCGATCGTCATTTCGCAGGCGGAAGGCGTATGGGTTGAGGATCCGGAAGGCAACCGGTTTATGGATATGCTAAGCGCCTATTCAGCGCTAAATCATGGCCACAGGCATCCGAAAATTATCAAGGCGCTTAAGGATCAAGCGGATAAAGTGACCTTAACCTCCAGAGCGTTTCATAATGACCAGCTCGGGGAGTTTTATGAAAAGCTTTCGACGATTACGGGTAAAAGCATGATTTTGCCAATGAATACAGGTGCCGAAGCAGTTGAGACCGCGCTTAAAGCCGTAAGACGCTGGGCTTATCAGGTTAAGCAGGTGCCTGCGGATCAAGCCGAAATTATTGTGTGCGAAGGGAATTTCCATGGCCGGACGATTGCAGTGACTTCTTTTTCCTCATCGGAAGAATATAAAGCAGGCTTCGGTCCTTTCACACCAGGCTTCAGAATCATTCCTTACGGCGATTTGGATGCGCTTAAAAAAGCGATTACTGGAAATACAGCCGCATTCCTTGTAGAACCAATTCAAGGCGAAGCGGGTATCGTCATTCCGCCGGAAGGCTTTTTGAAAGAAGCTTACCAGCTTTGTAAAGAAAACAATGTACTATTTGTTGCCGACGAGATACAGACGGGTTTTGGAAGAACTGGAAAGCGATTTGCCTGTGACTGGGAATCGGTAATGCCCGATGTCTATATCTTGGGAAAAGCACTTGGCGGTGGAGTTTTCCCGATTTCGGCAGTTGCGGCCGATCCGGAGATTTTGGGTGTGTTTAGTCCAGGTTCGCATGGTTCTACCTTCGGTGGAAACCCACTTGGTTGTGCGGTAGCAGTAGCAGCTATGGATGTTTTGAAGGAAGAGGCATTGGTCGAGCGCTCGGAGGAGCTTGGAGCCTATTTGCTCGAACAGCTTAAACAGATCAAAAATCCGCAAATTAAAGAAGTAAGAGGCCGCGGCTTATTTATCGGTGTTGAGTTGAACACGCAAGCTCGTCCTTATTGTGAGAAATTGAAAGAACTCGGCATTCTGTGCAAAGAAACGCACGAAACAACAATCCGATTTGCACCTCCGCTAACCATATCAAAGGAGCAATTGGATTGGGCAATTGAACGAATTAATCTAGTTTTAAAGTGAGGTGAGCAGGATGTCGAGCAACAAACAAGTAAGCATCATTCAAGTGCCATTCGGTCTTGGAGCCGGTCGACCGGGTGCGGAGGATGGTTCAGAAAGCATTATGCAAGCTGGATTAATCCGCCTTATTCGTAAGACGGAATATGAGCTCACTGGCGAATACAAAGTGAAAAGCCCGCGAGAAGTAAATGAAATGAGCAAGCTAGTGGCGAAGCAAGTCTCGCAAGCGGTTCAGAACGAATCACTTCCGCTTATATTAGGGGGTGATCACAGCGTAACGATCGGTGTCCTCGCTGGGCTGACTTCTTTTCGGTCGAACCTTGGCGTGATTTACTTTGATGCGCATGTTGGACTGAGAACAGAGGAAACAAGTCCGACGGGCCATGCCAATGGAATGTCGCTTGCAATCGCGCTTGGCAAGGCCCGGCTTAAGCTGAATGAACTTTCAGACAAGGCGGTCTCGATCAACAAGGAGAACGTAGTATTGATTGGCGTTCGTGAGATCGAGCTTGAAGAGAAGGAGCTCATGTTATCGGAAGGGATTGCCTGCTTTACGATGCATGATATCGACCGGATGGGCATAGAGAAGGTCATCACAAAAGCGCTGCAAATTGCCGGCAATGGGACTGATTGCATCCATGTCAGCTTGGATATGGATTGCCTCGATCCCTTGGAGGCACCGGGTGTAGGCATGCCGGTACCTGGCGGGCTGACTTACCGTGAGGCGCATTTTGCCTGCGAGCTGCTGGCAGAATCCGGCCGAATTTCGTCCATCGATGTAGTGGAAGTGAATTCGCTGCTAGATGAAAGCAGACGCACGGCACGGTTAGCTGTAGGTTTGATTGCTTCCCTCTTAGGAAAGCGAATATTGTAAATCAGAACCACTGCTGCATTAAACCTCATAAATGGAGACCGCTGCAAAAGTTGTATTTTTGAAAAACCAAAGAATTATAATGGTAACGCAAGTAAGTGAAAAACGATTCTATTTCGTTAAAAAACCTTGATTTTACGCGCTTTCGTGAATTGTCATTAACCATGTTACAGCCTTTAACCTCATAGGCGGCATGATGTAACGAGGCTCAAAATCATTTGTGCATATAAGGTTTCTTAAGGCTTATATCGTTAGAACACTTCTGTAAATTTATTGAGGCCTCTTAGGGTATTCTGAGAGGCTCCTTTCTTATAATAAGATATACTTTTAATCTGCAAAATTAGAAATACGCCTTCTGCGGGCAATCCAAAAACCGGATATATTTAGCGATGAGTGTGATAAAACTCTTCGAGACTTAACATCCCTTTTGTAATTCGAGTATAAAAAATAGTAGAACGGGGATATGTTTCATGGCTTATAACAGTATTATTCTGCGTCTGGAATTAAGTTTGAATCGAGTGAATTTTGGTGATGTAGCCTCTGCCATCAGTAAAGCCGGAGGAGATATTACTTCCATCGATATCATTCGCCCAGGTCATGAAGTTACTATCCGGGACATCACTGTTCATGTGGCTGATTCAGCCGAGTCCACGGTTGTGGAAGCGATAAAAACGATTGACGGCATCCGTCTCGTGAACGTGTCGGACCGAATTTTTCTTGCGCATCTTGGAGGCAAAATCTCGGTACAGCCGACACTTCCGATCAAAAACCGGGATGACTTGTCCATCGTGTATACGCCTGGCGTGGCTCGTGTATGTACAGCTATTCATGAAGATCCCCAAAAAGCTTATTCTTTAACGATCAAAAGAAATACCGTAGCTGTCGTAACAGACGGTACCGCTGTATTAGGCTTAGGCGATATCGGCCCGCACGCGGCCGCACCAGTAATGGAAGGCAAAGCGATGCTATTTAAGCAGTTAGCAGGGGTGGATGCCTTTCCGATCTGCTTGGACACGCAGGACACAGAAGAGATCATCCGCACGATTAAAGCGATTAGTCCGATATTTGGCGGAATTAATTTGGAAGATATCAGCTCCCCGCGCTGTTTCGAAATTGAAACAAGGCTTGCGGAAGAGCTGGACATCCCTATCTTTCATGACGATCAGCATGGGACAGCCATTGTTGTTATTGCCGGGCTCCTTAACGCTCTCAAAGTAGTTGGCAAACGGATGGATCAAGTCCGTATCGTAGTGAACGGCATTGGGGCAGCAGGCGTATCCATATGCAAAATGCTGCTGGCCGCAGGAGTGAAAAGGCTTGTCCCCGTTGATCGGGAAGGCGCTATCGTCCGCGGAGGCGATTACTCGCATCCAATGTGGGCATGGCTTGCAGAACAGCCTCAAGTCGAAGCTAATCCGGGCAACTTACGCGACATGATTAGCGGAGCGGACGTATTTATCGGAGTATCGAGAGGCGGACTGCTTAGCGGAAACGATGTGCAGAAGATGGCCCCGGACAGCATTGTATTTGCCATGGCAAATCCGGTGCCGGAGATTGATCCGAAGGAAGCGATTCCCCATGTTCGCGTGTTTGCTACTGGACGGAGCGATTATCCGAACCAAATCAATAACGTGCTTGTGTTCCCTGGTATATTCAGAGGAGCACTCGACTGCCGTGCGCGCCGGATCAACGAACCGATGAAGCTGGCAGCGGCACGAGCCATTGCTTCCGTTGTTTCCGAGCATGAGCTAAATGACCAGTACATAATACCGAGTATATTTAATGAACAAGTTGTTACCAAGGTCAGGAGTGCCATCGTTGAAGCAGCCATCTTAACGGGAGTTTCACGCCGCACACCGCCGGATTTCAGGTGAAGAAGAATGAAATAAACCTGATGGGATCGATGAGTGAAATTAGTAAAACGCAAGCCTGCTCGAGTTTAATCAATGACTCTGGTAGGCTTTTTTCTTTATTGTGGTAACTGGCAATTGAAATCACACCCATTTTTTCTGATTTCCCCCGAAATTTATCGAAGTACTCGAGAACAAACTCGTGAAACTTCTGAGCAAACGGAAATAATGCTTCTTGGACCAGGCTAGGCCTAACGTAATGTTGCCGTCGAGATCGCGATGTCGGAGGCCATTTCAGCCGGACAATTGCCTTGCGTGTGAAAACCGGTGAAGTCCAGCTTTCGATGACGCCGTTGAACTCCTAAATCGAAGAAAAAGTGCTTGTGTGTATTCACACAAGCACTTTTTCTATCGTTAGTGGACGAAGCGCATGGCTCTCGTCCACATGCACGAAAGCATTGTACCGCCGAGCCATCACCGAGGGAACGTAGTTCCCTCGCTCTGAAGTGGGGCGGTACACGACACCGATGGCACGGTGCCCCAGCACCTCGTGCCCGAGCAACGGATCCTCCTGGCGAAGCAGGAGGATCTGATCATGCGCGCCAGCGCGATGCATGAGCTCCTCCCAGCTGCCCCGCTGGGCAGCGGGCACTGGCATCGTCGCCATAGGCGCGCCCCAAGATTTCGCGGCAATAACGGTGCCGCGGTATGTGCCGAAGCCGATGGCGTACACATCGGCTTCGCCGTGCGCTTCGCGCACAAGCTGGCCAACGTTGACCATGCCGTCGGCCAGCATATCTGTTGCACGCGCATCGCCAATGTGCGTGTTGTGCTCCCAGACGATGACTTTGGCGTCTGGGCCATGATAGTCGGCGAGGCGGCGCAGCGCCTCGACCATGTGTCGGTCGCGGACGTTCCACGATTCCGCATCGTGTCTGACCATGGTGCTGTAATAGTCCTCTGCGTTTACAGCAACAAGGGCGTTCAGCTCCGCGCTAAGGGCGGCTTCGCTGTCTTCATCGTACAGCACGCGTTTCGCGTGAAGCTCCTTCAACAGCTTCACGACATCATCCTTACAGCTTTCGCCGTAGAAAGCTGCGGAAACGCCGTAGTTTTGCCCCTCTTTTTCATAGGAGTCAAAGCACTCAAAGGCTTTATGGGCCAAATCCAACTGCTCAGGCGTACCTTTTTCCTGTAAGTATCGTTCGATTTCTTCCAAAGACTCCCACAAACTATAGACGTCAAGTCCATAGAAACCAACGCGCTGCGTCATCGCTTTATCTTCATTGTGCTTTCGTAGCCAATCGATTAATTCCCCTACTTCTTCATTCGCCCACATCCAAGTTGGCCATCGATTGAACCCTTCCATCACCTCACGCGAGCTTGGCTTCGCATCCTTATACTGCTTCACATAGCGGTTAACCTCGTAGCAGGAAGGCCAGTCTCCCTCAACTGCAATAAAGGAGAATCCCTTCGTTTCAATTAATTTACGGCTTAATTCCATGCGCAGCTTATAAAATTCAGAAGTACCATGCGTGGCCTCGCCAAGTAAAACGTACTTCTTATCGCCAATTGCTTCAATTAACACATCCAAATCCTCAGAACTGTTCAACGGCACAGCTTGTTTCTTTATTTGTTCCACAATGTGTTCATCCATGTTCACTTGATATTACTCCTATTCCTTATGAATTTTCATACTTAGTATGCACAAAAAAACGCAGAAAAAAGCGCTTCACGGGGAAGCGCTTTTCTCTGGCAAAATTGGCAATACGCTATTATACACGATGAGAAATAAGAGAATAATCAACTGAATTAAGTAATATAGTGGGGAATCTATCTCAGAATCAAGAGATGTGCACCTGACGCGCCGAGAATGGTATGAGAGTCGAATCTGCCAATTTTCTACTTGCTTGTAAGATAGCAGCATTGCTATAATCAAGTTAGTAAGTTCAATGAATAAACTAATTAGCTCGATATAAAGGAGATTATGGATATGAATAAACCTGTAACGCCTAAACAGCCGCTAGTCACACACATTTTTACAGCCGATCCTTCCGCTCATGTATTTAATGGGAAAATTTACATTTATCCTTCTCACGATCTAGATCATGATGAGCCTTCAAATGATAATGGGGACCAATATAAAATGGAAGACTATCATGTCCTTTCCATGGATGATTTTAATTCTCCTTGTGTCGACCACGGTGAAGCGTTGCATTTGAAAAATATTCCATGGGCTAAGCAGCAATTATGGGCTCCGGATGCCGCATTTAAGAACAATACCTACTACCTCTTTTTCCCGGCAAGAGATCATGATCAAATTTTTCGCATCGGGGTTGCCACGAGCTCTTCTCCGACCGGACCTTTCACACCGCAAGAAAATTATATCCCGGGCAGTTTTAGTATTGACCCCGCTGTGTTCGTGGATGAAGACGATAAGGCTTATATGTATTTCGGCGGTCTGTGGGGAGGCCAGTTAGAGAAATGGCAGACGGGTACGTTTATTGCGGATGCGGCCGGTCCTGCTGGATCCGAGCCTGCGTTGGGACCGCAAGTGGCGGAACTGTCCGAGGATATGCTGACGTTCAAAGAAGCGCCTCGAGAAATTTCGATTGTCGATGAAGAGGGCAATCCGATTGTTGCTGGAGACGAGGATAGAAGGTATTTTGAAGGGCCATGGATGCATAAATACAATGACTACTACTATCTTTCCTACTCTACGGGTTCGACGCACTACTTAGTATATGCAATGAGTAAGAGTCCGACGGGTCCATTTGAATTCAAAGGCACGATTCTTAAGCCCGTTATTGGTTGGACTACCCATCATTCCATCGTACAATTTGAGGATAAATGGTACTTATTTTACCATGACAGCTCCTTGTCCGACGGCGTTGATCACAAGCGCTGCGTGAAATACACCGAGCTCAACTATAATGAAGACGGTACGATTCAAACGATTGATCCTTATAAAGATTAACTATCTGTATAGAAAAACCCCCAATTCAATTTCACGTTGAATTGGGGGTTTCATTATTGTCTGCATCGAGAACCGACAGAAGCAAGGGATGAATAGGCTTCCTAACTAATCGAATTGAACTTCCTGATCCAAGATGATCTCTTTGGGCGGTGCTTCCATCGGGCTGGCATACGGAATTAAGGCGAAATGCACGTCATCCATATTGTCAGGTAAGCACGGGCTGACGAGGTAAGTGATTTGCGTTCGCCCGCCACCGCCATGAGAGCCATATCTACGAACACTGTAAGGATGATTACTAATAACATCTAATAATAATTGAGGCCGAACGTGACCTATGTTCATGTCAGGTTCGATAAGTTTGATTTCAACGTAAACAATGCTGCAGTTTTGGTGCTGCATGGCATGTGTCAAAGCATATTCATAGCCTTCGACGACGGATTTCTTCATAATTGGCAAAACATGCACCAAATCGCCAAGTTCAGTCGGCATGACAGGGTAGTTAGTTTCATTTAAACTGTTAAGTAACCAGTTGATTTGCGGAATCTCAATACCGAATCGAGTTGACCATTCTTGAAGGACTTCCTTCTGTGGGTAAAATCGTCTGCCTTTTGCTAGGGATTTACGTTCCGTTAACAACTGAAGAAGGGATTCATCAATTATTTTCATTTCATCATTGTATTCATTAGGTATCCTTTGTAGTTCTGACCAAGCCATCGTCATGTACCTCCATCTTCCAATTGTATCCATTTATTATAACGGTTAATTGGAGGCTGGGAAAGTTCTGTGAAAACCTCATCTACTTTTCTGGACGCTGCCGAAACAATGAAATCGACGTAATGGGGCGTGGCATCAGGAGTTGGATCTGATCAACGGCAGGTTTCAAGCAGAAGATCTACGCATTACGAAAGAGGCGCAGGGAACTTATCCTGCACCTTTTTTGTCGTTCCCAATTTCATCGGGAAAATGGGACTTGTTCCATTATAGCAACCGTCGATATTCACTAGGCGTCACACCAGAGAACTTCTTGAATGTGCGGTTAAACGAGCTTAGCGATTGAAATCCGGTCGCTGTTGCGATGTCTTGGATTTTCATCTCCGATTGATGCAGTAAATTCATCGCTTGTTTAATGCGGAACTCGTTGACATAGTCGACGAAGTTCATGCCTGTTTTTTCTTTGAAATACGAAGACAAGTACCCGCCGGTGATGTTCAGCTTGCCTGCGACCAGTTCAAGTGAGATATCCTCGGCGTAATGCTCCTCCGTATAGGTGCCGACGAAGCTAACGATCTGATCACGCTCCTCTTTCTTCACCCGGACAAGCCGCGCCGCCTCTTTGACCAATGTTTCGAAATATTGCTCCAGCTGCTCTACCGTATGGATCGTGGAAATTAAGTCTGCTAGCCCGTACAATGCTTCATTATCGCTCATATGAAGCATTCGTATCACTTTGTCGGTTGTTTCCTCGGCGTAACGATGGAAACGTGCCGTCCCAATACCCTTTTTCTTCATTTGCGCCAATATGCGACGAAGCGACTGCATCGCTAGCGTATCGTTCCCTTCCTGCAAATTCACATTAAATTCATGCTCCAACGCAGCTGTCGGCAAGAAATACTTCTCATGAACTTGACCTGCTTCTAAGACACAGGTTTCATCGTCAAAAGGCCGCAGTTTGATCAACTGAACCACTTCCTCGTAAGCGGAGGTCATTTGCGATGCGTGATCGTGCCGTGAGCTAACGGCTATCGTAAAGAAACAATACTGGCTATCCGCTGCCAGCTCATCTTTGACTTTGTCCAACACATCCGTTAAGCGTGTGTCGTCTTCATCCAAATAAACGAGAGATAGTATTTGGTCCGACTCAATCTGGATTGTCTGCGATCTCTTCATCTCTTCGCTAATCGCCCGACTGACATACTCGTGAATAAAAGAGGTTGCGCGCTCTTCTTCGCCGAGAAGCTCCTCCCTAAACCGCGCTTTAAATGCCAATTGAAAAAGTACGAATCGAAACGGCCTTTCGTCCGGTTCGATCCCCTCCAGCGTTTCATGATGCCCGACACGGATGCGTTTGAGACGGTTCACAAGTGTATAAGAATGCAGGAGACTCTTTTTTTCCTCGAGATCGCTTAACGCTTTCTGATTCACCCGAAGCATTCTTCCGATGTTTTCATTAATAAATTCGAACTCATTAGTCCCTCTCTGATCCGAATCCTTCTTTTCATTTAAGTGACGAATGGACTCGACGATTTTTTTAACGGGGTTATTGAATCGCCTGCTCAAAAATATGGATACCAAGACACTGATCGCTATAGACACGACGAGCAACACTAGTAATGTAACGTTGAGACGAACGATTCGCGCTGAAATACTGGCGTCAGGCACGATGTTTATATACGTAAGACCACTTAACTCCCCCTTTTCATAAAAATAATAACTGCCTCCGCTTTTGGCCCATCCCTTTCCAGACTTTAAAGCAGGAAGCTCGCGTTTATCCGTTTGATCGGACGAGAATAGGGGTACGCCTTGCGGGCTTAAAATATAAAAGTTGTCGTTGATGGACTGATGGTAGGCTTTGTACAACTTTTGGACATCAATAAAAGCGAGCATGATGAATTCGGGATACAGCTTACTTTTGACCACATACGGAATGACCAAGCCAGTTTGTGAAATGGGAATGGTCTGGGCACTGGTGAAGGTAGCGGTTGGGTACAGTTTGGTACTGAACGGCTCTGTAAACTCCTTTTTCCAAAATTCGTAGGTATACTTCGGGTTCGTATAGTGCTCGGAGAACATAACATCCAAGCGACTTCCCCGTACTTGCTCTAGAACTAGTGAATGCTTGACATCATAAACAAATAAATTATTCAGAAATAATTGTTGATTGTTCACCGTTCTTCGCACATCATCCATGATTTGTCCGGCTGCTACATAATCAATATCTGAGCCTTTGAGATTCAGTAAATGATCATCCAGATACATGCTGACAATGACATTGTTCAACAATTGAAAATACTGTTCGAAACTTTGCGCCGTATGCGATAGATTAGCATCGTTGTAGGTAATAATTTCATCATGAATGCTTTTTCGGAACAGAATAAGCGAGACGACATTAAACGAAACAAACAGCACAATGATTGACAAAAAGCTGAGCAATAACTTCGTCAAAATGGAACGGGTATTGAGTTTTAACTGCAGTATGCTTCTCATCAATTGCCTTGTCCACCTCCAAGTTTCTGCAAGAAAACTCATTTGGTAAGTATCTACGAGATCGGGGTAGTATCATTTTCGAAAACTGTGCATTTTTACGAAAACCTGCAATTTTGCGTCAATTCCTAATAATTACAGATATTCAGGAAGCATTCCCCATTATAACATGGCAATATCAACACAAATCAAGACTATCTTATCCATTGCTTAGTAAAGGGGGGATTTCCAACTTGGACATCAATACGGCGGAAAAGGGTTTTCGCACTATGGCGGACACGGCCCGCAATACGAACAAAAAGCACTCAATTTCGGCTAGGTTATGGAAGGAACGCTATTTATATCTGCTGGTCTTACCAGGCCTCCTATATTTCATCATCTATAGGTACGTCCCGATGGCAGGCAACATTATAGCTTTTCAAGATTTCAGCCCGTTTCAAGGATTTCTGCACAGTGATTGGGTTGGATTGAAACATTTTAAGAAGATTTTCGAAGACCAAGAAGTCATTCGCGTTATTTGGAACACCTTGTACCTATCCTTTTTGCAAATATCCTTCGCTTTCCCGGTCTCGATCATTTTGGCCATGATGTTAAATGAAGTGCGTAACAAAATGTTCAAACGAATCATCCAGTCCATCGTTTATTTGCCACATTTCTTATCGTGGGTTGTCGTCGTTGGGATCGTGACTGTTTTTCTTAAGTCCGAGGGAATTGTTAATAAGCTGTTGCACGCACTGTTCGGCATGGAAGCAACAGCGTTCTTGACCTCATCAGGCTGGTTTATGCCGCTCATTGTGCTCGAAGTCATTTGGAAAGAATCCGGCTGGGGAACGATCATTTTCCTCGCCGCTTTAGCAGGCGTCAATCCGAGCCTGTACGAAGCAGCCGTTGTAGACGGTGCGAGCAAATGGCGGCAAATTTGGCACATCACCTTGCCCTCGATTCGAGGTACAATCGTCATCTTGCTTATACTTCGTTTAGGCAGTGTGCTTGATGTTGGGTTTGAGCAAATTTTCCTCATGTTGAATTCGTTAACCATGGAAAGAGGCAACGTTATCGATACTTTCGTCTATTTCAAAGGCATTGAGAAATCCGATTTCAGCTTTGCAACTGCCGTAGGATTGTTCAAATCTTTGATCGGTTTGGTTTTGATAGTCGGGGCTAACAAGCTGGCGAAACGGTTTGGCGAAGATGGTGTGTATTGAAGAATAGCTTCGTTTGTATAGCTTGCAGCAGGAGGTGTAGAATTGGCTAAGCTCAGATCGTTATCTGAAAAAACGGGAAATGCTTTAAATATCACGATACTCACCCTGGTTGGAATTGTTATGCTGTTTCCGTTTTACTATATGCTCATGATTTCATTAACTTCATATGCGGAATATGTAACGAAGGAATTTGTGCTTTTTCCAACGCATTTTGTATTGGATGCCTATCAATATATTTTTAACTCGAAAGTGTTTATGCGCTCGCTTGGCGTTACCGCTTATATTACTATAGTAGGAACGTTGTTCAGTTTGCTGCTCACCTCCATGATGGCTTATGCACTGACACGTGGTATTCTGGGGCAACGATTTTATATGTTCCTTGTGCTGTTTACGTTCATTTTCGGAGCGGGGATTATCCCCACTTATATGGTGGTCAAAGCGACACACCTGCTCGATAGTTACTGGGCGCTAATCATTCCTGGAGCGATAAATTCCTTCAATCTGATCGTATTACGTCAGTTTTTTGTAGGCATCCCGCAAGAGCTGACTGAGGCTGCCGTCATAGATGGAGCCAATGATCTGCACATTTTTTCGCGGATTGTTCTGCCGCTTTCCAAGCCTGCCTTGGCGGCTTTCGGTTTGTTTTACGCCGTAACCAACTGGAACATGTATTTCACCGCGCTTATCTATATCAGTGATCCAAGTAAATGGACTGTACAGGTCATTCTGCGGCAAATTGTGATCCTAAGCCAAAAGCTCGATTCCCTTTCCGATGGCCAACAAGCGGCTTTGGCGCAAAACGCGCCGCCACCTGAGACAATCGGCATGGCTGCAATTTTAATCGCGACGATCCCGATCTTACTGATCTATCCGTTTCTGCAAAAGCATTTTGCGAAAGGGGTGATGTTGGGTTCGGTCAAGGGGTGAGAAAATGGCTTACCTTTACATGCTAAGTTAGATTTATAGGTTAAAAAATAGGGAGGGTTCGACATTGAAAAAAAATCTCGTTTGCATACTGCTTTCGGTTACGTTAGTCGGCGGTATAACAGGCTGTTCAACCAAATCGGAGGAAAGCCCAAAAGTAAGCCCGAATGCAGGGGCTACGGCGGCAGCTGACAAGGCTAAAAAGTTCACCATCAATTGGTTTGACGGTACATGGGAAGAGCCGGTTCCTGGACCAGACAGCGAAGCCGTTAAACAAATAAATGAGAAATTCAACATAGACTTTAAGTCACAATACGTACCTTTCGACACCTATGATGAAAAGCTTGCGGTTAAGATGGCCTCCGGCGATCTTCCTGACGTTATTGGTATGGAAGTAGTTGACGCCAACTACTTGAAGTGGGCGCAACAAGGTGCGTTCCTGCCACTGGACGAGTTCTTGCAGCAATATGAATCTACCAAAACCGTTCCTAGCTTTATCTGGGATGCATTCAAAGTAAATGGTAAGGTATATGGCATTCCGACCTATTTCTCACCAAAAGGCGGCAAGAAGCCGATCATCCGTAAGGACTGGCTTGACAAGCTCGGTCTGAAGATGCCAACGAATTATGAGGAACTCAAACAGGTCGCCATCGCCTTCACGAAAAACGATCCTGACGGCAACAGCAAAGCCGATACCATTGGACTTGGACTTGCAAAAGACATCTACTATGACCCATCCTTCGGCTCCTATTACGCTAATTCCACTTGGTACCATAAAGATGAAAGCGGTCAGTACATTCCCGGGATTGTTGCAAAAGGGAATAAAGAAAAAATCGAATTTTTGGCGGATCTGCAAAAACAGGATGCTCTTAACAAAGACTGGGCCGTAACGGCATATAAGGACGTTTTCAAAGCGTTTAACGCAGGAAAAGTTGGCATTTGGTACGAGCAACCAGGAACCAGTAGCGCTAACGGTGTTATGTTGGAAACGATCTTACAAAATGATCCCAAAGCAGAAGTCGTGCCGATTCCTCCTTTCAAGGCACCGGACGGATCACAAGGCCTCACACTTGGCTCCGGCTATTATCGGATGTACATGATTTCCGCTAAACTGAAAAACGAGCCAGAGAAAGTGAAACGCATACTAGAAATGATTGACTACTTCCATAAAACCATACCGGATGATCAGAAAAATCCTCAAAATAAAGATTTCGATTGGTTGTTCGGCGGCGAAGGTAAAGGCTACAAAATGGTCAATAACATTGCGCAACCGATCACGGAGAACCGCTCTAATGTTGCTCCAAGCGCTTATATTACGAACGGTGGCTGGGTGAAGGACGACGAAGACTTGTTTACATTTGCCAAAATCGCCAAGGTACCGCAATATGGCAAGTTCCAACAATCGATGGCTGACATGCTTCACACCATGAAGTTCTATATTAACCCAACTAGCCGCATCATTTCCCCGATACTTATGGAGAAAAACGCAGCGCTAGCTAAGTACATTACGGACGAAACGACCAAGATGATTTTCGGCCAAAGACCTCTCACTGACTGGGACAAAATGGTGCAAGAGTACATGGCCAAGGGCGGTAAAGAAATGATAACTGAAGTAAATAAGGCCATTCAGGCAGGCAAGATCCAAGGCGAATGGAAATAATGTAAACTTAGAGGCCGTTCCTAGCATCATCAAAGGATGATTGAAAGGACGGCCTCTTGGGACTTAAATGGGGGAACCTGACATGCAAACATTAACAGCTGTTTTAATCGGAGCAGGAGCACGCGGAGCACGAAGCTATGCGCCATATGCGTTGGATTATCCGCATGAACTGAAGTTTGTCGCTGTCGTCGAACCGGACGATCATAGAAGAGAACAATTTGCTGCGGAGCATCAAATTCCAGATGATCATCGCTTCTTGTCATGGAACGAATTGTACGCTAAGCCGAAGCTCGCGGATATTATGGTCATCTGTACACAGGATAAAATGCATTTTGAACCGACCATTACCGCACTGAATCATGGGTATCACGTACTGTTGGAAAAGCCTATGTCACCTGACCCAAAAGAATGTTTAGCGATGGAAGCGGCAGCCAAGGAGAACGAGCGCCTGCTAACGATCTGCCATGTGCTGCGCTATACGACCTTTTGGTCGACGATCAAACGATTAATTGATGAGGGTCGCATTGGTGAAGTCGTTTCCATCCAGTTGAATGAGAATGTTGCTTATTGGCATATCGCTCACAGCTTCGTACGTGGCAATTGGAACAACTCCGATACGTCCAGCCCGATGATTCTGTCCAAATCGTGTCATGATATGGACGTTCTTTCTTGGCTTATGGACCAGCCCTGTGTCCGCGTAAGCTCCTTTGGTTCCTTGATGCATTTTCATTCAGGGAATGCGCCTGTAGGATCAACGGATCGTTGTATCGATGGGTGTGCGGTAGAATCAACATGTCCATATTCGGCCACGAGATTTTATTTGGGTGATGGAAAAAACTGGGCCCGACATTTTACGCCGGATTTATCGAAGGAAGCCATCGTTGAAGGACTTAAAACTTCGCCTTACGGGCGTTGTGTATATAAATGTGATAACAATGTCGTTGACCATCAAGTTGTTAATATGGAATTTGAAAACGGCGCAACAGCGACTTTCAGCATGAGCGGATTTACGATGAAGCAGGAACGGGTCATTCAAATCATGGGAACGAAGGGTCAAATAAACGGACATGATGACAAAATTACGATGTACGATTTTGTATCCCAAGAAGTGAATGAGATTAAGGTTCATGTACCAAACAGTGGTCATGGCGGCGGCGATACGGGGATTGTACAGAGCTTCCTGCGCGATGTTCGCAATTACGATGGCGGAGAAGGCCTTGCATCTGCATCCGCTTCTGTACGCAGTCATTTGATGGCTTTTGCCGCCGAAGAGTCGAGACTGAACAAAGGGAAGTCGATCAATATTAATGATTTTGCCAAAACGTTTACTGAGCAAGGATGAATGGTGAATAGACCAAAAAATAATAAATGGGGCGTATACGATGACAAAGCTGGAAATAGGGGACAAGCAATTTAAGATGGACGGCCGTCCATTCCGCATTGTTGCTGGTGCGATCCATTATTTTCGGGTTGTGCCTGAATATTGGCGGGATCGGTTGCAGAAGCTGAAGGCTTGCGGTTTCAACACAGTGGAAACTTACGTAGCATGGAATATGCATGAACCGAAGGAGGGCGTGTTCCACTTTGAAGGGATGGCGGACCTAGTACGTTTTATTGAAACAGCACAGGAACTTGGATTATATGTTATCGTTCGGCCGAGTCCTTATATATGCGCGGAGTGGGAGTTTGGAGGTCTGCCTGCATGGCTTCTTCGTTACTCCGACATCCGGCTTCGCTGCGCAGATCCGGTATTCCTACAAAAAGTGGATGCCTACTACGACGTGCTCATTCCAAAGTTGACGCCGCTTCAAAGTACGAATGGCGGACCCATTATCGCTATGCAAATTGAAAACGAGTACGGCAGCTATGGCAACGATAAGGCCTATTTAGAACATTTGCGGCAAAGTCTTCTTCGCCATGGTGTCAACGTTCCGTTGTTCACTTCCGATGGTCCCACCGACTATATGCTGCAAGGCGGCACGTTGCCGGATGTGCTAGCGACAGTTAATTTCGGCTCAAAGCCAGAAGAAATGTTCGCCAAGTTTAGAGAATACCGGCCGACAGAACCGCTCATGTGCATGGAATATTGGAATGGCTGGTTCGATCATTGGATGAAGCCACATCATACTCGGGATGCGGAGGATGTAGCGAATGTGTTGGATCGAATGCTCAGCTTAGACGCATCGGTGAACTTTTACATGTTCCATGGAGGCACTAACTTTGGGTTCTACAATGGGGCGAATTACGGGGATGTCTACGAGCCGACGACCACAAGTTATGACTACGACGCTCCTATTTCTGAATGCGGCGATCTAACTCCGAAATTTCATGCTGTTAGACGGATATTAGCACAACACCTGGATATAGGAGAATGCGTTTTACCTGAGCCTATTGCGAAAAAGCAGTATGGCGTTGTCAGCTTGACACAGAAAGCCGATTTATTCCATCATTTACCGCAACTTTCAACCCCTATGACAAGCGTATATCCGCTGACTATGGAGCAAATTGGGCAGGATTATGGATTCATTCTGTACTCGACAACCGTATCGGGTCCCCGCCTAAACATGAAACTACATCTGCAAGATGTGCACGACCGTGCGATTGTTTTCGTAGACGGCTCGTATCTCGGTATCGTGGAGCGATGGGACCCCCAATCGCTGGTGTTGGATATTCCGGCCGGCAGCGTCAAGATTGATATTCTCGTCGAGAATATGGGGCGCATTAACTACGGTTCCAAGCTGAAGGATTCAAAAGGAATAACGGAGGGTGTCCGTTTGAACGGTCAATTTTTGTTCGATTGGACGATTTCTCCTTTGCCGCTCGATCAGTTGTCAGGCTTACAATACTCGCCTTTTAATGAAGTTGCTAACGAAGGACCTGCCTTTTACAAAGGTTCTATTGAGATCGATGACATTGCGGACACGTTCATTCGGCTTGATGGCTGGAAGAAAGGCGTTGTCTGGGTAAATGGTTTCAATTTGGGACGTTATTGGGAGCGTGGACCGCAAAAAACGCTGTATTTCCCTGGCCCTTTACTACGCAAAGGCAATAATGAGATTATTGTATTTGAATTGCACGGTACGGACAGTCCAGAGATTATGCTGGTAGATGCCCCGGATTTAGGGTAATTAAGAGGACCGAGAGAGGTAGTAACAGCTACCTCTCTCGGTTTTTTTGTTTTTTCTTTTAAAAGCCTCAACCCGATACTGCTTCGGGGTCGTTATTTAAACCAGCCCTTCTTCTGGAACCAGGCAAACATGCCTAAGCCAATGCCAATCATGATGACAAGCACTGCAAAGTATCCCCATTGCCATTCAAGCTCAGGCATATAGGTGAAGTTCATCCCATAGAGTCCTGCGATAAACGTTAGTGGCATGAAAATCGTCGTAATCACCGTCAACGTTTTCATAATCGTATTCATCCGATTGGAGTTAAGTGAGATATAACTATCACGAATGTCAGCGGTAATCTCGCGATTCGAGTCAATCATTTCAGATAGCTTAAGTAGATGATCATGAATATCCGTGAAAAAGACGAGATGCTCGCGCACCTGCTCAATCCGATCCGTACTGATAATCCTGTACAGAAGGTCACGCATGGGAACGATTGTTCGACGTAATTTCAACAGTTGTGAACGGATTTCAAAAACCTGATTCATCAACGCATCAATGGCCTCCGCATTCATATTGTTCTCGATATCATCGAGTGCGTCTTCAATTTGATAGACACTGGGGAAATATTGATCGACTAGATTATCTAGGACTAAATACGCGGCATAGATCTGGCCCTGATTTCTCAGATTTTCTTGCTGGGACACCCGGGTCCAAGCATCTTCGATTTCTCTGGATTCATGCAAATGGAACGTGACAATATAGTTGCTCCCAAGGAACATATCGACTTCTTCTGCATCCAGCGTCTTAGCGTTAATGGCATGCATAACAAAGAAATGAACATTTTGATAATGATCAATTTTCGGTCGTTGCATGAAATGAAAGCAGTCCTCGATGGCGAGGGGATGAAAGTGGAAATGATCCTTCAGCTTTGAGGCTTCTTTTTCATCCGGATTATAGAAATCAACCCAGTACCAACGAATCGTTGGAGCGGATAGTTCTTCTAGAGGGAGATCATGGATCACATCAAAATCGGTAGTGACGGCGAGCGTTCGTATCATAGCTGGGACTCCTAGCATTTCATTTTTTCATAGGCATTTGCTTCATTTTACCATACAATGAGGAAAGATCAGAATGGAAAGAGGGATAGGGATGAAGCTCTCCGTTTGTGTGGATGCCGTGTATAAAGAGCGTGATTTTAGAGAAAGTGTGAATGAGCTGAAGGAGCTCGGATACGATACGATTGAATTCTGGTCTTGGTGGCAAAAGGATGTGGATACCGTTGCGGATGCTGTGGCAGCAGCTGGTGTCTCGATTGCGGCATTTTGCACGAAATTCGTGAGCTTGGTAGATCCAGCTCTGCGTAGTGTCTATATTGAGGGACTTACGGAATCAATCGCAGTCGCGAAGCGCCTGAATTGCACCCAACTGATTTCACAAGTAGGACAAGAGCTTCAAGGCGTTTCGAGAGAGGCTCAGACGCAATCGTTGATTGAGGGGCTTCGGGCATGTGTACCTCTTTTGGAAAAAGAGGGAGTTACACTGCTGATTGAGCCGCTGAATACGCGCGTCAATCATCGAGGATATTTCTTGGCTTCTTCCGAAGAAGCTTTTCTTATCGTAAAGCAAGTAAATAGTCCCTTCGTGAAGGTGCTATTCGATATCTACCATCAACAAATCACCGAAGGGAATGTGATCGCCAACATTCGGGAGAATCTAGCGTGGATCGGCCATTTCCATGCGGCAGGCAACCCTGGCAGACATGAGCTCGACAAGGGTGAGCTGAATTATGAACAGATTTTCCAAGCTATTGCTGAGGCTGGTTATACAGGACATATGGGACTTGAATATTTCCCGGTGGAGGAACCCAAGGTTGGGCTTCAAAAATTGCTGAAGTGACTAGGAACGTGGCGAATGTTACACGGAATAACATTTGTAACACAATTGGAACATTCCCGTTACAGTTCTCTAACATAGAAAGGGTATTATAATAAACAAGACCCCCTTTTTTAATATAAACTTTGGATCTGGCCCCGTTGGCTAGGTCCCTTTTTTTTGTTCGCAAGAAATATAAAACCTAGATTCAGATCCGACAAGGGAGATCGCCTTGACAGAACCGAATCTAGGTTATGATGGATCATGAAGTAATGTGGATGTGATTACTGATTCCAGATACGGTACAGGATGACTGCCGCTTCAGCACGAGTGAGCTGATCGTTCGGAGCGAGCTTGTCGCTCTTGCCATTCACAATCCCAGATTTCACTAGAGCTGCAGCGCTGTCTTTCGCGTAGTTGGAAATACTCGCTGCGTCCGGATAAGCATCTAAAGTTCCGCCGGCTTGGACTTGCTTGCCGGCTGCCGCCATCGCGCGTGTCGTCAACACCATCATATCTTGGCGAGAGATATTGCTGTTTGGTTTAAACGTATTGTCTTCAAAGCCAGTGGTGATACCCCATGCCTTCGCAATGACTAGCTCATCATAATAATAAGCGGTTGTTGGGACATCGCTGAACATCGCTTCGTTTATGCTTGTGCTGTGCAATTCAAGCGCTCTTACAAGAAGCGAGATGAAGTCCGCTCTCTTGATGGAAACTTCAGGCGAGAAGCTGTTCTCGGCTGTTCCATTGATGACATCGCGAGATGCCATTGTATCAATAGCTTGTTTAGCCCAAGGCACGTTCTGCAGGTCTCCGAAGGTCTTGAATACGGAAGCTACCGCATAGGTGCTGAAATGGGTTGTTTGGAAGACAACCGTTCCACTTGCCGCGTCATAGCGACTGTTTGGAACCGGTGTCGCATTGCCTTGACCATCGATGTACCAAATGATGATATGATCTGTATCACTAAGCTCTTCCGTTGTCGGTGTGTAAGGGATGGTTATCGTTACAGGCGCATTTTGGTTGTTCCATGCAATGACTTTGTCGCCTGCTGCTAGGGTCAATTCGATAACTGGACGATTGCCGATTTGTTCACGGGTAGCTGCATCCACGTTGTCCATAGAGACCTTAGCCACGCGAAGGGACACTTGCTCAGCATTTTCTGTCACATTGGACAGCATGTTGCTTGGAATTCGGATTGTCGCGTCTGCAGTTTTCAATGAAAGCTCAAAGGTTTCTTGTCCTTTTAGGCTTTGTGTTGGCAATTGCACTTCATATGAAGTCACGTTTGCTTGCTTTGGTACTTCGATTACGAATTGCTTCTTGTCGTTTGCTGCAGGAGCAGCTTGCTCAAGCGCCTTTTTCAAGTTGTCGCTTGAAATCGTAGCAATCGCTCGTCCATTGTCTGTCTTCATTTCCGGTTTTATCGTAACAGAGCCGTCTGGATTTTTAATGTTATCTAGTTGCGGGGGAACATAGCCACCGCTGTTCGAACTGGTACTTTTACCTGTTAGGGTAAGAACGCCGTAAACAGATGTGTCTTGAAAACCAGTTCCGGTCGTATCGTTCCAAGCGGCAACGCTTTGACGGGCGCCGCTTTTAGCATCATTGATCTGTACGTCAAAACCAAGTTGTTTGTCGTTAGCCGGTGTTACCGATTTCAACGGAATCTTCACCTCAACCGTGTAGTTTGTTCCAGAAACATGGGTCTCGGATTCAAAACCGGTTGCTTTACTTGCTGGATTGAATGTTTGTTCGTTGTCAAAGTTAATTCTGTATTGTCCGTCATCAGCTTCATAGGACGATGTTTTTCCATTGTTTTCGTCCAAGAAGATTTCGACGGAGTCTTGTTCATAGGCATTTGGGCTGCTTTTGTCAAGCTCAGCGTTGCTAACTTGGATGAGAATATACAGGTTTTGATCATCCCACAATGCTTTAGCTACTCCACTTGCCCCTTGCCAAGCTAGCTGATACCGGTTGATCGGCATTTCAGATGCATGGCTCCAAGCTGCATCATCAGCTATCCCGTCAATTGTAGGCGTAGCATATTTGGCGGTTGACTGGTTAGCTTCTGCCACTGGCTCAGGCGGATGTGCGGCCAAGAATGCAGCTGGGTCAATTACGCCGTAGTACGCTGGTTTGGCTTGCAGATCGCTATTAAACAATTGCGGATTCTGACTGGCTCTCCAGCTCGTAGCATCATTCAATCCCCAGAAGGTAACACGTTCGATATGATCGGCGTTTTCCTTGAAGATTTTGAAGATTTGGGCGTATAAAGCGCCCTGAGCAATTGCTTCTTTCTCTGAAAGGCGAGAGTTGCTTCCAGCCGTAATATCAAGCTCGGAGATGCTCACTTCTACGCCTAATGAAATAAACTTCTCCAAGGACAGCTTAACATTGTCCGGATTCGTGTTTAGATTATAGTGGGCTTGCATACCGACGCCGTCGACGAGGAGTTTACCAGGGTGGGTCAGCGCATACCGATCATTGATTTCTTTGACCATGCTGTAAATGGCCTGCGCTTTATTCTGATTATCTTCGTTATAATCATTGTAATAAAGCTTGATATTCCAAGTAGGATGATTGTCCAGCACTTCTCTTGCGGCCAAGAATGCCTGCTCCACGTAGTCATCTCCGATGGCAGCTTTCCATGGGGAATTACGCAGCGCTCCATGCCAATTCGTTGGGTTAGACGGGTTATCGTTCATCGCCTCGTTGACGACATCCCACGATATCACCTTGTCACTGAAATGCTCCATGACCGTTTTGATATGGTTCTTCATATTTGCGAGAGCATCAACTCGTCCCAATGGAAGTGAATCGGTTGACGTACTTAACCACATAGGTGTTTGTTGATGCCATACGAGCACGTGCCCATGCAACTTGAGTCCCGCAGCCTGAATTTTAGTAACAAGCGTATCTTCCGCGGTAAAGTCCAATTCTTTATTCGCATTATACGCCTGATCCGGTTTCATGGCATTTTCTGCAGTGACGACATTGTTATGCAGCTTGAGAAGCTGAAGTCTGACGCCATCCAGATCTGCCGCCGATACCGCGTTACCAATCAGGAAATCGTTTTGATAGGCATCTTTAATCGGAGTTAAATTGGTTTGCACGGCGATAGGCGCCGAACTCTCTACAAAGCTGATATCATCGATATAGAAAGAAGCATCTTTGCTGCTAGCGCTTTCCACATATATGCTCAAAAACTCATCGGGTACCGTGTTATAACGGTAAGTTCCTTCGAATTTAACCCAGCCGTCTTCGGTGCTAATTGTTTTTTTGTCAATGGTATTATAACTTGCGCTTGCACTACCAACCTGTGTGGACAGCTGGAGTTGCGAGCTTCCAGGCGAGATGAGCTTAACCCAGGCCGTAATCTTATATTCGTAGCCCTTATCAACATATTTCTCCACACGTAATGAAGGTCCATGCCAAGTTTCTGCTCGTCCTTCAACTTTCAACGCGCGTGAACCGCCTTCGGTATGGTTGACTTCATTGGTGACAGTCAGCGTTTCCGTGCCTTTCCTGCCTACAAATCCACCCGCTGTTTGATCTTCAAAAGTGATGGTGCTTAAATCCACAGCCGGGAGTCTAGGTGTCTCAACGACAGGGCCGGAAGCCACCTTTTCGGTGATCAGGATATCTCCGATGTAGTAAGGTACACCTGCCCCTTGCGTGTTTGAATTGATGCGCAGGGCGCTATCTTTGCTCGTATCTACGGTAAATTCCTTGGTTAAGGTGAGCGCCTTTCCGGCCTCGTAATTGACGTAAATCGTATTCTGATAGCCGTTTACGGTTTGAAAACCAGCTTGTGCGCTGCCAGGAACAGTTACATCTGCGTCAACATAGACAGCTGCGGTTACCGTGTAGGTTTTACCGTTTTCCAGGCCGACGTCGCTGAATTTGAAATCAACTCCGTCCCAGTTGTTAACTCTGTTGCTTACATATAAGGCTTTTCCATCAGTATTACCTGTAAACGTTTTTCCAGTGACTAGTGACAGGGTAGCATTGCCTGCTTTCGTGGCAAATCCTTGGCTGCTCGCAAAGGTTTCGTGGTAAACCTCTCTAACCGTTGTTACCGTTGTTTGTTGAGCGGTAACGAGGATATCGCCAATGTAGAACGGCACACCTGCCCCGGCATTGTTTGAATTAATGCGCAGTGCGCTATCTTTGCTCGTATCTACAGTAAATTCCTTGGTTATGGTAAGCGCTTTGCCGGCTTCATAATTGACGTAAGTCGTATTTTGATAGCCGTTTACTGTTTGAAAACCAGCTTGTGCGCCGCTCGGGACAGTGACATCGGCGTCAACATAGACGGTTGCAGTTACTGTATAGGTTTTGCCATTTTCCAGACCGATGTCGCTGAATTTGAAATCAGCCCCGTCCCAGTTATTAACTCTGTTGCTTACATATAAAGCTTTTCCATCAGCATTGCCAGTAAATGTTTTGCCAGTGACCTGTGACAGGTTAGCGCCACCTGCTTTCGTTGCTTTTCCTTGGTCGCTCGCAAAGGTCTCATGGTAAATGGTGGTGGTCTCCGTAGTCGCAGCTGTTGCAACCGTAGTATGTAAGCTCGATGGTAGTAATAGAGCCGCTGCAAGTAGGATGGAGACAACTCTTCGAATGAGTTTTTTCCTCATATATGGCATTCCCCTCTCAATAATCAGTACTCAGTGAATCAGTTAAGCGTTTACATTTTGTTGAAAACGTCTCCTTTCCAACGTAATTATAGCGTGATCAAAAACACGTTTAACTAAAGAAACTTTACATGATACTGTAATTATTAAATATAAAGTTATCTCTTGGTTACAGGAAAGAGGGGCGTACAACATGTTGCGAATTTTTATACACATAAGCCTATGTAATCTATAAAAAAAGAGCAGCCTCAGCCGCCCCTTCACCATCTTCTATTGAACTCGAAAACGTTGCAGTAACAAATATCCGCTTACGCTTGTCGTTCTTTTTTGGTAAACGATTTTGAAATCGTCCAATAAACAACTTAATGCCGTACTAAGCAAACCATTGGTTACCAAAGTAGCTGTACAAGGTTGAGAACTGCCAATTACACGTACAGCTTTAATTCTGCGCGGGGAGCCTGCAACAAGAGGGTTTCTAGACCAACTTATCAAAACTAAGTCAGGTTGACGAACAGCTTTTACGTTTACACAAGCCATTCCAATCACCTCGTTTCTATTTAGCTTCAATATATTGAATGCGTGGTAGATAGACAGTGTGCTGGACAAGGGCGGAGTCGTATAACATCGTGTAATTTTCCATGTTTTTGGATAATATAACCCAGTAAAGAGATTCAGTCTTGAAGGAGGATACACATGGAGAGCGAAATGACGTTGTACGAAAAGCTCGGTGGGGAAGGGGCAATCACAGCTGTAGTGGACTACTTCTATGAGCTGGTTTTGGCGGATGATACGGTCAATCACTTTTTTCACAACACGGATATGGAGAAGCAGCGCAAGCATCAGACTAAATTTTTTAGTTTCGCGTTAGGGGGGCCGAATCAGTATACAGGGGCATCCATGGCCAAAGCGCATGCAGGGATGAATCTGCAGGAGGAGCATTTTCGAGCGATTGCGACAAATCTTCATGATGCGCTTGCTCATTTTCATGTGGGGGCCGACGAGATCAACCAGGTGTTGGCGAAGGTGTCTACGTTGAAGGACGATATCTTACATAAATGAGTGTTATTTAAAAAGGGACCCAGCCCGCATAGGCTGAGTCCCTTTGTCTCATCGTTCAGAGCGATAAATCTCCTTCACTAAGCGATAAGCCAATTTCGGCTTGCGATACTCGCTCAGCAAGCCTTTGTTATTGAAGCTTCGTGCGCGATCGCGGAAGTAAGGACGGTCGCTCCGCACATCGACACGAATGTCGGCGAAGTGCCAGATGAGCGTCCCGACGATGCGAGGGTCGTCGCGGAAGATTTTCAAAGCACGCGTGACGACATCCGCTTGATAGTCTTCATTGAACAGGCGCGGCTCCCAGCCTGCATCGCCAAAAATCCCCGCCACGCCGAACTCGCTCATGATTACAGGCTTACCAGCAGCGTCTTGTTTCTCCGCATTCATGTAGTAGTTCTGCAGCATAGTACTAAAACCGTCGACGCTGCCTTCATACCAGCCATAATATTTGTTTTCGCGGATGCTTGTGGATATGCAGATGAGTTTCATTTTGGTAAAATGTTTCGAGTATGGAACGACATTTCACCGGTTCGTTTTCGAACCATGAACAAGTAGAGAGGGGCTAACCGAATTATGGGTGCCGAAATTGAGAGAAAGTATTTATTGCCCGCGTTTCCTGCGGCTGAACTAGCGAATAACGAACTGAAACAAGTGTCCAAGCAATACATTTATCAAACGTACTTGGCCTTCTCTGACGATCAAGAAATTCGCGTGCGCCAGCTTGTAGATAGCTCAGGGGAATCGCATTATACGCATACCTTCAAGTCGGGACATGGGATGGTTCGAGAAGAAGTTGAGTATAGCATCACTGAGTCAATCTATAACCAGCTGCTAGAGCGTACCGGATTAATTCCATTAGAGAAGATTCGTACGACGCTCGAAGCTGAAGGGTTTACATTTGAAATCGATGAATATAAACAAATTGATCTGCTTGTCGTTGAAGTCGAGTTCCCTGATTTGCAGGCTGCACAGCAGTTTGTACCGCCGACTTGGTTCGGAAGAGAGCTTGGTTCGGAGGAAGAGTTCCGCAATAAATCGATGTGGGTCGCGTTGCAGAAGAACTAATGCTTTGGGAAAAGGTGGTGGATAGCCATGTCTAAGCCGCAACTGGTACTGGATGTTGCAGGTGTACTTGTGACGAATTTTTCACCTCAAGCTTGGAGTGGGTTTTCTGATGGCACAGATGAAGCGTCGCTGGTCAGCTTACCGAATCGCTTTAAGGAAATTAAAGGTGATCTGTGGAATGGTAAAATGACGGAAGAGGGCTTCTGGAATTGGTTAAACGAATTGTTCCCACAGCTTGAAAATAAGGTGGGTCGTACCTGGATACTCCAGCAATTAAAGCCGTTGACAGCGATGCATCATCTGGAGGCATGGAGTGTACGAGCTTGTTCGAAGGCATTTTCCGAAGGAGCAAGCGGACGTTTTGTTCGTAGATAATCAAGAGAAAAACCTAGTGCCTGCCAGAGTTATAGGTTGGAATACGTTGCTGGCCGATGCTGATGAGGCTTGGGTTGCCCAGGTTAATACATTTCTCAATGTGCATGCATAAATGTTTCCCTCCAACTCCAGATGCATTAGGGAAGTATGAGTAAAAAACATGTTTCCTTAAAATTCTAGATAGAAGTTTTACAACAATTTCTAGGTATGATCTAAGTATTGTTAGAACTTCTAAAGGAATTGCGAGGGGCCATCCATGAATTTAATCCACTATTATCGTCAGCAGTTTGTCGAGTTAACTGCCCAGTTTGAGAAAGCGTGGGAGCAATCGGGATGGGGTGAGTACGATGTTGAAAGACCTACTAAACAATTTTTCGATTGTCGCTGTATTTGTTTTTCTATCAATTCAAATTTTTCTTTCTCCTAAATTAAAGGCAACAGCAAGATGGAAATTTCAAATGTGGGCAGGTATAACGCACGGGCTATTCGGGGTTATGCTTGCCTATACTGGGGTCCATGTGAGCGAAAGGCATATCCTTGATTTGAAAGCGATTGCAATATTGATGGCTACTTTCATTGGTGGAGGCGTTTCGGGGCTCATTACGACGGTTGTCATTATTATTGGCAGAACGATCATGGATCCTCATGTTTTGGTTCGTGTATCGATTCTGGGATTGATTATTTACGCAGGTTGTGCGCTTGCTAATTATTACATCCGAGACTATTGGAAGAAATGGATGCTGCTTGTCTTATGTCCAGTCAGTGTTTTATTCGTCGATATGGTAATTATCTATAAGCTCCCTGCTACTGAACTTGTTATACCGAACTTACTCTTGCATTTAGGGGCTGGCATGTTCGTTGCTGGACTTTTTCGTTATTTCTTACTCTCCGAATCGCTTAAAGGGCAAGTGCGTCATATGAAGCAAGAGCTTTCTGATATTCTTCGATTCCAACCTGGGCTTACATTTAAGCTCAAAAAAGTTCAAAATAAATTGGTTTACACGATCATCGATGGTCAATTATTGCGTGAGCTTGGCGTCAAGCCTGATGACTATTTCGATAAGAGTGTGCATGCGATTCCTTATTTTTCGGAGGACGTTGCGCATTTTTTGCAATCGAAGTATGAAGAGGCCTTTGAGGGAAAGCAAGTCGTCTATGAGATGGATGTCAAAGGAAAAGTCGTGTTCACAACGTTACAGCCTGTCTTTGATGGCGAACATGTCATTGAAGTCATAGGTTCGGCGACAGATGTCACCGAGAGGACATTGGCAGAGCGTCGCATACAGGAAAGTGAAGAGCGGAATCGGATTCTCGTTGAGAATTCGCAGGAGGGCATTCTGGGTTTCACAACAGAAGGTGAAATCACATCGGTGAATCAAGCGGCGTGTGTTCTTTCACAAACCAGATCAAAGGACATGTTGGGTCTTCCAATGACCGCTTTTTTGCCAGCTTCTGAGCAGGCGCTTTGGGAGCAGCATTTCCAGGAAGTGCTGAGCTGTGGCGATAGTGTGCGGTTTGAAATCACGATTCCTACAGCAGATGGCGTAAGGAGAGAATATCGTGTCACACTTTCAGCCTATCATCATGCGAATGGGGATGTGAAAGGCATTGTCGGTACCATTCACGACTTCACGGAAGCGTCCATGCGACATGCGGCCGATCAAGCGAATCAAGCTAAGAGTCATTTTATTGCCAAAATGAGTCATGAAATCCGTACGCCTTTGAATGGGATCATCGGGCTATCACAGTTGTTAGGGAAAACAGCTCTTTCCGAGCATCAGAAGGATTATCTAACTAATATCACATCCTCTTCTCACACATTGTTAGGCATTATAAATGATGTTCTAGATTTCTCTAAAGTAGAAGCAGGCAAATTAGAAGTGGAAAGAACAAGCTTTAATCTAGATGAACTGCTTAAGGAGCTTTCCAGCATTTGTAGTGTGTTAACTAAGAGCCACCAAATTGAAATTATTTTCAGCACGCCAGCAGAGCTGCCCAAGCGACTTCTCGGGGATCCGCTTCGACTAAAACAAGTGCTGCTTAATCTCTGCAGCAATGCCATTAAATTCACTAGGGCAGGCTATGTGATGCTCCATATCGAGCTGTGTCCGCAGACATTGAGCGAAGACATGATACTGCGATTTAGCGTCGAAGACTCGGGGATTGGCATTTCGGCCGATCGACTTTCTTACATATTCGAACCCTTCTCTCAGGCGGACGGCTCAACGAGTCGTGAGTATGGAGGAACCGGATTGGGTCTGCCGATTAGCCAACATTTGATCAGTTTGATGGGTGGAGTGCTCAAAGCAGAGAGCATTGTAGGGAATGGGAGCCGATTCACGTTTGACTTACCTTTCCAAGTTATTGAGCAGGACGATCCCGATGAGTGGGATATTGGAGAGGGGCACAACCCTTATCGCGTAATGGTTGTTGAGGATCATCCCCTCATGCGAAACAGCTTGCAGGATACCTTAGAGTCTTTCGCCCTCATCGTAACGACCGTTCCTTCCTGGGATGTGTTGTTTAAACAGGTTGGCTGGAGAGAGGAAGGTGACGATGACCTCGATTGTCTCATCCTGGATATGGAGAGCGAAGACATGTATGGCATTGAGACGTGGCATACTCTCCTGAATACCATCGACAGAGATCGAACACGCCTTATTTGCCTTACATCACCCATGGGGAAGGAAGAGCTGCTGTCTCTACCCGAAGAGGTAAGACCTAATGCTGTACTTGTTAAACCGATTAGTCGACTAGAGCTGTTTCAGACATTGGAATATTTATTCCATCCTAAACACCAATCCCAAGCAGTTGATCTGGAAGCCCTGTCGACTCATTCAATTTCAGAGATCACATGGGGACACATTCTGTTGGTTGAGGACAATGAAATTAATCAACAAGTCGCGATGGAGCTTATTGAGGAACGGGGCTACAAGGTCACGTTAGCAACCAATGGGCAAGAAGCGCTGGATAAGCTGGAAAGCGCTGACTATGCGCTGGTTCTTATGGATATCCATATGCCTGTCATGGATGGTGTTGAAGCAACGAGGCTTATTCGTCAGAATCCAAGATTTAGCCAATTGCCAATCATAGGGCTTACCGCTAACGTGGTCAAACAGGACCAAGAAGAGTATGTCCGTATGGGGATGAACGATGTTGTGAGCAAACCGCTGGATGTTAAGCGACTATTTCGTGTCATTCATAAATGGATAGAGCCGGAGAAGGGATTCAAGCAGTCACGGCCGATGGAAGTAATTCCTTATTATAAAGATGTCGCTGGGATAGACTGGGTAGCGGCTTTGGCCAGAGTGGAGGGCAAAGAGAGTATTCTGCTCGTCATGCTGCAGCTATTTAAGAAGAATTATAGCGATTTTGCAGATCAGCTAAGGACTCATCAACTTGAGGAGGACTGGGTAGCAGCCAAAAGAGCAGCACATACGCTCATCGGTGTAGCTGGCAGTTTGTCGGCAGATGCCTTGCATGTGGGAGCAGTGGAGCTCCAATCGATAATTCTCCTGAAAGAGAACTACGAGAAGCAGATTGCCGAAATCGCAGCGGAGATCGAGCGCATTATTGTGAGTATCCCAGATGAAGATTAAGTCATTGCTACTATAGAACTTGTAAATAGCCCCTTAAGTAAAAACTCATTATTAGCCTCATGATGTTCATGAGGGATGGTGAAATACTTGAGGGGATTTTTTTTATGCGTAAGAATACTCTGCTCTAATGGACACCAAGGTCGTTATTTTACCCGACACAGCTCCGTTCAGATATTAACGGACCCAGTAGCCGTTATTTTGACATTTAACCAGGATTGTTGCCTGAATTTCGCCCAATAGCGTATATTGTGTCCGTAAGCCAGTCTGGATCATTGTATTTAGCCATATAGCGTCGTCTATGTCCGTTAGGCATAATTATTTACTGCTTCAATTGAAATGAACGATAACGTAGACGTCCTCCTACAACAGTTAGGAATTGCTTCTCAACTAATTGATGTAAAACTCGCCTTGCATGACGATTCGAAAGCTGAAGGTGCTCTTCAACTTCAACTGGTGTGATGGGTCGCAGCAATCGACGAGCAAAACGCAATACTTCTGCCTCTGCCCAATCCAAACCAGCCGACACATCGGTTGATAAGAATCTCCCCACGAATGAGAGAATAAGCTGTTGGCATTGCTTAGGTTCTTCCTTGATGGACAGATAGGCGATTGGCAAAAAAGTCCATCCGTCAAGGGTAAGCAGGCTGTGCCGCATACATAGATCCTTAAATCTTCTGACATCTAGGTCCCTTGCATGCGAACCATATCCCTGTATTTCGATCCCTCCTTTTACACCGCCAGGCATGTAGGCAAGATCCAGATACCGGTATCCATTATTGAAATCACGTACTTCCCACTCTGGATATAAATGATTGAAATTTCCGATTGCAGGAAACCAAATGCAACGTAAGAATTCAATTGTTCCGTGTCCCAATCCTTTCTCTAACAATTCTCGCCTCCGGTGATTTACATTTCCAACAGTCGCTATCATACCATTCATCCATGCCGTATACGTTTGCTCAAACAACAATACTCTCGGCCTCCTTTATTTGTCCATAAACAAACAAAAACCGTTCCAATGCATAGCTCACAATGAGCGTTATGCAATGAAACGGCGTGTGCTTCACTCCGTCTTACTTATTAATAACAGTATAAAAGAAAATGGTTCGTATTACTAGACCTACTAAACGCCCGAATAAGCCATAAATCCGCCGTCCACAGGGATCGTTGTTCCTGTAACGAAGCGGGACATGTCGGAGTCAGCCAGCCACAGCAAGGTGCCCAGTAAATCCTCCGGCTTGCCGAAGCGGCGCATCGGGGTATGTGCAATGATTTTATGAGAGCGATCCGTCAGCGATCCATCCTCTTTCATTAACAATTTGGCATTTTGTTCGGTCAAAAAGAACCCTGGCGCGATGGCATTTACACGAATGCCGCTTTCTGCCAAATGAACAGCCAACCATTTCGTAAAGTTATCGATAGCTGCTTTGGCTGCGCTATAGGCAGGAACTTTCGTCATTGGCGAAGGTGCGCTCATGGATGAGATGTTGATTACAGTTGCACCGGTTTTGCCATGCATATGTTTAGTAAACACTTGAGTTGGAATTAATGTACCCACGAAATTAAGATCAAGCACATTGCGGAATCCAGGAATACTTAGATCATAAAAGGATTGCACATCAGGATTGGCCATATCCTCCAATTTGAAAATCTCATTCGTCGTATTCGCACTTGCATGATTACCGCCAGCGCCATTAATCAAAATATCACAGGTGCCCAACTGTTCCATTACAGAAGCTGCAGCCTGCTCTACACTTTCGGCTACGGTTACATCGCAAGCAACGGCAATCGCTTCGCCGCCAGCAGCTTGAATTTCGTGAACGACAGCAAGCCCTTTCTCATGTGTACGATTCAAAATGGCAATGCGTGCGCCTTGTCTAGCTAGTTCTAATGCCATTACGCGGCACAGAACACCAGCTCCCCCTGTAATCACAACGACCTTCCCGTGTAAGGATGGAAAATTAGTTAAACCGCTCATTAGCTGTGACAGCTCCTTCTTGTAAAGTAACTTCCTGGCGACACATCATGTCCCAAAGTCCCCATAAATACATGATACCTAAAGCACGGTCATACAGCCCGTATCCAGGTCTACAGCGCTCATCCCAAATATGACGGCCATGATCTGGACGACAGAAGCCTTCGTAATTGTTTTGATGCAGCGCCTGTACAATACCTGACATATCAACCGTGCCATCCTTCGTACGATGAGAAGTTTCAATGAAATCACCATTCTCATACACGCGAACATTCCGCAGATGTGCAAAAGGAATCCGATCTGCGAATTCATGAACGATCGAGACAATATCGTTACTCGGATTCGCACCGAGTGAGCCACTGCACATGGTAAGCCCGTTATAGGGGCTGTCATGCATAGCTAAGAAGCGGCGAATATTCGCTTGGCTCGTCATCAATCGTGGCAATCCGAAGACAGACCATGGCGGATCGTCCGGGTGAATAGCCATTCGAATACCATGCTCAGCGGCTACGGGGATAATTTCATCCAAGAAATACTTGAGGTTAGCCCAGAGATGCTCTTCAGTGACATCCTTATAGGCGTCAAAAAGCTCCGTCAAATGAGCAAGCCGCTCTGGTTCCCAGCCTGGCATGCTGAAATCAGGGTTGGCATTGATCCGCCCAACATGCTCAGCAAGGTCGAGGTTGGCAATTTTACTTTTTTCATAAAATAAAGCCGTCGAGCCATCTTCCAGCTCCTTATATAAATCCGTACGTACCCAGTCGAACACTGGCATGAAATTGTAGCAAATCACCTTGACACCAACCTGTGCTAAAGTGGCGATCGTTTTCTTATAATTAGCGATGTACGTATCACGACTAGGAAGTCCTAATTTAATGTCCTCATGAATGTTGACGCTCTCAACAACCTGCATATGCAGCCCGGCACGATCAGCCTCGGCTTTGATCTTCTGAATCTTGTCCATCGGCCATTCTTCCCCGGCAGGAACATCATGCAGTGCCCAGACGATGCCTTCAACACCTGGAATTTGTTTAATTTGTTTAAGAGAGACAGTATCATTGCCCTCCCCAAACCAGCGGAATACCATTTTCATAGGTGTACATTCGCCTCCATTTTAATCAACCTATTTGAAATACGTGGGGAACTTCTCTTTCAATAATGCCTGATCGGAAATGCCAACCTGCAGATGGGCGCGAATTAATTGCTCTGCCTCATCTGGCTGTTGCTCTTTGATGGCGTCAACAATCTGTCCATGCTGCGCATACAGCTCATCCCAATGATGATCTGTGGCCAATCGAAGCATACGGGTACGGTTCAAATGCACGTTAATTTGTTGAATGACCGCCCAGGTGTTCATTTTCTTACAACCTTCGAAAATCGTTCGATGAAACTCCTCATCAAGCTCAAACATTTTTTTGAAATCTTGTTCATCCGAACAGACTTTCTGGGAGGCTAAGTTCATCTGCAGTGAGCGGAGGGACTCTTCTGGAAAAGAGGTGCAGGCCAACCGGATAACAGCGCTTTCCAAATGCTCTCGAATGAAGCGCGCCTCATCCACGAGCTCCAAGTCAATGAGGGAGACAACTGTGCCGCGTTGCGGATAAATGTCCAACAAGCCTTCCTGTGCTAATTGCACGAAGCTTTCCCGAACGGGTGTCCGACTCACATTGAAGCTTACCGACATTTCTTTCTCCGAAATGGTGGCACCTGGAAGCAGGGTAAGACTCAGAATTTGAGCCTTTAGCGTGTGATAGACGGCATCACGGGTCGAACTAATCAGTGGTTTTTTGAAAAAATCCATGCTTGTCTCCTTTGGTAAATGAAGCCTAAATCAATACTACCATACTTGTATGGTAGTGCGGTAGTGGGAATTCGTTATCTTTCTCTACCTGTGTGCATACTCCCCCGATAGTTGCTTATAGGTAAACTCGCCGGTGTCGTTTTACAGGAAGCCTATATAATTTAGAGAAGTGTTGTACATATAACAGAAAAGATGAGGAGTTTAACTATGCCTACGATAAACGTAAGTGAGAAATGGTTGATCGAAGCTGATATTACGAGCATGCAGGAAGCTATGATGGAGGGAAGAACTACCTCAGTTCAGATCGTGCAAATGTATTTAGCACGTATTGAGAAGTATGATTCTGTCTTACATGCAATTTTGGAAATCAATCCGGATGCACTGTTTATAGCGGAAGCTTTAGATAAAGAAAGAAGTTCACAAGGAGCACGTGGAATGCTGCATGGTATTCCTATTTTACTGAAGGATAATATCGATACCCAGGACAGGATGCATACAAGTGCAGGCTCATTAGCACTCGCCAATTCATTAGCTGCTGAGGATTCTTTCGTCGCGTCTGGGCTTCGAGCAGCTGGGGCCGTTATTCTTGGTAAAACGAATATGACGGAATGGGCTGTTTTCATGTCAGGTGAAATATGGGCGGGGTATAGTTCGAGAGGCGGACTGACTCTGAATCCATATGGCCCTGGTGAACTCTTCGTTGGCGGTTCAAGCTCGGGCTCCGCCGTAGCGACGGCTGCACATTTCGCAGCAGCTGCCATTGGCACCGAAACATCGGGCTCGATTATTAGCCCTGCCAGTCAGAACAGTATCGTTGGTATCAAGCCGACCATAGGGCTTGTTAGTCGAACGGGCATCATCCCAATTGCGCATAGTCAAGACACAGCAGGTCCAATGGCGCGTTCGGTTCGGGACGCAGCAATCGTACTCGGTGCAATAGCAGGACAGGATGAGAGGGATGCGGTCACTTTAACAAGTAGAGGGCAAACTATTCAAGATTACACTGCTTTCCTTGAGGACAACGCCTTGGCGAAGGCTCGAATCGGAATCCCTCGTTTTTATTATGAGCATTTAGATGAAGCTAGACTTGAAATCGTTGAAGCGGCTATTACCGTCTTGAAGCAAAAAGGAGCGACAATTATCGATCCCGTCGTGCTCCCGTGTGAACAAACAGCTTGGGATTATAACGTCATGAGATACGAATTTAAAAAAGACTTGAATGCCTATCTGGCTAAGCTTTCAGAGGATGTACTGGTACATTCTTTGGAAGAAGTGATTGCTTTTAATAACGAGCATGCACATAGGACACTGAAATACGGACAAGGAACTTTACTGTGGTCAGAGCAAACAAGCGGGACATTAACGGAACAAGTGTATACGGATAGTCTGAGGAAAAATGGGGAGAATGCACGTGCACTCGGCATTGATTATGCACTACAAGAGCATCAGCTTGATGCTCTCATGTTTCTGGGGAATGAAGGCGGTGCTGACCTAGCCGCTAGAGCCGGATATCCTTCTATAACGGTACCAGGCGGATACGCGGCAACAGGGATTATTGCGCCAGGAGGTTATATAACCAAAGGACCGCAAGGCATTACTTTCGTTGGAACGGCGTATAGTGAACCTACTTTAATTCAAATTGCCTATGGATTCGAACAAGCAACAAAACACCGCATGCAGCCCGAGCTATCCTAAATAGGAATAGCACGAGTCACATGCGGTGTCAGTAATCGTTAGTGCGTAACAGCTAAAACTTGAACCTTTTTCCAAGCTTCCAATTGTTGTTCCAACTGTGCCACTAACGTCGAGACGTCTTGTGAGAACTGCTCTCTTTCTTGCTCATTCATTCCATCCTGCTCCATATTCAGCTCGCTCGGAGTGGGAGGAGCGGGAATCGCACGAAGCATTTGCTGCAATTTTGATTGAAGTGGGTTCACAGCTGCTGCGGGAACGTCAGCTTGTGGGGAAGAAATCCTAGTTTCCGCTGCCGTAACGTCTTTGACTTCAACTTTTACTTCCTCAACAGCCTCAGTAACATCCACTTTCACCTTCTCAGACTTGGCAGGTGCTTTGGCTGCGACGGGCTTTGCTCGTTCTGCCCGATTGTTCTGGAAGGTGGACCAGGTTTCGATTAATTCAGGCCCAGATTTATAGAGCAGCTGGCCTTTAATCCGATCGGAAATGTCCTTATCCTTAAACATCTTCGCAATTTTCTTGACATCACTGACAGGCATCTCATCGCGTGCCATGATTAATGCAAGCGGATCACGATGCTCCATTGGCAGATCCTTCAGCGGCAGTAATTGATCCTCAGTGAGCTTATCTTTACGAATCTCGGTTCCAGAGGCGATGAGCTTCTTTACGGAGTTCCCAAACTTGAGCAGTTCACATTTGTTTTTGATATAGGATTCCGGCTTACCAAGCTTACCAGAAAGATATTTAATAGAAGAACTAAACTTCGCGTCATGCATGAGCTTATGAAACGCCTCGGCTTCCTCGATCGGAGAGAAGCCTTCACGCGTTAGATTTTCAGCAATCTGCTCCAGATAGATTTCCATCTCATCCGTTACCGTGGACACGATACAAGGCATGGTTGGAAGTCCAAGCATTTTACTAGCTTTATATCTGCGATTGCCATAAATGATTTTATATCGATTGTCTGCGGTTGTACGCACTTTAATCGGTGAGAGCAAGCCAATTTCGCCAATGCTTTTCATTAATTCTTGAAGTGCCTCTTCATCGAACTGATAACGGGGCTGATCAGTGTCCTCATCAATGAGATGTATTGCAAGGTTATGTATGTCCATCTTCATGTCTCCATTCGTTCAGGGTCATCTAACTTAATTATATATCAAGGTTGGAACCGTGGGAACGTCAATTCGATAGATCATGGCGATTCCTATCCGCAGGCAGCAAGTTCAGCAATAAATAAGTTCTGTACAGGCTTCGCCAACTAGGGATCTCCATTTCCGTGGACGATTTCGGTACGCATTATTCGTCCCTAAGCTATTTGAAAAGATTCCCGGTTACGAAGAGGAAACCGAAGAGCAGGTGGATTTCTTGGTAACGAATGGATGCCATCAAATTCAAGGCTATTATTTCTATAAACCAATGAAGCCAGAGCAGCTAGAAGCAGTATTAAAAGTAGGGTTACATGAGAAGATGGCTTTCCTAAGAGCAAAGTCTATACATAATTATGATATATAATTGGTTTGTACGATAACAAAAGAGGTGCCCCTGTACTGGGGGCACCTCTTTTGTTAGGACAAGAAAAAGTCCGCTATAACGCAACAATTTGCTTCTGCTTATTTTGGAAATAGACCCAATGCTTGAATCCAATTTCCTTCAAGGTTTTCCGGACTTCTTCCCAATCGTCAGCAACGCGACTAGGGACATGGGCGTCAGACCCGAAAGTAACCTCAACGCCGTAATGCAGCGCACGCTCCAGAATTTGGTGTGAAGGATACCAGCCACCAACGTCTTTCGTTTTACCTGACGTATTAATCTCGATCGCTATGCCAGATTCCCCGATGATTTGCAGTGTTTCATCAACCTTTGGGGTCGAGATATCGGAAAAGGCAGGGTAGAAGCCTTTCATGGCATCAATATGTCCAAGAATTTGGAACATCCCTGAACGTGCGGATTCAGCAATTAGTCCATAATATTCTTCCTTATGGGCTACTTTCTCAGCTTCATTCAATTTTTTCCATCTGTTGCGATTGAAGATACTCACACCGCCAGAGAGATGAACAGAGCCAATGATGTAATCGAACGGATATTTTGCATATTCTTGCCGATAGACGTCCACATGCTCGGGAAAATAATCAGATTCTACACCTAAGAGTACATTAATTTTGCCAGCATACTCTTGTTTAAGGCGAAGTACTTCTTCGATATATCGCGGAAATTCGCTTTTCGCCATGGCAATTGCAGGTTGTGCACGGTCTTCTTTACTTCCAAAGTAAGGAGAGTGATCCGAGATCCCAATAACCTGAAGTCCGGCCGCGATGGCTGCCTCAATATAATCACGTATGGTATCTTGCGCATGACCGCACCGTTCATGATGCGTATGTAGGTCGAATTTCATTGCTAGTCCTCCTAAAAATATTGCTAGTTTCGGGGTCCCCGCAAAGTAATAGGAATAACCTTCGAAGGCAAACATCACTTTGTGGGGTAAGTTTCAGCAATACTAGCATCTTAAGCACAAACTTATTCAGAACCGATAAATTGCGTTTCAGGCATTCCTTTAAGATCGCCAAGAAACTGTTGCATGGCTGAATTTAAGTAACGTCCTGACTTATATACTACGCCTACCGGATGGGTAATATCCAATTCATTCACTTTTACCATTTTCAATGTGCCATGCCGCAATTCATCAGCTACCGACATCTTCGAAATAATCGCTACACCAAGATTCAGCTCTACCATGCGTTTGACTTCCTCACTGCTGGACAACTCCATGACGATATGAGGAGCTACCTCATAGGACTTGAAGATTTGATCGACAAAACGTCGGCCCGCTGTTTCCGGGGAAAGCATGATAAACGGAATGTTCTTGAGCTTCTCGATAGATAAGTGGGTGAAACGACTAAGCGGATGATGCGTGGAGACGATGAGCTCGAAAGTATCATAATAAAGCACAGATGTCTCCAGTGCTGGATTCTTCTCAAACAAGTACGTGATGCCAATATCGATGTGACCGCTTTCCACGGATGTCATGATCTGAGAGGAGGTCATGGAATGAATCGTTGTTTTGATCAGCGGGAATTGATCTTGGAAATAGGAAAGCACCCTCGGCAATATCTGCATGGCAATAGAAGTCGTTGTGCCAATATGAATGTGACCTTGAGGGGTTTGACTCAGATCAGAAAGACGCTGTTTCAGGTCATTGGTGATCCGCAATATTTTTTCCGCGTGCTCCAAGAAGAGCTTTCCACTATCCGTTAACGTAACAGGCTGATTACGATCAATGAGAATCGTACCGAATTCATCCTCAAGACTTTTTATTTGCGCGGAAACGGCAGGTTGGGTCAGGTTAAGAATCTCACCAGCTTTACGAAAGCTCATCGTTTTGGAAATCGTGAGCAGGGTTTCTAACTGGTTCATATTCATGAGATTACCTCCTGCAAGTTAGATTAAGGGTACAAAGGTACAAATAAAATTTATCGAAATTGTAAAGGACATAAAAACCTTTTCTAACTTTATTATATGATAGGAAGTGCGAACTAGGCAACATTGCAGGATAATTGTAAGTTTTCGGGCGCAAGCTACGGAGGCATGGGAAAAGGCTTTAACCTGAAAAACATCTTTTCAAATTACTCAAATTTGAATATAATAATTTATGTAATATAAATAAACGATTGAGGAGACTTCACGTATGTCTTTAACACGTAAATCAAATCCGACCTGGACGGTTGTGGGCTTGATGCTTGGGCTCTTGCTTGCTTCACTCGATCAAACGATCGTTTCCACCGCGATGCCAACGATTGTATCCAAGCTGGGCGGCTTCAGCCAATTCGTCTGGGTATTCTCGGCTTATCTGATCGCGAATGTGGCTGCAATGCCGATCTTCGGAAAACTATCTGATATGTATGGGCGCAAGTTATTTTTCATAATCGGGATTATCGTCTTTATGATTGGATCTGCGTTATGCGGAACAGCATCGTCGATGACACAGCTGATCATCTACCGCGCGATTCAAGGTATTGGTGGCGGTGCCTTGGTGCCGATTACATTTGCTATTATTTTTGACATTTTCCCTCCAGAGAAACGAGGTAAAATGCAGGGCTTGTTCGGCGCTGTATTCGGTTTATCCAGTGTACTTGGACCCATAATTGGTGCTTATTTTACGGATCATGTTACTTGGGAATGGATTTTCTTTATCAATTTACCTCTAGGTATTGTTTCCCTGTTGATTATTATTTTCTTCTATCACGAGTCTGTGGAACACTCTAAGGCGAAGATCGATTGGGGTGGTACGATTGTTCTGACCGCAGCTATTGTTTCACTCATGTTCGCATTGGAGTTTGGCGGTAAAGAGTATGCGTGGGATTCGATGCAGATTATTGGTTTGTTCGCAGGCTTCGTAGTATTGCTGGCAGGCTTTCTTCTCATAGAGAAATACGCCGCAGAACCAATTGTACCGCTCGATTTGTTCAAAAACCGTTTGTTTACATCAAGCATGGGTGTAAGCTTTGCCTACGGAGCGGTTCTGATTTCGGCGGGTACTTACATCCCTTTGTTTATTCAAGGTGTATTCGAAGGATCTGCGACATCAGCTGGCTCGACATTAACGCCAATGATGCTAGGTGTTGTAGTAAGTAGTGCGTTAGGAGGACGCTTTATCAGTAAATTCTCCTATCGGAATGTGCTGCTTGTATCGGTGGCTCTTCTATTAGTAGCGACATCGCTTCTTGGTGGAATTTCCATTGATTCAGAGAGATGGGTCATCACGACGTACATGATTATTCTTGGTCTTGGCATTGGCGCTTGCTTCCCAATTACGTCGATGTCAGCACTTCACAAAGTTGATTTCCGCCGTCGGGGTACTGTGACATCCTTAGTTGCTTTCTTCCGATCTGTTGGTTCCGCCATTGGGGTTGCCATATTCGGGAGCATTCAAGTGAACGCTTTGAAGGATAACATCACGACTTCGCTGAACGATCCAGCAATGGCTGAAAAGTTTCATGACGCACGTATGCTGCTGCAACCTGAGGTGAGAGCGAAAATTCCAGCTGAGGTCTTGCATAAGCTGCTTACTGCGCTTGCAGATTCCATTGCTGTCGTTTTCCAAACAACGATCGTCTTAGCCGTGCTAGGTCTTGCGTTCATTTTAATGATGGGAAATGCTAAACTAGAAGTTGGTAAAGCGCCTGTTAAAGGAGATGTACCAGTAGGACACTAGGAGGAAAAAACAAATGTCGATGAAGCTGGTCATTCTCGGACTATTAATGGAAGCCAATCGGCACACCTATGAGATTCGCCAAACGATGAAAGAACGTGGCATGACTAATTATATGAAGCTGCAGGATGGTTCGCTTTACTACGCGATGGATCAGCTTCATAAAGAAGGTCTTGTAGAAGCACTGGAAGTCGTGCGCGATACGAATCGACCCGAGAAGACGATTTATCAAATCACGGAAGCTGGTAAGCGAAAATTTCAAGAGCTGCTGTCTCATCAATTGCATGAAGAGATTAAGCATTATCATCCGCTTTATGTAGCCCTGCCGTTTACCGTTCATGGTGATCAAGCCAAGATTGCCGATATTCTTGAACATAAAATTTTGGAACAGAAAATGATTATGAATAAGATGAAAAGCTTATACAACGAGCATTTGACCATTGTTCCACGCGTTGTTTTGCAAATGATGGTCGGCAGCTATAAGCGTGCTTTCACCGAGTTGAAATGGCTAGAAGGGCTGCAACAAGATGCCCGAGAGGGTCGGCTGCAGGAGAAAGATTCGGAGCTCGATGTGGATTGGGATCGGATTGAGTGAGGAAGATTGAAAAACGCACTACCTTGGCCAACAAGGTAGTGCGTTTTTTTAGGCGATAAAAACAACATTTATAACGCGATCTATTCTCGGGCGGATTACTCCCCGGCACCCATTAGTCCGAAATTGCCGAATTAATCTTATTTTTCGTGTCATTACTTCTTAATTAGTCCTAATTTGCCCAACTAAATCGCCGTCAACAACCTTCACACAATGAAAATAGGTAATTAGTTCGGCGAAATCGGACTAATGCAGCTGTACAGCCGCCAACCCTCACTTGCTCGATGATGATAGCATTTCAAGCTGCGCAATGAAATGCGGCAAATCCGTGCAGACCAAGTCCGGCGTCAAGTCAGCCGACGCCAGCTGCTCGTGCACATTGTCTGGCGTGGCCACGCCCGTCAGGACAAGAGCCGTGCGGCACCCCGCCATCGCGCCTCCGCGGATGTCGGTGTGCACGTTATCGCCGATGACCCAGACATCGGCGGCAGGCAGGCCGAGCCGCTCAATGGCATACGCCATGATGATCGGCGAAGGCTTACCGATCACCACCGGCTCCACGCCGGAGGCGGCGGTGATCGCAGCGGCCAGGGAGCCCGCCCCTGGCATAAGCCCTCCATCCGACGGAAGCATCCGGTCGGGATTGGTTAAAACATAGGTCGCGCCATGTTTCAGATGGCGGACCGCTTCCGTCAGCTTCCCATAGGTGAAGCTGCGATCAATGCCCTGGACGACGTAGTCCGGCGTCGTCCCCTCGAAAGCGAAGCCGGCTGCGTCCAGCGCAATCCGCAGGCCGTCTTCGCCGATCATATGCACGCGCTGGCCTGCGCGCTGCTCGGTCAAGTACTGAGCAGCCGCTTGTGAGGACGTATAGACGGCTGCCGCGGGTACTGCTATGCCGAGCGCTTGCAGATGCTCGGCAACCTGTTCGGGGGTGCGGGACGAATTGTTCGTCACCAATAAGTAGGGCAATTGCTCCTGATGCAGCCATTCCAAGAAAGCTGCGGCTCCTGGAATGGGCTCATGCCCTCTGTAAAGTGTGCCATCTAGATCAATCAGAAATCCGTTCATCCTGTTGCTGCTCCTTTTACTAGGTAAGTTGTTGTCGGAAGTGTGATCTCGACGACCGTGCCTTCCTCTAATTTACTGTTTATTTTCATGAAGCCGCCGTGTGCTTCAATGATTCGATAACAGACCATCAAACCAAGACCTGTTCCTTTTTCCTTCGTGCTGTAGAAGGGCTCTCCAAGCTTGGGAAGACGCTCTGGCGCAATTCCGCAGCCCTGATCCACGAAACGAACAATAATTTGATCGCCCGTACCTTTCAGCTCCGCATGAATTCGCAGGATTCCGCCTTGCGACATGGACTCGATTGCATTTTTCATAATATTGATAAAAACTTGCTTAATTTGATTCTCGTCACAAGTAACTGGTGGCAGCCCGGAGTCAACTTCAGCTTCAATTTCAATATTACTTAGCAGGGCTTGAGGCTGAAGCAATTCTACTGTGCTCATGACAATCGTATACAAGGTACTTGTAACGAAATGTGTGGCCTGCGGTTTGGATACAAAAAGAAACTCATTCACAATGAATTCTATACGTTGTAACTCTTTTTGCATAATCTCAATATAATACTGCTCTTTCGTCGAACTCGTTTTGAGCAGCTTGAGGAAGCCCTTTAATGCCGTCAGCGGATTACGGATTTCATGAGCAACACCGGCAGCCAATTGCCCAACGGCAGAAAGCTTATCCGATTTAATCAGCAATTCCTGCGTCTTCTTCAACTCGGTAATATCACTGAACGTAATGACGGTGCCTAGTAACTGGCCGCTTACCTCGAGCATAGGACTAGACATATATTCAACAGGGAAGCTGCTCCCATCCTTTTTCCAAAACACATCTTCATTCACAATCGAGCCTTCACGCTGCAACATCGTATTCACAATCGCGTTTTCCTCTAGTCTGACGAAAGTACCATCCATATGAACAGGTCGAATGAGATTATGTATACGCCGTCCTAGCATCTCGTCCACCTTCCATCCGGTGATCGCTTCTGCCGCTTTGTTCCAGAATATGGTACGTCCATTGATATCTATCCCATAAATGCCTTCAGAGACGGAGTTCAGAATTAGTTGATTTTGCTTATAAAGCTTATCAATTTCCTTTTTCTGTTCTCTGATCTCCGTTAAGTCTTTGAGAATGGCATAAACCCCAACGATTTGGTTGCCCACCTTGGTGGGGACGAAAGTTACATTAGAAGGGATGGGAAATCCATTCTGATGCAAGAACGCAGCTTCGAAATTTTGCGGCATTCCTTCAGAAGCCACTTGAAAATGGTGGAGCGTTTTGAGTAAGTCAGGAGGATGGATCATGGGTAGAAAAGAAGCGGATTTTGACGATTCTTCACCCAAGCCCAGCAAGCTTTCAAGTCCGTGATTCGAAGATAGTACATCGCCGTCTAAGCTAAAGGAAATAATGGAGTCAGGATGGTTATCAAAAAGAGATTTATACCGCTCAGCAGACTCCGAAATACTAGCTTCACGTCGCTTGATTAGCCTGCTTCCCAAGTAGGCAAGTATCATGAATACGACGAACAACCCGCAATCGACAGCTACACTTGCTATTCGGTTATGTTGAAAATAGGATAGTTGATGTAAAAAAAACAAATCGACACCGAGCAGCGTTAGAGTGCCTATTAAATAAAATATTAATTTTCGAGCACTTGCAGGAGGGGGGTTCATCATCATTGACTCTCAGCTCTCCTTTTGAGATTCTCTTTAATAGTTTAACAGGAATAGATAGTATTTAGTATAATTTACCATTGCTTTTGTGTCTCTACCATTTAGTAATCGATTCAATTAGCATTTCGACAATTTAAGTATGACGGTAGAATAGGGGGTATGTATCTGAGTAGTTGGAACTATTTTTGTGAAATTGACAGTATACTTGTCCCAAAATTTTATGTATAATGTTGAAAAAGGTCGTTTTTCTGTGGAACTTATTCACAAATGAGATCGGAGCGGAGCTATGAAGGCTGAGTACATTAATCCCTTTTTGGAGTCGGCTAGAATTGTCATCGAACAAGTTGCTAACATTCGCCCAACAACGGGGCAGCTCGGCATTAAAGACGTTAAGTTTGTGGAAAATTATATCTGGATTCAAATTGGGATGACTGGGCAAATGGAAGGCGACGTTGTCTTTGGTTTGGCTGAAGACGTTGCTTTGAAAATGGTATCTGCCATGATGGGCGGATTCGTCGTCACCGAAATGGACGAAATGGGAAAGAGTGCCATTTCTGAACTAGGTAATATGATTAGTGGTAACGCGAGCACGATGCTCTTTAATCAAGGGGTTCGGGTAGACATCACGCCACCTAAGATTGTCCAATCTGCTACGGCAGCAGGATTTGTGCCGAAGAAAGCATTAACCATTCCATTAATTATGGATGGCATTGGTGAACTAGACATTCAAGTATTAATTACGTAATATAAGTTAGAACGTGTGGAGTACCTACAAAATGGTAACTCCATTTTTTTTGCGTGGAAGGGAGCGGATTAGGTTGGAAATTACGAACAAGGTCGTCTTGATTACTGGTGCGTCAAGTGGGATAGGGGCTGTGATGGCAAAGCAATTTGCAGCCAAGGGAGCTATTCCTGTGCTAACGGCACGGAGTACAGATAAGCTGAAGCAAATTGCTTCAGGCTTGCCAGGGCGGCATGCGGTTTATGCGATGGATGTTACAAATACGGAAGAAGTCAATGGAGTTGTAGCTCAAATCATCGCCGAATTTGGGCGTATTGATATCCTAATTAATAATGCCGGATATGGTATTTTCGAGGCATTTGCTGAGGCGCCTTTTGCACAATTTGAAGAGATGATGAATGTGAACTATCTAGGTCTAGTGCGCTGCACGAAAGCCGTACTTCCTCATATGTTGAAGGTGGGCAGCGGTCATATCGTCAATATTGCCTCGATGGCAGGTAAAATTGGCTCAGCCAAATCGACTGCTTACTCTGCGACCAAGCATGCGGTGCTAGGCTTTACGAATAGTTTGCGAATGGAGCTAGCGAAGACGGGGGTATCGGTTACGGCTATTAACCCAGGTCCGATTGCGACGCCTTTCTTCGACAAGGCGGATCCGAGCGGCAATTACGTGAAAAACGTCGCTTGGTTCATGTTAAAGCCAGAGAAAGTTGTTAAGGAGCTTTTGCATGCCATCGAGAAAAACATTCCTGAAAAGAACCTGCCTTTTGTAGCTGGTGTAGGAATCAAATTGTTTCATATGTTTCCTCGCATGTTCGACAAGCTGGCGTCAGGTATTATGAACAAAAAATAAAGCGGCTCCCAGTCAGATGATTGGGGTCGCTTTTTTCAACTTACTATCCTACGTTTCAGCTTGATCAGGCTTTGCTGCTTGCTTGGCTTGATTCAGCGCACGGATTTCCTCGAAAATACGACGCATTTCGGCCTTGCCTTCGGGATGAGATTGGTTCCAGTGGGAGGCAAGTGCAGGAAGAGCCTTATGAACATGGTTAAAAAATGCCCAAACCTTGATTTTCTCGATCATTTCTGGGGATGTGTCCCCCGTAATAAGTTCAGCTGTTTTGGTGACCAACGTGTTAAAATCATTCTCGAAATCGGTATTCATTCACTTCATCCCTTCGGATGGAAATAGGTAGTTGGAGCACTTTAAGTTTAATAGATGAAGGTGTACCTGTCAAAAGTGGAGAAAAAGGCGTTGTAGACCGATTTTCACGCATTTTAAGTCTTCTTCGAACCTGGAGGAAAATTTTTCCGAATATTTCTCGTTAAACGATTGTTTACTCCTCCTTTTTATCCTAAAATAAGGTAGATATATGATGGGTCTTTTTGCCTGTAGGCTAGGGGGGAATAGGATGAAGTCACTGAAAGAGATATTCAACAGCGACTTTAATACATTAGATAAGAGCTTGCAGGAACAAATTTATAAAGAATTTTACTTGCTCGTCTATCCGATGATTAACTTTATTTTGAGAGATCACGCGGCCGTGGAGGATATTATCCAGGAGTCCTTTCTTCGTGCGGTTCACAAGGCCCCGTTATTAACAGAAATTGATAAATATGAGAGCTGGCTCAAAAGACTTACCCGGAACGTAACCCTAAATCATCTGCGAAAACATAAACGTAACCGTGACGAACTCGAGACAGAGATTCTCTTCTCCTTAAAGGAGTCAGCCCCAACTTCCGATTATTCGGCCTCGCCAGATGTAGAAGTGGAAATGAAGGTCATGCGAGAAGCCGTTATCGCCTATATCAATCAACTTAATCCCTCCTATAGACAAATTATCGCCATGAAATGGATGCATAATTTATCTTACAAGGATATGGCTAGTGAACTTAATGTAACAGAAGGCGTTGTGCGACAAAGGCTGTTTCGTGCGCGCGATGCCATTAAGCAGAAGTTTTTGGATGAGTGGGGATCAGAGAGATAGTGGGGTAACGGTAAATATTTGTTTGCTGAAGCACTCTAGCATATAATATGGGCATGAGGTTGGAAGAGAAAAGGGGTATTTAGCATTGAGTACGAGTTTTGAACAGCTGCAGATTGCACAGACGTATTTAGATAAATTACAACATTTGGGGATTGGTGAGCCAACTCCGATTCAAGCGGAGGGTATCCCAGTTCTTCTGCAAGGTAAAGATGCGATTATCCAATCCCAGACTGGAACGGGTAAAACACTAGCTTATTTGCTGCCGGCACTTGCGCGAATCGATCCTTCGCAAAAACAATTGCAAGTACTGGTTGTCGTCCCTACGAGAGAGCTAGGCATGCAAATTATGCAGGAAATAGAGAAACTGACGAGCGGGGGACCTATTCGTTCGCAATCCTTGATTGGGGGAGCTGCCGCTGCGAGACAGGTAGAAAAGCTGCGCCTTCATCCGCACATTGTCGTTGGAACGCCAGGGCGTTTGCTTGAGCTGATGAAAATTCGGAAGTTGACGCTGCATCATGTGAAAATCGGCATTGTCGATGAAGTCGACCAGGTGTTCGAGCTTGGCTCTATGCAAGATGTAGAAGCGGTGCTCAAAGGTATGCTGCGTTCAAGTCAGATGGTGTTTGTCTCGGCGACAATTCCCCAAAGTACGGAGCAAGCAGCAGGCAGATGGCTGAAGGATCCGGTTATTATCAAAATTAATCCCTCACAGCGTACTGCTGAAACGCTGGAACATCACTATGTCGTGTGCCAGGAACGTGAGAAAATTGATACACTCAGAAGACTTGTTCGCATGATCAAGCCAACTTCTGCGATTGTTTTCATTAACGTGACTGATGATATTGCGCAAGTCGTTGGCAAGCTGCAGTATGTCGGCCTTTCGATTGAAGCCCTCTATGGAGAAGCTAGCAAGCAGGACCGCGCCAAAGTCATGGGTAATTTCCGTGAGGGCAAATTCCAATTGTTGCTTGCAACTGATGTTGCTGCAAGAGGACTAGATATTGAAGGTGTGACGCACGTATTCCATTTGGATGTGGCTACGAATGCGGAGTATTATCTTCACCGTGTAGGTCGGACAGGCCGGATGGGCCGCGAAGGGACGTCGATCTCTATCGTGACGTCGAAAGAGCTATTCATCATCGAAAAATTCGAGAAGCAGCTTGGCATCACGATCGAGCCGAAGGCGATGTACGAAGGCCGGTTGGTTGATCCGGCCCAAGACCGCAGTGCGGCTACGATGCGCAGCCGCCGTGAAGCTGCGCGCCCTAGCGCAGCACCTTCGCGCAGCGGCTCCGCCAGCGCGCGCGATGCTGCCGCGCCAGCGGGCGCGGTGCGTGTAAGCGCCGCGGCACCAGACGAGCGCGGCCAGCGTGACGCTGCTCCGGCGAAGCCGGCAGCGCAAGGGAAGCCGGCTGCCGCTGGCAAAGCCGTTAGCAAAGCGCAACGCGAGCGCGATCGCAAGAGCAAGGGAGCTCCGCGCTGGTTGAAAGAGAAGCAGCAGAATAAAGAAGAATAGCTTGCTTCTTAAGGAAGCTAGTCATTATCTGCGGGGTGTAAAGCAGCATGCTGAAGAAAATCATGATTACGATCTTGACTCTGGCTGTCATCACAGCGGTGATGCTAGTCATCGTCATTCAGTATGTGAAACCAACGGAGTCACTTGATCTGCAGTATAAAGAGATTTCAATTAGCAGCAAAATGGCAGAAATGATCCTCTCCCGGAAGCTGGAGGTTCGGCTTTCGGAAGAGGAAGTTAATCATTTGCTCAAGAAGCAATTAGCTTCGCACAGCTTGCTGCCGCATGATTTCCGTATGGAAGGTATCAAGCTGAACCTTCAAGGCTCCATGATTGAGGCGGATGTAAACGTGAGGTGGCACGAACGGATTCCGGTCGGTGCTCGCACGATGTTTTCATTGGCGTGGGACCCGCCTAACTTGGTCATTCAGCATGTGAATACGCAGATCAAGAATTGGCAGCTGCCTAGTGATTGGCTGCAATTGGCTCCTGTTGAAATTCCACTTCAATCTTATTTGCCTAAATTAATTGGGATTAAGAATGTGGTGTTTGAGGATAAAGCCATTGTGATTCAATTAAAGGCATTTCAATAAAGCGAAAACCCTTCAATTCCACATTGTGGATCTGAAGGGTTTTTCATTACGTTCCAGCTATTCTATTCCCGCATCACGATTGGGATGCAATGATGTCATCAGCTTTCGCCCGCAGCATAGGAACCTGCCATCTGCGAGTATACATAATAATGCCAAATACAACACACATACTAATAAGTACAAACCAAATCGAGACGCCTACATGGAAGTGATCCATGCCCCAACCTACACCGAGCGGCAGAATGGCTCCGCCCAAACCACCAGAGGCGATAAGTGTACTTGTTGTTTGTTCCGTACGTCCTGGCAATAATTGATTCGCATAGATTATGGCGACGGCGAACATACCTGACATAAATAATCCGAGTAAAAGAATGACGGCAAAGCTACTCCACAAATTCGTGCTAAATAGCCATACGAATACGGTGAGCACACTTAAGGCGAAGGAGAAGACTAAATACTTAAAATACGTTATTTTCTCCGCAAGTACGCCTGCAAATATGCGTCCAACCACCATGGTTACCCAATAAGCGGTAACGCCAAGTGAAGCGATGGAGCTGGGAGCCTGAAGCTGGTCTTTGAAGATCGACGGTAAGAAATTAACGATCGTATTCTCCATGCCGCAATATAAGAAGAATACGGTCATCAGCAAGCATAAGAAGATGAAGGATCTTTTAGACAGAACGGGAACTCGCTCCGCTTTCTGTGTGCTGTCTGCTTTATGTGAAAGTAATTCATCATGCTCACCTAAGGAAAGCTTTGACCAAATGATCCCTGTAGCAAGTGCGCTAATGCCTAGCAGCATGAACGCATTTTTCCATAGACCATTTGCAATAAGTAAACTAGATACAAGCGGCATAAATAAGGCGCCTAGTCCAAAGAAAACTTCAAGCTTGCTGAAGGCAACGGCTTGTTGATCTTTGGCTGCCATGAGAACGAATGTGCTTATACTGGATTCCACAAGTCCGAATGAGATACCTGCAAGGAAGGTCAACCCGATAACCATTGGCCAGGGAGGCAGTAAGCCAATAGCAAGCATAGCGACAAACAAGAAGCAAAATGCCATTGTAATCGTACTTCTACGACTAATACGACGAATGAGCGAAGGCATCGCAAGCACACCTAGCATGAACCCCCCAAACTGCAAGAAGACCAGCATTCCACCGCCACTGTAGCTTCGACCATAATGGGCCAGTAGTTCAGGCAGCACCGCGCCAAATATAACGTGTGTGCAGCCTGTTAGTAAGTAAGATAAGCAGCCCATAATTAAAAGTCTTTTCATAATGCGGCGCTGCCTTTATGTTCAGACGTAAACTTTTCATTGAAAGCAAATACGTGTGCAATCGCTTCGGATACGGAATTCACCGTATAAGCGGCATGCCTTTTCACATCTGAATGAGCAGTATGCATGGCGAAGCTATGTGGTGTAATACCAAACATAGAAACATCGTTAAAAGAGTCTCCAAAACATGCGATCTCGTCAGGCTTGAAACCTAAATGCGCGATAAGTGTAAGCAATGAGCTCCCTTTCGAAACTTGATGAGGCATGATGTCGAGACAATCTTTATCAGCCAGATAGATGTCCAATTGATCGGGGAGTTCTTTTTCTAATAACGCTTTGATCTCTAGTAAATTGTCTACACGCCCGAAGAGAGAAAATTTACATATCGGAAACACATCTTTCATGGTCATCTCTAATTCGCTATTTAATAGAAAAGGTTCAAACATTCTCGCTTGAATTTCGTCGGAAGCTGGGCTCAAGCGCTCAATATAGTTGGCATTCCCAGAGCAAATCAGCTTTACGACATCGTAAGCTTTGATGAGCTGATAAACTAGATTGGCGATAGAAGGCTCAAATAGCTTCGCTTGCAGGAGTGTTCCATCCACCAAGTGGATAAAGGCGCCATTTTGGGACACAGAATGTGCTTGATGATCGATTTCTTGAAGCACTTGCTGCATCTCCAAATTCATTCTTCCCGAGGCTAGACAAAGCGTAATTCCTGCTTCTTTTACTTGGCGTAGCGCATTAAGCTCTCGCTCAGTTACTTTCTTATGATGGTCAAGCAAGGTGCCGTCAAGATCGCTAACGATAAGTTTAATCATGGTGGTTATCTCCTCCTGCTAATACAATTTCAACTTCACTGGCCAATAGGCGTTCTTTCATCTCTTCGCTAAGCGCTTGATCGGTCACAAGGATATCAATACTTTCAAATCCAACTACCCGATGGAACAATCGCTTACCGAATTTGGAATGATCTGCGAGTACAATCACTTGATCCGCATGCTGCATCATGGCTCTAACTAGATAGCAGTCCTCTTCGTTCGGCGCAGATAATCCATCTTCAGATATTCCGCAAGTTCCAATGAACAGTTTATCGACATGATATTCTTTTAACATTTCAATCGCCTTCGCGCCGTAGACACTATGATGCTTATTATCTAGCACGCCGCCAAGCATATGAATTGTTATTTCATCTTTGCGGGTGAGGATAGCGGCTGTTTCAATGGAGCTCGTGATGACAATGTTGTTTTTAGAGCTCAGGGCAGTTGCGGCATGCAGAACAGTCGTTGAGGCATCCATCATAAGATAATCGCCATCTTGAACGAGGGCAGCGGCTGTCTTCCCAATCGTATGCTTGGAAGATGACTCTGCCTGTAAACGCTGATCATAATTTCCGACTTCTTTGGAAAGTGTCGGAAGAATTGCTCCGCCTCTTGTACGAACGATCGAGCCTTGTTCTTCTAACTTCACCATGTCTCGTCTTGCGGTATCTCGAGAAACTTCATAAAGCTCACAGATCAGGTCAACCGATATACGCTTATTTGATTTTAAGTATTCGAGGATGGCAACGAGTCGTTCTTCTTGAAACAAGGGTGTCGGCCTCCTATGCTTAAGTGTTGATAAGTAATTATAAGTATATTGCTTATTGTATACGCATGTTGCCTTAGTTACAATACCTTTACGAAAGAAAAAAACCGTGCTCTCGTTGCATGAACGAGGACACGGTTTCTGACTTGAATCCTTATTTTACGGCAGGCTTCTTACGCGTTTGAATATAACTTGGATAGGTGATCTCGCCAGTATCCAGTTTGCGAATTTCCTCTTCATTCCACCCTGTAATCTTGTTGGTAGCCGTTACGCCAGTCAACTTGATTTGATAATGGGCTGCTAAATACGTTTGAAGCGTCAACATTTGTTCAGGTGTAATTTCGCGAAGCTTTTGCTTACCATGAAGTTGGCCTAAGATGACACCGATAGATTCAGCGGCAAGACTCGTGTTCGGTTGAATACGTGTGCTGCCGTAAGCAATAGCTGAGGAACCAACATTTTTTCCAGCTGCGATGACATTCTCATAATTTTTAAGCAAAAAGCTGCGAAGCGGCATGCCATATTTATCGGGTCGACCCATCTCGATTCCCCACTTGTTGGCACTTGTACCTTGTAAATCTAACGGATAACCGCCAATACTGACATTGTCCCAGAACATGGTGCCAGCAAGGAGATCAGAAGGCTTTAATGTATAGTCCATTTCATAATGGTTGTATTCACGTACATAGGGATAAGTTGGAAGTTCGCCAAGCTCTGCTTTTTCCCAACCAGGTAATGTTTTACGGAAATGTTGTAAGATGAGTGCAGTTTCTTTATTTCCTAAATATACAGCTTCTTGCACAGACGCCTGCTTGGCAGGATCCACGGTATAGACGAGCAGGGCGTTAATGAGGACCTCTCCATCGCGTTGATTCACCGCATTCAAACCTCTTAAGAAAACACGATCATTAGAAGGATGATAAGCCTTCGTCATTCCGCTAAGACCAATTGCGAAACTATCGCTGACACTTCCGCCGCCAAATTGCTTTGCTCTTTCCTCAGGCTTTAATGCGTTGAATGCAGCATTGAACTTCTTCCAATCTACGTTTTTAAACTTCATCATCATGCCAGCACTCATATATTCAATGTCTTTCTGACCATAGAACTTCTCTAGTCCTGGTAGACGTTTGGCTTCCAATCGACTAATTAAAGCGGCAAAATCACTATTATCTACCCAATAAGAAGCTGTGATTTTCTTTACTTCATTTTTGTTTGTTCGATAGATGAGCGATGGAATCTTGTGCATATAGTCAGGCGTTTCGATTTGTTCAACTTCTTGGATGGTGATGCCTGACTCTATGGGGATATCTTTGCTTAGTTTATTCATATAGGTTGTAAATTCAGGCAGCTTACGAATCTTAGCGTTACGGAAGCCGTCGAAGAGTTCTTTCGCTCGGCCTTGAACGAGAAGGCGCCCTTGTTCATCGCGTGTTTCATCCAGAAACAGCATCTGACTTTGCAGGATTTGACCTCCAAAGGCTTGGTGCGGATCTAATATTCTCACTTTGAGGCCTTCATCCATGGCGGCTCGAGCCAAATAGAGGCCTTCAAGCTCGCTTCCAATGACGACGACATCTACGTTTTCTGTTGGATATGTGGCGACGCTCTCTTTTTTCGGCTCTTGAATGGGTGCTGCTGCCGGGACTTCACTTACTTGTGGGGTGTCTTGATGAATCACAGGTGGAGCTACAGCGGTCACGTTAATGCTTCCTTGTTTGAACCAAATCTTGCTGAATGAGAATGCTGATACAAGGATTAGGAGTACAGCCAGAGCAATAACGAGTTGAACTCGCGGGTTTCGTAAGCGCATACATAAGCTCCTTTAGCGTTAGACTATATGGTCTCAGTTTAGCAGTTTCAGAGTGGATTTAATAGACTTTGAGAATTGATTTTAAAAAGTTTTACAAGCTCTACCCCCAAAAAATGACATGCTTTGGCGAATCCTTGTAGCATAACCAGGAACCCTTCGCGAAGGCTCCATCTTATGTAAAAACCATAAAATGACTAAGGGAGAGATTTTACAATGAAAAAGGATCTAATGAAAAAATTCGTAGCTACAGGACTTGTTCTTACAATGGTAATGGGTGGCGGAACTGCCGCATTTGCAAATGGAAGTAAAAACGATGATCACGGTAAAGGTAATAATAACAATGGATCTAAAAACAATACCAACTATACCCAAAATGTTTTTAACGGGAACGTAACAATTAACATTAATTTTAACGATATGAAAAATTCACAATGGGCAATGCGTTATATTGCAAGCCTAGCTTCCAAACGTGTTTTCGAAGGATATGAAGATGGCAGCTTTAAACCAGAGAAAACAGTAACTCGTATTGAAGCGATTACAGCGGCTGTTCGTTTGATGGGATTGCGTGAGCAAGCTGAGTCCGATGCTGAAAAATCAACGAAATTGAACTTCAAAGATGCAGACAAAGTTCCTGCATGGGCAGTAGGTTATGTTGCTGTAGCTCTTGAGAATGACCTATTCACAGAAAGCGATGACAGCGTTCGTCCAAGTGAAGAAGCAAACCGTCTATGGGCAACGACACTTCTAGTGAAAGCGTTGAAATTAGAAGGTGAAGCTAAAGCAAACATGACTAGCAAACTTACATTTAAGGATGCGAAGCAAATTCCAGCAGGATCCGTTGGTTATGTGAAAGTAGCGGTTGATAAAGGCTTAGTCGACGGTTTTGAAGACAATACATTCAGACCAAATCAAAATGTAACACGTGCTCAACTGGCAGCTCTTCTAGATCGTACAAACGAGCAATTGCCTGGTGAAGATCAAAACACAAAAACAGGTACGGTTAATGCGGCTGTTTACAACAATGTTCTTTCCCTAACTAAAAATGGCACAACAACTGTGTACACATTGCACCCAGATGCTTTCGTTTTGCGTAATGGTGTGAAAGTAGCTGCTACTGAAATTGCTGTTGGCGATACTGTGAAAGTACGTACATTCAACAACACAGTTGTATTTGTAGAAGTAACTACGAATGCCCCAGTAAATGCAAACTTCGACATTACGGGTACGTTGACTGCAACAACAGTTAACGCTCAAGGTAAAATTGCGACAATCACAATTACACAAAATATCAATGGCGTTGATCAATCCACTACATATAATGTGGCTTCGACTTTCGCTTTGACAGGCAATTTGGCTAACTTCTCAGCAGGTCACCTGATCCAGCTTAAAGGCCAAAATCAATCCGTTACAACTATTGACGTTAAATAAAGGTAGAAAGTTCGCATTCCTACAATAGATATATAAAAAGGTTAGATTCATAAACAAGCTCCTTGCTTACTAGCGGGGGGCTTGTTGTTCATTTAATTGTATAATTTGGCAAGAGAAGTGGGAAACTATGCTATAACTTGAGAGGAGTGGTTAGGAATGGAAGAAAGCTTGATGGATACGTTTAAAAGATATTACGCTGATTACCGAGGTGCAGAGGGTGTTGATCAAAGCTTTTCGGATGCTTATCAGGCTATGGCGTTCCATGTCATCAATCAGACTGAGCAATATGTTCAAGAGGGTAACCTTCATGAGATTCAGAATCTGATTCGAGAGTTCAAAGAAATGGGACTAACGATTTCGCCAAGCAATGATTCATTGAAAGAGCAATTTGAGCAAGAACTTGTGGTGCAAGAGCTGAATCGATATTCTTTTTAAAAAGGTGTTGCATTATCCAAATGCCCGTGGTATATTACTGGTCCGGCCAAAACGGGCTGCAAATTTTATCGGAATTTGTAGAAATAAAGCTTGCATCTGGTTGGGCAATTATGCTATATTGTAATTCCGGCCTTGAGGTTGAGGCGGGGATAACGCATGGAGAATTGATCTTTGAAAACTGAACAACGAGTGAGTAAGCACAGTCGAGCAATCGACTATAAATGAGATTGCAAAATCTCGCTAGCTTCAAATGAGCAAGTCAGATTTGAATTTGGGCCCCGGAAAAGTAATCGGAATTCTCTTCGGAGGTTAACGTCACTTTTTTGGGTACCTTTATGGAGAGTTTGATCCTGGCTCAGGACGAACGCTGGCGGCGTGCCTAATACATGCAAGTCGAGCGGGTTTATCCTTCGGGATAAGCTAGCGGCGGACGGGTGAGTAACA
>NZ_JCAUAZ010000007.1:0-286793 GCF_059692215.1 Paenibacillus sp. J22P51 | reverse complement strand
ATTGCCACTCTCGCCACGCGTAACTCGATTTTTTCGACTTACACTACTCCTATTGCCACTCTCGCCATGCGTAACTCGATTTTTTCGACTTACACTACTCCTATTGCCACTTTCGCCACGCGTAACTCGATTTTTTCGACTTACACTACTCCTATTGCCACTTTCGCCACGCGTAACTCGATTTTTTCGACTTACACTACTCCTATTGCCACTCTCGACACGCGTAACTCGATTTTTTCGACTTACACTACTCCTATTGCCACTCTCGCCATGCGTAACTCGATTTTTTCGACTTACACTACTCCTATTGCCACTCTCGCCACGCGTAACTCGATTTTTTCGACTTACACTACTCCTATTGCCACTCTCGCCATGCGTAACTCGATTTTTTCGACTTACACTACTCCTATTGCCACTCTCGACACGCGTAACTCGATTTTTTCGACTTACACTACTCCTATTGCCATTCTCGACACGCGTAACTCGATTTTTTCGACTTACATCCTCGATTTGCTGCTCCGGCGAGCGAGAAAGTCGATTATTTCGAGTATCTCATCTCAGTTGGACGCCTCAGCACCAGAGTTAGTCGATTATATCGACTAACTCCTCACGTCCCCACACATCGCAACTATTTATCTTACAATCAATTCAGATCCTTCGCCTTATGCGGTTTACTATAATGACTTACTCCGCCAGAGCCTACAAGGACCTTTCCACCCTTATTGAAAATAATCAACTTTCTTAACCCTGTAGTAAGCAAAACAATAATCTTCGCGTTATTTCTAGTAGCTGTATACACGACATAACCACTACTCGACACACTTGTCTTCCAATTGCTATCGAATTCCGATCGTGCAACGCGATTCGAATACACCTGATTTTCCAAAATTGCCGCCTTCGCCTTTTGCATCTAATTTCACACCCTCTCTTTCTAGTATCCCTACTAGTTTATTCAAGCGTGCTAAATTGGTATGGATACCTTCCAAATAAACGCAAAAAACCGCTCAAGTTTAATTCACCTTGAACGGTTCGGATATGCCTGCACTTTTCCCCTCACGGAACTCGGAAGGGGTGCGATTCGTGATCGTTTTGAACACACGATTGAAATGCCTGATATTCGTAAATCCGGTAGAATCCGAGATGACTTGAATCTTTTCATCGGAATAGAGCAAGAGTGATTTGGCCTTTTCAATCCGCTTTTCCGTCAGGAAGTCAATGAACGACTGACCTTGCTTGCTTTTGAACAAGCTGCTTAGATAGGACGGGCTGAGATAGACGATTTCGGCCATCGAATTTAGTGTGATCGATTCTGCATAATGCTCCTCCACGTAACGCACCACAATTTCGACGGGGCTTGTCACCATCTTCTTCTTGCGATTCCCGATGCACACGGTTAGATCACCAAGCAGCTTCTGGCAGCGCTCCGTCAATTCTTTGCTTGATGAATACGAGTAAATGTCCACCAAAACCTGCTTCACATCCGTGTTCTGCAGCCACTGCTTCACGACAGCCAAATTTACAGCCAATTCATAGAAATGCAGCAGCATTTTGCAAATTTGTTGGTGAATGATTTCTGGATCCTTCCACTGCTGGCAGAGCTTCGTCACGTAGAGGCTTGCTTGCTGCTGAACATTCGCCAAGTCCCCTTCTTGGACGAATTGATTCAAAGAATGCCAATCGGCGGCGTGCCAATCGTGCTTCTCCATTTTCATCTCCGCAACAATCTCGTTTGAAAATAACCGATCCCCACCTATAACCAAACGGTATAACAGCGCTAATCCTGCCTCTTTATACGACTTGGATATAGACTCCAAATCCTTAGCGGGGCTGCCTAAACCGAAAGTAAGGGTGAAATTAGACTGCACCCGAATATCCTTCCGAATCTGATTCGTCAGCTTCTCCATATCGGAATTGATCGTTTCAACACCCTCATGGTTAATCAGAGCGACAACTTCCGTGTCGTGGTGAATGAAGACATACCCTTTGAAGCTCACATCGAGGCTCTCCTGGATAAACTGCTGGATGTAAATCGAGAACAATGAAGGATTCAATTGATAATACCGCTCATCTGTCACCGAATCTCGATCCAGCTTGGCTATTAAGCAGCTAATGTAGGCATGAGGGAATTGAATCCCTACGTTATCTAACAGCTCGGCCTCTCCATGATGGACATTCCCCGTGAGTAGACCCGCAAGTACATGCTGCCGCATCTGATTCTGAACCTGTTGATCCATCCCTTTGGATTTGTTGGGCCTTTTCTCCGTCAGCCATTCTTCCTGCAGCTTCTCGAGCAAAGCATAGAGCTCTTCCCGCTGAAAAGGTTTCATCAAGTAGTCCTTCGCACCCAAACGCAAAGATTCACGCGCATATTGAAAATCGTTATAACCACTCATCACCACGCATGAAATATGAGGAAATCGCTCTTTCACAATATATTGAAGCTGTATCCCATCGATCCTGGGCATTTTGATATCTGTAATAATCAGATCAGGCTGCAGCTCTTCGATTTTCTCTAAGGCTTCTGCGCCATCCGTTGCCTCATCGATAACGAACCATTCACTGTTCATATCCGTAATCATGAGTCGTATTCCTTTACGGAAAATAGTTTCGTCATCCACGATTAATATGCTAGGCATCCAGCTTCCTCCCTTCATGATGACCGTAGGTGAGCGGTAACGTTAATGAAATCGTCGTCCCTTGCTTGAGATCACTCTCAATCGTCACACCGTACTGATTCCCATATCGCAAAGCGATTCTACGATGTACATTCATTAACCCTGTACCGCCTGTTCCTTCTTCCGTTGTCGTCATCTGAAACTTCCGATCAATCAAGCTCTGCAGCTGCACAGCGCTCATCCCAGCGCCATCATCTTGAATTTGGATCAACATATGATTATCCTGTTTCTTCCCGATCAAGCTAATGGTTCCATACCCATTGCCTTTATCAATCCCATGTACAATACTGTTCTCAACAATCGGCTGCAAAATAAAGCGAATCACCGAATAGCTCAGAAGATCAGGTTCGATGCGGACATGGAATTTTATTTTATCCTCAAAACGAATTTGTTGAATCGCCATATAGCCCGTCACATGCTCTAATTCCATATGTAAAGGAACTTGGCTCTGATGACTGTTAATACTGTAGCGGAGCAGCTTGCTGAGATGGTTCGTCATTTTCACGACTTCTTTATTGCCTTGAATTTCAGCATACATACTGATAGAACCTAACGTATTGTACAAAAAATGCGGATTGATTTGACTCTGGAGCGCCGATATTTGGGCATTTTTCTCCCTGATCTCCGACTCATACAGACGATACCCCAGATCACTTAGCTTCGATACCATGATATTAAAAGATTGACTCAACTGACCTATCTCATCGCGACTATGAATCGGAATGGAAACAGCTAAATCACCTATAACCACTTTCTTCATGAGATTCCGTAATTCACTGATCGGATTCGTAATTCGAAGGGCAAATAAGGTGAAAATAATAATGGCTAACAGCAAACATACAGCACCAATTCCAATAATATAATTCCTCACATTCACCGTGTCCTGAAGCAAAATCGCCAGAGGAACCATCTCAATCATCGTCCACCCCGTTAAAGGTGAGGTAAAATAGGAAACCAACTCTGAATCCTTGTTTTGCTTATAAACGACTGTTCCCGCGCCTTTGAACTGCTTGATTTGCTCAGCATCTGGGCCGTTAACCATGCTTTTATATATCATCGCGCCTTCATTATCAACAATCATGATGTTCTTCTTTTCATTGGAAATCGCTTCCATTTTATTGCGAATAATATTCTTATCAACGTCGAGCACGATGTAAGCTAGAACAGCACCAGTATCTACACTGCGTATTTTTCTGGCAAAAGAATACACTTGGTTCGTGGAAACCGACCCATTTTTGTTAAATGTTCCGATGTACACGACTTTTCCCGTTTGCGAAACCTTATCATACCAGACCTCATTTTTCACGTCACGCAGCGTATAATTGGCCTGTTCTTCCGACATGGCGGTATACGTATTCCCACCTCGGGTGCGGTATAACGTCAAACCGGAAATATCTACGCGTCCGTTGGCAAACACACGTTTCGTGAAGTCCTCAATCGTTACACGATCATTAAAAGAAAGACTCCCGTTCTGCTCACCAACCTCCAGGAACTTCATGATTTGTGGAGATTGATAGGGTAATAACGTCAATAAATTAAGCTCATTCAAATACGTATCAATGTTGGCGGTGAGTTCCTTCACTACGTCCATCTGATATTTCCCTGTATTCTTTTGAATCGAAGCAGAATAGCTCGTAAAAGTTAAATAGCTCGCGATGCCAAGCGGAACCGCAATAAAAATAGCGCTCATCACGATCAATTTCATCGCAATAGGCAGATCTTTGATGATTTGAAGCCTATTTTGCAGTCGTATTCTGCTGGATTTGAAGATTGGTATTAATGATCTTTTGCGCATTATGCAGCACCTCTTGTGGCGTGAGTTGTTCCGCCATCATCTTCTCAAATTCACGCACAAGCTCATCGTTGATCGAACCCTGTCGCGGTTGATTGGGGAAATATTTCACATCATCGGCTGCGCTGGCATAGTCCGGGCGGTATTTCAGCTTTTGAAAATCTTCCGAAGCAACAGCCTTCTGCACTGCCGGAATATGTCCAGCCTTCGCCCAGCTAGCCCCTTGCGCTGCTACCCAATTCGCAAATTTAAGCGCAGCGAGTTGTTTTTGTTTATCTGGCTTTTCATGATACGGAAGCGAGAACGTATGTGAATCCCCCCACGCTGCCGGGTGATCGTAAATTTGTGGGATTTTGGTTACTCCGAAGTGTAAATCTACTGCTTTCTCAAACGTTCCCGTTCCCCATACCCCTGAAATTAGGGTTGCTGCGTTTCCCTTGGCGAAGCTTTGAAACGGATCATTAATATTCGGCAAAATGAGCTTCTTCGTGTAGAGAGAGTTCACGAATTCCAAGGATTTCAGGGCAGAAGGATTGTCAATCGCAGCCGCTTTGCCATCGTCGGTGTAGAATCTTCCGCCATCTTGTTTCATTTGATTATAAAAGGAGAACCAAAGCCAGAAGGAGTCGATCCGTACATTAGGCTCCGCTAATGGCGTAACATTCGAAGGCACACTAGCGCGTATCTTCTCAAGAAAAGCAAGGTAACCCGCCTCTCCTTCCGCCATAATCGGCTTTTCTTTCTCATCTAAGAGGCCTGCAAGCTTCAACCAATCCTTGTTGTAGTACATGACCTCCAGGTGCGTATCCAGCGGAATGCCTAGGTGCTTATTGTCGGCCACAGTGCTTTGAAGAATCGTCGGGTTAAAATCATCCCAATGGACGCCTGCTTCGATCGCAAGTGAATTCAAATCCGTCAAAAAACCCGCCGGCGCATACTGCGAATATTTTGCAGAGTGAACAATTGCGATATCCGGTGCCTCTTCGGTTACGATCGCCGTTGACAGCTTCGGATAATAATCACCTGAATTATTGTTAATTTGCTCTATTTTCACATGATCCTGATTCTCATTATTGTATTGCTGGATCAATTCCGCCATAAATTGTCCATCGCCACCACTAAACGGTGTCCAGAAGGTAATACGCAGCTTACTCGCCGCAGGCTCGTCAGTTATGGTGTCCGACTGCGCATCACAGCCAACCGTCCACACGCTCAACATAAGGAGGAGACATATAACTTTAACTTTCGCAGCTTTCGCAGCTTGCTTAGGATTCGAATCTGATTGTTGCTCTACGCTCATTTGAATCCCCTCCATGCCATCAAACTCTGCCTTCATTATACAAACTAGGCGGAGTCAAGCCAATGACCTATTTCCTTTTGTCATGGACATATTTTTGGATTTGTAGACAAAAGAAGCTGAAACGCCCGGGAGGGTGTTTCAGCTTCTTTTGCTCGGGCTTGGCGCGGTGACTTTAACGCCCAAAAGGGCGTTAAAGCTTCCAATCCGCGAACCTGCACGCTCGCGCGGTTCCTATAACGCCCCAAAAGGGCGTTATAGCTTCCATTCCGCGAACCTGCACGCTCGCGCGGTGCTTTTAACGCCCAAAAAGGGCGTTAAAGCTTCCATTCCGCGAACCTCACGCTCGCGCGGTGCTTTTAACGCCACAAAAGGGCGTTAAAGCTTCCATTCCGCGAACCTGCACGCTCGCGCGGTCCCTTTAACGCCCCAAAAGAGCGCTAAAGCTTCCATTCAGCAGCCCTGCACGCTCGAGGTGCCTGTACCGCTTCCCCCTCGCCTACTCCCCACCAGGCACCTTCACGGGCACGCCTTCAGCAATTGGTGAACCAAAATTCGGCGTACCGTCCTTATTCCACAGGAAAGGCTGCATACGGACATTGCGATTCCAGCCGGAACCTTGTGTTTTCGCTGCATGATACACGATCCAGTCCTCTTTGCCATCCACGGACTTCGTAAAAGAGTTATGACCCGGTCCAAATACTTGATCCGTTTTCGAGAATACAGCCTTATCCCCCTTCTTCCAGGAAGCTGGATTCAGCATATCTTTGCTCATGTCCGTACTTAGCATGCCTAAACAATAATCATCCGTCCAACTGCCGCTTGCCGAATAAATTACAAAAATACGATCCTCATGCAATAAAACTTGCGGCCCTTCATTGATCGTAGGATTGCCTACCAACTCCCAATCATAGGTTGGGCGTGAGATTTCAACTGGCTTGCCGCTAATCGTATACGGATTGCTCATGGAGGCGATGTAGAGATGCTGACTTACGTTGACCGCACCCTCCCATCCCGACCAGATAAAATAGAGTGATCCGTCCTTCTTCTGCAGCGTCGTCCCATCAATGGCCCAGCGGCCAGCTGTATCCATCATGCCTTTGTCGACATAAGCACCAAGCGGATCATCCGTCACGGATTCGAGCACGAACATGCGATGATTCTCATTCTTTCCGTCATCAGCGGCATAGTAGATGTACCATTTTCCAGCTATAAAATGTAATTCAGGCGCCCAAATGTTGGACGTATTCGGTCCTGTAACTGGCGGGAACCAGACGTCTTTATACTCAGCTTCTGCTAACCCAGTTAACGTTTGCGATTTCCACACTCGGATGGAATTTCCCGTTGTATGAGTATAGAAGTAGGTTCCATCTTTCGTGGTGACCCAAGGATCTGCTCCATTATCTATTATCGGATTGGTAAATGTTTTCGCTTCCTTTGTCGGTGAAACAGCGCTATTGGTTTCCTTCACTTGTGACTCCACAGCTCCCTTCGTACACCCTGCAAGGAGCAAGATGGTTAAACAACAAATGATACTTATTTTCCGCATGAAAAAGCCTCACCTCTACCTATTCGCATCTCATCTCTGCCACTATTGCTTGACCCCTGTTGCTGTTATCGATTGAATGAATTGGCGCTGTCCAATTAGGAAGATGATCAAGGTCGGTATCGTCGATAACGTCGCAAGTGCCATTAATTTGCCATACGATTGCACGAAGCTGCCTGTTGCCATAACCGCCACCCCTGCTGTCAGGGTACGCATCTCGAGGTCTGTAACCGTAAAGAACGGCCATACATAATCATTGAAAACATTCATAAACGTGAAAATCGCAAGTGTAGTTACAATTGAAACGGATGATGGCATCAATACCGACATAAATAACTGCCATTTATTCGCCCCATCGATCCGAGCCGCTTCAATGATTTCATTTGGGAACGACTGGAAGAATTGGATTAACATAAAAACGCCGAGCGCCCCACCCGAATATGGCAAAATTAAGACATAATACGTATTAATCAGATTGAAATTACTGAAATTCAAATATTGAGGAAGGAAGGAGATAATGCCTGGCACCATCAGCGATCCAACGAATAAGGCAAAAAGCGTTCTTTTGAACGGAATATCTAACTTCGCTAAAGCATAAGCAGCCATCGCGTCAAGGAAGATAACCAGGAGTGTCGCAGCAAAACCTACGAAAAAGGAGTTGAACATCCAACGGAAAATCGGAACCTCTACAGCTCCACCGACAAAAATCGTATGGAAATTGTCCCACGTAAATTCTTGGGGAAATAAATGAAATACCGGCGCCATGACTTCTACATCGGTCTTAAAGGAATTGGAAAACATCCATAGAATGGGCAGTATGAATATAATACCTAGAACGGAAGCAAGCAGCACATAAAAGATTTTCAGTGATTTCAACGTCCTCTACTCCTTCCTACTGGTGACTTTGAATTGGATGACTGACACAATCATGATCGTTAAGCCCATGAGAATCGCCATCGCTGAAGCTGAACCGATTTCTCTAGCTGTATAGGCAGTTTGCAAAATCCCCATTAGCAGCACCTTCGTCTCATCACCAGCGTTACTCATTAGATTCGGTTGGGCGAAAATATTGTACGATGCAATGGTTGAGGTTATTAATACAAAAATGAGCACCGGTCTGATAAAAGGAAGCGTAATACTCTTCAGTCTGTCCCAACCGTTCGCGCCATCGATTTTGGCAGCTTCATAGAGATTCTCAGGTACGCCATTGAGCGCATTCACGAAAATAATCATATTGAAGCCGATTGTCCACCAGAGTGTTGCGATAACTAGTGCGAACCATACGAACGGCTTATCCAGCAGCCAAGGGATCGGATCAAACTCATGAATCCCTACTTTGGCAAGGAGTAGATTAATGAATCCACCTGTGACATCGAACATTCGCTTCCAAATTACCGCCATTACCGTTGCAGAAACAGCATAGGGAATGAAGTAGATCGAACGGAATAAGGAACGCAATTTCGCTGGAAGTGCATTTAACAATAAGGCAAAGCCAAGGCCTACAATGACTAGAAAAGGAACTGAAAATACGACGAATTTCAATGTGGCCTTCATACCAATGAAAAACAAATCGTTCTCTTGCGTTCCGCTCGTAAAAATCTTTTTGTAATTGTCGAAGCCCACGAATGGATGCACAGGATCGAGCAAATTGTATTGCTTCAAGCTAATGATGAACCCGTAGATGATCGGGATCAGCGTGAAGGCTAGGAAAGCGATGAAATATGGTAATATGAATAAGCTTGACGTCAGCTTTGATTTCCAATGTGATGGGGTAGGCACCAGATTCCCTCCTCTACTTTAAAAGGGAAGACGGGTACAGGGTACCCGCCTTTCCAAGTTGATGTGCTATGATTACTTCTTCATGGCAGCTGTTGATTTGGCTGCTGCGTCGTCGAGTGCAGCTTTTGGATCTTTTTTGCCTTGAAGCGCATTGGCAAGCTCGCTCCAGATACTGTCGGAAATTGGACCCCAATTTAACACTTTTGGTGCAAATTTAACATACTCGAATTCCTTCGCTACTTCTGTTTGTTGCTGTGTCATCGCTTGGAATGCTGCGCTGTCACGTACTACTTTGGAAGCAACTGCTTGACCGGATTCTGCCCAATCAATGGAGTTTGCGTTCACGAATTTCAAGAAATCACCAACACCTGCAAGAATTGCTGCATCCGTTGTCCCTTTTGGAATAACGAAGTTATGGGATCCGCCGAATACGGCTTGTTTTACTGTACCTAGCTGTGGAACCGGAGCTACACCGTAATTAATTTTCGCTTTATCGAAGGCATCCTTCGACCATGGACCATTGAAGTGCATCGCGCTCTTTCCTTGCTGGAACAAGTTGAAATCACCATCAGCCGCAACAGTTGGAGGTGAAACCTTCATCGTTGTCAGACTTCTCATGAATGTTACAGCCTCTACACCAGCAGGTGAGTTGTACGCAATATTTCCTTTATCATCTAAGAAATCCCCGCCATTTTGGAACAAAATTGTTGGGAACAAGAAGTTTTGGATCCAGAAGGTTGGCATCGCCGCCCCCCAAATACCTTTGGAAGCATCCGTCAACTTTTGCGCTGCATCAACGAATTCTTTACGATTGGTTGGTGGAGAGGCAATGCCGGCAGCTTTAAACAAATCTTTATTGTAATACATGACTAACGGATGAATATCAAGCGGTATGCTGTACCAGTTGTTATCTTTCGTTGAATAATCGACAGTCGCAGGTGGGAAGTTGCTCTTCTCAACGCCAACTGCTTTGGCAATCGCATCTACAGGCTGCAGCAAATCCTTCGCGATGTACGTCGGAGTTTGGTCAAGATGCATGATCGCAACATCAGGAACACCTTTTTTCGTTGCAATGGCTGTGTCGAGTAGCTTGTAGTAGTCTCCATTCGGTTGAATGGTCATCTTCACGGTATATTTATCTTGCGATTTATTATAGTTATCCACGATTTTCTTCATAAATGGACCGTCATTACCCGAGAATGGGTTCCAGAAGTTAACGGTTACTTTCTCGCCGCTTTTCGCTGGTTCCGGAGCTTTCGTAGCTGCCGCTGCTTGTGAAGCTGCTGGAGATGCCGCCGCCGGAGACGTTTCTGCCGTTTTCGTAGAGGAACATCCCGCTAAAACCAATGCCATCGACAAACTTGCTGCACCCATCATTTGTAAGCTTTTCATTTTTCTCATCGTTGTAACTCCCTTCAATTTTAAACACATATGTTGATCTTGCTTATTCATCTGAATTTGTGTCAAAATTGTAGTGAGCTGTGAATTTCGTAGAAATTCATTCTCACTACCGAGAGCGATTCTAAGGAGTTCCCACGCCAATGGACCTTAGATCGCTCTTTCCTTTGTTTTCAATCCCCGTACTGTTATCAAATGGTTATTCCACTTGCCAATATAAATGTAGCATCACCCCTTCACTCGTTGTCTTTACCACAATTTAACTATACGTTTTTCTAGAAAACGTTACCATGACGATATTCATGAACCATTGGACATATTTTCAGGAAAGTCGATTGGGTGATGGGAACAAAAAAACAGCTGCGAACCAAGACTTGAAAATAAAGTCTCAGCCTGCGGCTGTTTTACCATTCATCATCTTATGAAGTTACAAAGACCTGGCTAGACGGAATCCTAGGTCGTCAATGCGAAATGTCGGGTGACTTCGCCGGCGACATGTTGCCCCGCAACCTCTTGCCTCCTCCGCCCAGCTGCCTCCTCGAAATATTCGATAGGTGCCATACACTTCTTCATCGTATAGATCCCAACACCATTCCCATACATTACCTAACATATCATAGAGGCCCCATGGGTTCGGTTCTTTTCTTCCTACTTCATGGATCTTGCCTCCAGAATTTTCATTAAACCAAGCAATATCATCAAGCTCTCCGTATGTATAGCCAGCGGTTCCTGCTTTACATGCATATTGCCACTCTGCTTCTGTAGGAAGTCTATATCCGTCTGATTCCCAATTACAACTTATATTTTCACCATCACTTATCGAATAACACGCTTGCAAATCAGCTTTCTGTGAAAGTAGATTACAGAATGTAATGGCCTCATGCCAAGAAATATTTACGACAGGCTTTAGATCCCCATCTGTTGAAATAGGCGATTTGTTAGTAATTGCATTGTATAAGCCCGAAGTGACAGGATACTGAGCAAGCAGAAACGGTTTAATTTCTGCTTGCCACTTGATTTTTCTTCTATCGTCTCTTAATTCGACTTCGCCACCGGGAATTTCAATCATGTCAAAACTTCTTGACAGATTATTGGATTCCATTTTAATACCGCCTCACTTTAGTCTTACCTATATTTTACCTAAAATTTCCTGATTAGATCAAGCCAGCATCTAGTTGCACTGATTGTGAAGAATTTAAGGCTGAATAATTCCGTGAACTCTCGGAAAAATTAATGTTGCCATAAAAATAATAATTTGGAGGTGTACCCATGTCTGACCAACAATCCGATCAGCAAAATGCCGTAACAGCGGCTCACAATGCTGTAGCTGATGCACTAAGCGAATTGAATCAAGCACAATCCGTTAGCAATAATCGAAGACAGACCATACAGAATGCACAAGAACAACTCGATCAAGCTCATGCACAATTAGCAGAAGCACGGACGGCACAATCTACTAACGCTGATGAAGATAGCCTCTCGTAAAGTCTTCGCCTCTGAAAGAAGTTAACTAAATGGCTGTCCTGAAGTAGATGAATCTACATTTGGACAGCCTTGTTTCCGTCTTCAACCCTCGTACTTCTTTGCTGAAGTAAGGTATGTGTTTTGCAAAAATGTTCTAGAGGTGTATAGATGAAAAATGTATTTCTTCTAGCAAGCATAATCGTTGTTTTTTGTTTGATAGGTAGCGGAGTAGTTCAAGCTGCGCACCCTAAGGTTGATCAGCATAATGAATTAGTCATGGAAAAAGTTTATGGCAACAAGGCTTATCGAAATGTAACCATTAAGAAGATCGCACCGAATCAATATGTTGTTAAAGGAGAAGCAAGTGTTTTTGAAGGTACAGTAAACTATGTGGTTTCAAATGGACAAACTGATTTGAAAAAAGCTTTCGTCACGGCAAGTCAAGGAGGTCCTGGGTGGGGAACTTTCGAAATTCAACTAGACACCACATCACTATCACCTAATGAAAAGCTTAATGTGATTTTGTTTGAAATCAATCAAGAAACGGGTCAACGAGTTAATGACTTGGTAATTCCTTTACCATCAACATAAACAAAAAGGACATAGGCACATTCAGAGGCTCGCGTAATTTTTCGGTTAAATTCTTGCCGACAATTACGCGAGCTTTTGGTTCGAATGACATTTTAAACAAATGAAGCAGGATGCATCAGTCCGACCAAATAATGGGTATGCTACAACTACATATACATAACCATACGTTGAACAAGCGAGGCTATTATGAATCTAATCGATCAAGTGCGTTTATTTGTTGCTGTGCCCGTTCCGTCCGAAATTAAGCATGCGCTCGCCGGCTGGATTGATGAAATCAAACCGCAACTGCCCTTTCGCAAATGGGTCCATCTTGAGGATCTGCATATTACGCTGCAGTTTCTCGGAGATTCACCGTCAGACCTTGTCCCTCATATTTCTCAAGCACTGCGGGAAATATCGGCAGAATCTAGTCCTCTCATACTGCATGTGGAATCCCTCGGCTTATTCGGCCGACCAACCCAGCCATCTGTACTGTGGGCTGGTGTTGACGGCGACATAGAAGGGCTTCGCAGCTTACAGCAACGGGTAACCAGATCACTTATGCCACTTGGGTTTAAGCCTGAAGAGCGCACCTATCACCCGCATCTGACGCTTGCACGCAATTACACGGGTACGACTCTTTTTGAGCGGAAAATGTTGCGTGATTTTCCGGTGCCGCTTTCTCCCCAGGGAAACCTCCTCGAATGGCAATCCGAAGAAGTTACACTTTATCGCAGCCACTTGAACAAGCGGCCAATGTATGAAGTGATTTCGTCTGCCAATCTCATTTCGCGTGGCACATCCATCCCGCAAAAAGACCAGTAGAATAGAAACGTGTTATATTCGTAAAGCCGGATTCAGCCAATAGCTGTTCGATAGCCTTTAATGCGTTGCTCCCAACCTCATCATCGATTAGTCATCGATATTATTCTGTAAGATATTATTATTCACGCCCTGGTCCTTGATGTTATGCGGTTGATTGTCCTTCAGCTTGTTCTCATATACGAAATTGACTGTGTGCGGATTCTGGATAAATACGCCATTGTTATCGTTATGTTCAATTTTATTCTCCTGAATATCATTAAAATCGGAAGAAATATGAATCCCACTTTGATTATTATCCTTAATCACATTAAATCCAGCAAAGTTATAATTAAATGTAAACAATAGGCCATTCCCGTGATTATCCGTTATTTTACTATCCAAAATAAGATTATTCGTGCTCTCGGCCTTAACTCCGTTAGCTCCATTCTTACTTAACTTGTTTTCGAAAATCAGGTTATTATCAAGTCCGCTCATCAGAATACCCTCACACTTATTATTAGATATCTGATTCCCCACAACTGCTGAATGATTACTATTGCTGACCTCGATTCCATGGGCTGAGTTGTTATGCAGCTTATTTTTGATTACCCAGTTTCCTAAAACAGCAACAAGCTTAATACCGGAGCCTGTGCTGTCGCTTCCTATCCGCTCTATTATATTCTTCATCAAAAGACTACCCGCTGAATCACTTGCATAAATACCATTCGGATTATCTGATCCGTTTATATCGCTTATCTTGTTTTGAATAATCCGATTGGATTTCCCATTAGAGATTCGAATACCATTTGAGATATAGTTTCTTATTTTAAACCCTACGATCTCGACACCAGCCACACCAGTTAATTCAAAAGCATCAAGCAGGATAGCTTTTCCATCGAGAATGGCACGATGCTTGTGCTTTGAAACGATGCGAATGTTGTTTTTCGCGCCAGTTACTTGAACATTCTCATAATACACACCTTTATGCACCAAAATGACATCCCCCTCGTTCGCCGAGGTAACCGCATCTTTAATTGCTGTCGGGCTGTTGGGAAACACCTCAATAATCGCCATTCCATCACCTCATTCGATAAGAATCTAACTGTTATATAGTAAATTCATATCGAAACTACTTAGAAAGGAACAATAGACTAGTCAATTTCTTTTTTTACATTGTTAACTAATATGTCTTTTTCCTACAAATAAAAAAGACCAACCCTCAAGATAACACTCCCTTGAAGATCAGTCCTCCTAGTTCATTAGTTCCCTTTAAGCTGCTCTTGCGCGAACTTATAAAAAGCCAAGGCATCCTCTCGACTGCTGAAACCGGCTTGCGCCATTTTATCGCTGCCGCCACCTTTGCCATGGAAGCCGCCTAAATGAGCTTTGAAGAACGCACCGCAAGCTTGCGAGAAATTGCCATTGTGGGCAAATACGACTTTGTTCTCCGAAGCAGTCAAGAACAAAATCGGCAAAACCGTCTTCGTAGCTAATGTAGTTGCTAAACTCTGCATGTCCTTCAGTGATTTATCCTCAAACTGTTGTGCAACGACAACCTCACAGTTAACCAGTAACTCCTGAGCCATATACGCATCAAGCTTCTCTTTAAGCCCTGCTAGCTCCGTTTGAAGCAGTTTATGCTCAAATTCCCATTTCTCGATACGGTCCATAATTTCATCTTTACCTGTATTGAATTTGCCAGACAAGGCCCCAAGAATACGGACATTATCGTTAAATTCAGCCAATGCTCGGAAACCACATAGGAAATAAATACGTGTGTTTCCTTTCTGTTTCTCCGTTTTCAACAGCTTAATCATCCCGATTTCGCCAGTTGACGCGACATGTGTACCTCCGCATGCATTATACTCCACGCCTTTGATCTCAACGATCCGGATGTTCTTCGTCACCTTCGGCTGTTTGACAAGCGGCAGCTTCGCAAGCTCCTCCGGTGATACGAAATAGCTGCTGATCGCGCGATTCTCGTAAATCTTACGATTCACCTCAGTCTCAATAGCTGCCAACTTAGCTGGCTCCAGGTCAAGCGTCTCTACATCGATCGTGCAGTAATCCGTCCCGAGATGAAAGCTCACAGTGTTGGCCTCATAGAGATCTCGACACATTGCCGAAAGCAGATGCTGTCCACTATGCTGCTGCATATGGTCGAATCTGAGCTGCCAATCAATTTTGCAATTCGCAATCGTTCCTTCTGGTATGCTTTCTAGCTTATGTAGAACTTCGTCCTCCTCCAGAAGCACGTCCAACACGGGAATTCCATTGATTTCACCAGCATCACAGGGCTGACCACCCCCATGCGGATAAAATGCAGTCTCCTCCAGAAGGACATAGTTGCCATCTTCTCGTTCAATCTTTTGACTGATTGTTGTTTGCCATTCCTGCTGATAGGCAGAATCATAATAAAGCTTTGTCGTCATGATGTTCGTTTCCTCTCCGTGGAACAATCGTTCCATCACGATATAGTCTTTGCCACCTTTAGCAAAGATCGTTTCTGTTTCGATAAGTCCAAACTTCTTATAATATGAAGCCTTTTCGACCCTTGCATTGCAAAAGATCCGCTTCACACCAGCATTCGTCGCTTCTCGAAGCATAACATTTAATAGTTGCGTTCCATATCCTTTGTTCTGTAGAGACGATAACGTGGCAAATTTACGAAACTGCGCCTCTTCTCCCTCTATAAAAAGGGATACAACGGATATCAGCAGGTCCCCATCGAGGAGTCCATAATGGATCCCCTTATCATCATCGTCCAACTTAACATACTCTAAATCCTTTTCAGGCCACATGACCTGATGCCGCAGTTGCCAAGCATCTTCTTTCGGTATTACTTTGATTTCCATTTTGATCAACTCCATACTTGCTGCTCATACTTGCTGCTTAAATCTCTATGTGTTCAGATACTCTCGCTTCCAGAATGTCGATTAACTCTTCATCCATGAATTGATAATCATCCGGTATATCCAGAATAATAATCTGCTTATTCGCGATCTCCGTTTGAAATTTATCTTTTAGTCTTCTTAGATGCTTCTTTTCCATTACAAAAATAAGATCTGCCCATCCGATATGACCTTCCGTCACTCGAATTCTTGCGCCTTCCTCTGTGCCCGCGGACTTAACGATATAGTCATTCCGCTTATCAAATATTTTCTCAGCCGTTAAGCTTCTCCATTTGTTTCTGCTGCAAATAAATAATAACTTCGTTCCAACCACTCCCGATTTGAAAATACACACCGATTTATGGATAAATCTTTTCCCCATTTTCAAGCATCATTATAAATTCCTTAATGCGCTTCACGCGCGTTTCTTGCTTCTTCGCCGTATGAATCCGGAACGTGATGGCATATTTGTTTTGCCGATCCAACGTATCATAGAAGGCCTTAGCCTCGCTATTTCTCTCCAATTCCAACGCAAAATCCTCAGGAATGGCAGCATTGCTTTGCGGTTCATAGGCTTTCTCCCACTCCCCGTTCTTCTTAGCTGCTTCTATCGCCTTCAAACCAGACGGCTTCATTCTCCCCTGAGCAATCAGTACTTCTGCCTTTTCTTTATTCACTTTGGACCAAATGCTTTTGATCCCGCGAGGTGTAAAACGTTGCAGCCATGACTGCTCGTCCGCCTTTTCTTTCTGACTATCAATCCAGCCATAGCACAATGCGCTCTCTAGCGCCTGATCATACGAAACTGAAATCATTCGAGCACCTTTCTTCGCGATTTGCAATCGAATGCCAGGGGAAGTGTTATGATGAAGCGCAAGCCAATTCTCAAAAGCAAGTTGATCCTCAAAATGCAGCTGCGGTAATTCGTTTTTATGGTTCAATGTTTCTCCTCCTAATTATTCATCCAACACCTGATCGATACTGACCATGCCCATGGTCCCACCTCGGTTTCAATCTACCTCTTTTTCCTCACCAAAGCCCCAAACAAACATACGCCAAGAAAATAAACCGGAAAAAGGATAAGCCCCAAAAACGTAATTCCTAAGATTTGAAACATTTTATTTTCATCATCTATATCGTTATATTTATTAAAACCATAGAACATCCAAATCAGCCAAATGATCATCAGTACATAACCAAATCTATACGCCTTCATTATACCTTGGGCTCACTCTCATCGCCTAGGTATCCCAAGCTTTCTAGAGCTATTTTCAAAATAACACGATTATTCTCATAACCATTCAGATTGTGTAATGCCCACGCTTCTGCAGCGTTATGCCACTGGACACCTCGGATTTCCTCGGTTTGTGCTTTGAGCTCCCCACTAATGGCTTCCACTAAAAAATAATGCGTTTCTTTCTCAACCTGTCCATACTCTGTATGCTCGAACTGATAATAATTGATTGTCAGTGGCTGAATGATCTTGCCTACAATATTGGTTTCTTCTTTAATTTCGCGAAGTGCGGCTTGCTCTATTGTCTCTCCAGCTTCCATGCGACCTTTCGCAAAAGCCAGCTTCCGATACCGATCCACAATAAGTAAAATTTGAACATCATGGCCTATTTTACGGTAAACAACACCGCCTGCTGATATTTCCTTTTTCGTCATGTATGCAATCTTCCTCCAGTCCAACCCACTAAATCTATTCCTCATATGAATGCTAAGAAGGATCACCCTCTCCATTTTACAAATAGTACCAACAAAAAAGCAACCAAAGCGATTAGCTTCGGTTGCTCGGATCTCATTACTTCGTTTCTTGCAGCCACAAAATACTCGTCACACCACGTGGATAATACTTGCTTCCAGTGATCTCGCCTGAAATGATTTGATCACTCCAGCTCCAGATCGACAAGGTCGGATGTGTAAGCCAAGCTACATGAGCTGCATCAGCCGTGGCTCCCTTTTCATCCCAAGCCAAATCAAGGATTTCTCGTGCTACGAATTGGCACAAATAAATTTTGCTTAACCAGGAGTTATTACTTGTGGAGGAAAGCTTCCAGCCTCCATCCTCGAATAAGCAGGTGCCTTCTACAAGCACAACATCCAGATGCTTCTTCAATGCTTCGATATAGAAGCCGTAACGACCATTCACATCCAGCGCAGACTTATTGCCTGTGAAGTATGGGAATACCAGACCTTCAATTGCTGGGATGATTTTGGAATCATTGCCTTCACCGACAACGGCAGGAATATAACCTGCTTCGGTAACGTAAGACGTTACCGTTTGTGCGCACTTCAAAGCCTGCTCACTCGCGATAAGAGCCAGATCTTCTCTCCCATTTTGAGCAAAAATGGTTTCCATTGCCACGTATGCCGCCCAACATTTGCCCGCCATATAAATATTGTTACGGGATTGTCCTAGTGAGACGTCTAGGCTGTCATAGGTCGTGATTTCCGCTCCACCCATGGTGCGTGTGCTGTCCAGTGACATAACACCATTGCGCAGCTCTGGGTTCGGATGATCACGATTGATCATACTCGTTAAACATTTGTCAAAAATCGCTAGATTCGCTTGCAGCCACGCTTGATCATCGGTATGCGCCACATAGGTTGCTCCACATAACGTCCAATTCACCAACTGCTCATGCGTCATATGCGAGAAGCAGTCGTCCAAGCCGTAAAGCTCATAAGCAGAATAACTAGGACGTGAAAGTGTGTTGGCTACCCCCATGTCATGTGTAAAGGAAAGACCACCAGGGTATTCCGTCGTGTCGCCAGGGAAACAGACCATGTCTTCATAGCTATACCGTTTCGCGAACATATCCAACTCATTACGAACCGTCCATGGATTCACAGCCAGCTCATAGAATAATTGATCAACTGTCAAATCGAATGTGTTCATCATGCGATATTCGCCTTCATTGACGATCCAGAATGGCTCATCATCCATATCCAGAAGCTGTGTGTTTCCATAGTAGCTGCGAATGGCATGCGCAAGCATAAATTTCTGATCCGGTGATAAGCGAGAATCTTCGATGTTTGCGTCTGAGTTTTGAGCTAGTGCTGCTAGCTTATCGAAATTGCCCAAAGCGTAATCTGCAACAGCTTCAATATTCTTGAATAGTCGTGCATACGTATACGATGCATCTCGCCCCGCGGTAACGATGCCAGAACGATGGAAGCAAATGGCGAATTGATACGTACGCTTCTCACCCGCAGGCGTATCTGCGAACAAGGCACCAACCGTACCGAGGCCGAAGGTCAAGTTCTCAACAATTTTCATTTTCAAAATATCTTCGATCCTGAAATACATCCCAGAACGCACTTCTGGATCTCTGGAAACAATCGCCGTAATCCGACCTTGTCCGACACCCGCGGCGCCTTCCATCGTATCATCCAACCTGCGCATCGCACTGTACGGATCTGTACCTTGATAACCGAAGAAAACTCTTCTAGAGGAAGTACCTTTGGTATTATCAACGGTAATCGTAGCAAGAACGGCTGGGACTAGCGCTAAACGAAGCTCATCATCACTTGCCGTTGCTGGATCAGGAACCGACTGTGCCGGTGAAATAAGACTAAATTCCAAGTCGCCAGCCTTCCACGTATCCGTGCTGACTTTGAAATCTCTACGAATCTCCTCTTGTGCAAAAGGAAACAATAGCTTCTTCCTTCTCGGCCTCGGATCTGGATTCTCGATATCATATCGGAGGCTTTCATCTTCGTTAACCTGCTCGAAGAATGGCAATGCATCATAGGTGCCGCCTTCCGCAGATTCTAGACCAATATATATATTTTGCTTAGGAGGACGCGCTTGTTCTAAATCGAAGCCTCCGCTTTTGCCTGGAAATCCAAGGGTAAAGCTTGCGAATGCGCCAACTGGCGAATGGTGTGCGTTGAAAAATTGATTCTTCATTTCAGGATGCTCCTCTCGGTCATTTGCCCTTATTATACAATGATGGAAACCTCGAACCCATGGGCAATACGAACTTCCATTTGGACAAAAGAAACATTTGATTTCGACCCTAAGGAAGTGAGATATTTAGCTTAGCGAACAGATGATCACAACCTTTTCAAAGGAGTTATCGATATGAAAGTCCTTCAACAAGAATCATTACCCGCTGGTCTCGACAATGTCGTTCACGGGGGCATGCTGCCTGATGTGCAGGCATCTTTCCGGATTTTTGCCGCCCATCTTCGCAAGGTTAACGCGCAGTGGTCCTTCCCTGAGCATCAACATCCCATGTTTGAGCTGAATCTTGTCATAGAAGGCTCACAACGTATGCGTGTCGGAGAGAAGCAATTTGTACAGAAGCAGGGTGACTTGGTCTGGATTCTTCCTAATGAGGTGCATGCTAGCTTGGGCGCAGTCGATGGGAGCATGATGGCATACGTATGTGTTCATTTGGAAGTCACCGATCCTTGGCTCAGGCAGCAATTAAGTCAGATTAAGCAAACGCTTCACCCTTCTGGCAGCAAATTGGAGAGCTTTCTCCGTCCCATCCTGATGGATCTTGCACAAATAGCTAGAGAAAACGCCTCAAGCAGCCTGAACTTGAAGCTTCAGACGATGCATGCATCATTTCGTATTTTTACCGCGCTTAGCGAATTATTACTAGAAGAAGCTGTGGCTTCTACGCAGCAAAACGAAGATTCTGGCTTAGCTGCTCAACTGGCAACACTGATAGCGCATCAAGCGTCAACAACAGATAAGGGACAGGAACCTTTCCGCATAACAGTCATCGCGAAGCAGCTCGGTTATAGTCCCACGCATTGTAATCGTGTTTTTCAAAAAGCATACGGGGTATCGCCTCGTCAATATTTAAGTACAGTCAAGCTTCGCCAAGCAAAGTTGATGCTGATGGACCCAACACTTTCTATCGAGTACATTGCGGAACAGCTGGGTTACAAGGATTTGTCGCAATTCAGCAAACAATTCAAACGATGGACGAATTTATCTCCTACCGCTTATCGACATCTCTCTTGGTGAAAATAGGTTGGGTTTTGCTGAAGATACCATAAGATTTTTACCATTGTCTTGTCCTATACTCATAGATATTTCTATGGAGCTATACGATAAGGAGCATTGGATATGAAACTAAACGGTTATAAGTCCTTGTGGGAATGGAATGGTAACTGGAAGGGGAAATTAGAGCGAATCGCTGAGGCTGGATATTGCGGTGTTGAGTACACGCCTCCTTCTGACCCTAAGGAAGATCAGCAGTTTCGAAAAGACTTAGACGACATGAACTTGTCGTTTATAGCGCAAGTGGTGACGCGAGGCCCGAATCACACTCATTCTTTCCGTGAGCAGGTGCTTCGCGCTGCTGAGCTGCGACCTGATCTTATCAATTCGCACAGCGCAGCCGATCGCATGTCATCTGACGAGCAGCTGAGCTTCTTCGAAGCGGCGCTCCGCGTTGAGCAAGAGGTCGGAATTCCGATCGCGCATGAAACGCATCGGGGGCGGGCTTTTTTCACGCCGTGGCAAACGGCGGCCGTGTTGAAGCAGCTGCCGGAGATTACGATCGGCGCTGATTTCAGTCATTGGTGCGTAGCCTGCGAGAGCATGCCGAGTCCGGATGATGAGGACGTGAAGCTGAGCATAGCGCGTGCCATCCACATACATGGGCGCGTTGGGTTCCCGGAAGGTCCGCAGGTGTCGGACCCGAGGGCACCTGAATTTGCCGGTTATGTGGAAGCATTCATCGGCTTATGGTTGAGGATCTGCCAGAACCGATTCGATGCCGGAGCGGATACGATGACCTTTACGCCCGAATTCGGGCCGCCGCCGTATATGCAGGTACTGCCCTTCACACGTCAACCAGTGACAGACTTGTGGGAAGTAAATTTGTGGATGTATCGGACGTTCAAGACGAGGTTTGAGGCGATGTTTAATTGAAAAAACGGAGGCTTGGGACGTGGAGACACGTCTGGGGCTTCCGTTTTTTTAGTGGAAACTATTTTAGTTTGAGTTTCATAGTTATTTTCTTCGCCTCTTCAGTGGTCAGTGATATCGTGTAACTTCCTTTAACCCCGTCAAATTCGATGAGACCACTACTTGTGGGAGAAATGACTTTCTCCCATACAACGATATTTGATTTTATCACTTGAAGGGTCAACGTCCCTGATTCAACTGAGGATTCATACGGAATACTGATTCTTCCTGGGGTTTTCAGATCAAAATCTTCAATCTTATACGTACCTTTCAAAGAGCCAATACTGAGTTTGATGTTTCCATTCACGTTCGTTTTACTGGTAAACATCGATATATTATGGTTAGTGACCACCATATCTCCTCCGAAAGCTACAATAAGCTTTATCGCCGTCACAGCAATTAGGAAGATTGCAAAACTGAGAATGAAAAGCTTTAGTCGCTTCTTAGTCAAATGGTTGAACCCCTCTATTTTTAAAAGTACTTATGTTCTTTTCAATCATAATTCGACCGCTTTTCCAATGGGTATGCTGATCTAAGGGAACTAGGAGACACTATTCATGGCGAATCTTGCTAAATTGTCATCGAACGGAACTACAGGGTCTTATTTGTTCAAAAATCGTAAAAAATCACGAAATTCGTATAAATAGCGTCTCTTAGTTCCGCTAATCTCCGAAAATACCTGATTTTTTTAAAATAGCGCCCCTAGGTTCCCTTAGCCTACTCTATAGATAATGAATTTGAGAAACCAAATCGTCTATCGTTCCGATGATTTTATGCACCTCTGGCAACTGGTAAAACGTGCATGTTTTTTCAATTTCATTCATCTCATCGTCAGCAGCATACAAAAATATTGTCTTCCTAGCACCTAAAGCAAGTCCCATTTCTACGTGGCTTCCCTTGCCTGCCGGTAGCATGATGATGAATATGTCTGCATTCAACACAGCTTCTTTCTCTATTTGACCGATCTCCGCGAGCACTTGAAGAGTAGCATTACCTGTATGAACCGTCCAGTCGAAGGTTTGTATGCATCCCCGTGACTTCAACCGTTGTGCGACTTTTCGTACATTGTCGACGTTCTTGAAACTAGATGCGATGTAGAATTTCACTTGGATACCTCCAATCTAGTTAATCCAATCGACTCTCGTCAAAAGGATCTTCAAGCGTAGGGATTACAGAAGACAAATAGACGTCTTTCTCCTTAGTTAAATTTCCGCGTATTAATTTCCATACTACGAAGCAATTGGAATTGTCGTGCTGCTCACTAAAGTCTTCATCATCTTGAATATAAAGTAGTCCATAGGAGCCCGGCATTATCTCACCAATTTGTTGAAATAACTCAATCACATAATCACTGCGATGATTGTGCATCCCGGAAATAAGAACAGAGTCATGCCCATTACGTTGTTTAAGCGTGACTAGCTTTTCCACATCAAGTTCAGAAATTAAGCTTTTCAACTCAGCGATCCTAAGATCTTGCAGTCTGGAATCGGTATCATGTGTGTGATACCTTAAAACAGCCCAACCATTAAACTGGAACATAGCTAGCTCCTTATCCTAACCTTTTTCAGCTAAAATCTTTAACTGTTCGTTCCGATATGTCAAAAATCTCATCATATATTTCTTTAAGACAACTCTCTCAACTACCCATCCGAGCCAGCCCAATGGAGCTTCGAAATATAAGGTATCCTTCATTAAGGTTCGATTACCTAAATCAATAAATTCATGTTCGTGTCTCATACTTTTGAAAGTACCCTGCAGCATTTCATCAACAAAGCGATAGGGTCGAACGTAATTTGAAATGAGTGAAGTATGTCTTTGCCTAATGAAAAAGTGCCGCGCCTCAAAAGTGACCGTTTCCCCGCCGCTTATCATGCCTGTTGTTGTTCCAGCAATCGCTCGTTCCTTGGTGTGAGGCCAGACAGTCTGCGTATGTATATCAATATTACTTGCCATGTCAAAACAAACATCAATCGCTGCTTCAATTTCAATTTCTGTGAATACCTTTATCACTGGTTGCACCTCTTGATTCATTTGATTACATATTTGATAGTAAGAGTGAAAAGCAAAGAATAACCAGAAAACCATACGTTTCTTACGGTAAGGTTAAGTCATTGAGCGCGTTTTCTCCACTCTTCCAAGGTTAAATTATAACCCGTAATTACATCCACAATAAGAATCTCTTTCATATCCTCACTGACATAAAACGTTTGCCACCTAACAACATGATCACTGAAACTCTCTCCTATGTATAAATCGTAATACTTTCCTGTTCTTTCTGGGATATTTATTAAACCATCACTTAAAAATATGACTTTTGATATATTGGCTTCTTCTATCATTTGTTTGTATTTCTTTATTTCATCTACATTCTGTACGAGAAAGTCCATAATTTCTTCAACTGACTTCGGTTTCACATTGGTTACATTTTGTGGTGAAGCGCTAGGCAAAATGGGTGTTACAATAGCCGAACTTGCAGTTGGTAGCAATTCAGCTGGAACGACGGACGATTCACATGCTGTTAATCCCATTATGACAACGATTGATATTGAATGTAGAAATGATTTAGGCATAGCAAAAACTCCAATCCCGCAGATAAAACCCAATTCGACAAGAATAACTAATCTCCTTTGACTTTGTTATAAATAAAAAACAGCCTCCCAATGGAAGGCTGCCGCGATTTATTGCTGTATTTAATATTGCAATACTCATTACTCATTAGTTACTAATGAACTCCTGAACCCACTCACCGTTATAATAGGCAACACCGATTTGAGTGAAGTTGGGGCTTAGAATATTTTGACGATGACCTGCACTGTTCATCCATGCTGTCATGACGGCTTGTGGCGTTTGTTGACCTTTAGCGATGTTTTCACCCGCATAGGAATAGCTAATGCCGTAGGAGCGCATCATATCAAAAGGAGAGCCGTAGGTTGGTGATGTGTGATCGAAATACCCGTTATTGTACATATCTTTCGCTTTATCCAATGCCATCGCGGTTAATGCGCTGTTACTGGCCAAAGGCTTCAGTCCAGCCTTAGTACGCTCCTGGTTAACAAGGTTAACCACTTGGCTTGCAAAAGTAGATTGCGAAGGCGCAGTCGTAACCGGTGGTTTGACAGGTGCAGTTGTACTTGTGCTTCCAGGAATATTGAGCTTCATCCCCGACCAAATAACGTTGGGATTGGCAACTTGAGGATTTGCCTTAATAAGTGAAGATAGGCTAACGCCGTACTTCTTGGAGATTAACCACATGGTATCGTTGCCCGCTACCGTATGAGTTCCCGTTGCAGCAAATGCCGCATTCGCTCCCATAAGGACGGTCAAACCTAGTGCACCAGTAACTACAAGCTTTTTGTAACGTTTCAAAATAAACCTCTCCTTTTTGCGGCCTGCGAGGTTAGCTGTCGGATTCGGATCAAAGAGTAATCACCCGGCCGCGAGATTGCGGCTTCACCCCAAAGATTGGGTCCCCCGTGCTTCATAAAAGCTTCGGCCTTCTAAGTTTTTGATCCAAAATGGATCTTAAAGATTGTATCATGTGAAATCAATGAATACATGACTCAAAATTTTCCATTTAGATCCCGTTAACTCCTATTCACCATAATCTACTCGTATTTAGCCCCAGCTGTTGAACCGTCCGGATAGATAAAATAAGTATAGATTTGTCTATCTTTCCCTTGTGAATACCAAAGTTCAACTTTCTCAACTTTCCCTTCATCTGACCATGTTAAGACTATCTGTCCACCTAATTCCCCTTGCTCAATCCCTTTAAGATCGATATTTAGCCCTAAGTACTGATAGTCTGCGGAAGGTAAAATATCATAACGCCATACAGCTTGCTGCTTATCATCATTTGTTCGTTCAGCCGCAGGATTACCAAGAAGTTCTCTTACGTATTTTTGATCATTCCCAACGTTCAATCGATATTGGATTTGCCATACCTTTTTAGCCGTTTCGTCTGCAAAGCTTGCTGGTTCATTCATCAATGAAATAACATGATCACGTGAATTGTATGAAACGCCTAATCCTAACCCCTCGCCGATAAAACGAATAGGTACGTATTCCACAGGTCAACCCAAGCAAAAACTTTTTCATTTTATCTCTCTCCTCGAATTAATCTCACTATCCCCCACTACCCGCTGCCACAAAGCTAAAAGTCTCCCCAATCGCAACATCCTTACAACCATCCAGCTTATATGAAACACCTCGTTCTACTTTCTCAGAAACAATACGTGTACATTCCGTCTTCAGTCGTTGTTTGCTGCCATGTTTGTCCTCTGAATTATCATAAGTATAAGAAATCTTATCTTTTTTAAAAGCAAAATCATAATAAATCGGATCCCCCTCAATGGTCATTTGCATGATCCGAATCTGACTCTCAACGTGCCCTTCAACGTTTTTCAAAAATTGATTGAAACGATCAAGATTAATGATTCTGCCATGAATATTAATGACGTCTCCTTTTGCGGTCCCTTTGTCTATATCGTACCTCGAATCCGAGCATGAACTAAGCAACAAACAACTCAATACGAACAACATTCGACCGTACCTTATTTTCATTTCTGTTCCCCCTAACCGTTCCATCTACTGATTTGACGCAAACGCTACTGGAAATGTTTTGAAACAAAAAAATAAGCTTGAAATCTCAAGCTTGTCATCAAGCCAATACCTCATTTACCATGCCTGAATTAAAACCATGGTATACTAGTGCTAAATAATCACGTTCTTTCGCAGTACGTTTACAAGGAGTGGTGTCATATGTTGAAAAAAGAAATAAGCATTGCGTTAGGTACGCACAATCAAGCCAAACGAGCTGCCGTGGTCTTGGCTTCTGGTATTGAACCGATCTGTCACTCCGTCCCTTCCGGTGTGTCCGATCAGCCTATGACAGAAGACGAAACCGTCCTCGGTGCCATCAATCGGGCGAAACGTGTGCTTAACGCTGAGCCCGGTGCAGATATTGGGCTTGGTCTAGAAGGTGGACTTTCCTACGACGAGGTCCATACGAAACAATGGTATCTCTTCTCCGTTTGTGCAGCATGGGACGGGAAGCGGCTTTTCGTCGGCAAAGGTCTGTATTTTCCCATCCCCAATACAATTGGCGAGAGATTGAAGCAAGGCGGCACCGAGCTGCGTCATATTATTGATGAATTGAGCAGCACCGTAGGGAGCAATCACAAAGAGGGCGCATATGGCTTGTTTAGCGATGGGCGAATTACGCGGAGTGATGTTTTTCGAGATGCGGTTATTGCGGCGTTGACACCATTTCAGTCGTCTTTTTATAAGTAAGGTTGCGCGAAGATAGCGTACAAGAGAAAAAGGGCTTCCCTCAAGTAGATATTTCTACTGGGTCGCCCTTCTAGTTATCGGTTCTTCTCCTTAAATAAAGGCGCAATCCGATCAATCCGATTTGTCCAAATTCCACCTGAATACGATGCCGGAAGCCGCTCCACATCCGCCAAAGTATCAAACCCCGTTGAAAACTCAGTCCCATTTCCACCAACCACAATAACTCTCGTATCCACTTTAACCATCCGGTTTAGAAACTTGTTCGGCCATCCCCATAGCAACGGTGCTAACTTATCTGGTATATGAATTTGAATATGCTCGCACGCAGCAGGTGTAATACCTGTCCACCCATAGGAAAGGTAAGGGAGTAGACAGCTTTTCATTGTATCTATTGATATTACGCGCATGTCAGGCAGCTTTTCCTTCACTATCGCAACAGGTACATTCCCGCCATAGATCGTCAATTGGCTCCGACGCTCTGGCGATAACTTAGCCAACGTTTCAACGAGTAAGTCTCCCTCATTGGGATCATTGGTTTTAATATGTATCAGGAGCATTTTGTTTGGAAACTGTGTGAGTACCTCCGTTAACGAAGGCATTAATCCCACCCCTTTACCTCGAAAAGGGTACGTTTTCCCATTGTCGGCCGTGTAGCCGTAACCAATATCCACCTTTTTCAACTCAGTCATCGTGTAGTCTTTAGACTGACCTTTGACATTCGTCCGACAATCGAGCGTCCAATCATGAAAGACCGCGAATTGGTCATCTTTGGTCACATGAATGTCCAATTCGACCTCATCTGCACCAGCGTCAAACGCTGCTTGCATGGAAGGAATCGTATTCTCCAAATAAGGATGCTCTGGTTCGAAAATACGTTCGGCTGTGCAGGTATCGTTTTTCAGATTCTCCGTATGGAACGTTTGTGCGAGCCCGCGATGTGCCATCAGAAAGGGATCACCACTCCGCTCTTTGGCAAGTAACGAGGTATTATTTACGTAAATAAATACAATGAGAATAAGTAAGGCCCAAACAATTTTACTTCTAACTAATTTTTTTAAGCGTTTCATACGTCCTCCGTTTATGGTTTTCGTGCCTGCCAAATATACTTATGCTCCTTAATACCGAGCTCCCCCACCATACTTCCTTTTGTAGTAAGTTCGCTGATTAGCTTGTCAAGTTCATGCTTATGCTCTGTTTTGGTGAAATCCGGGCTCCCAGGGGCATCCGATAAAAAAAGTACGAGTTCTTCCCTCGTCGGGAAATACGTGACGGCATCTTGAAATTCTTCTAATACGATGTCTACGAATCTATTCTTCACAAGACGTTCTTTTACAGCATCTACACTGGTGTGAATCCCGAATATGGTTCCACCTGATTTCAGAACCCTGCTGTGATTGATAATGGAAGTCGGTCCTCTTCGATCATAAATCAAATCAAACTGTTCATCCACAAAGGGAAGTTCGGCTTTCGTCGTTGTATAGATAAATTCGACATTCTCAATTTGGCTGGAAGAAAGCAACTCCTGTGCGATTGTGATGAGTTCATTGGAATTATCAAATCCAATTATTCTTTTCGCGTACGCGGACATTTTCAAAGTAAATTCCCCATGACCAGAACCTGCATCCAAAATAGACTGATATTGAGGTAACATCGCAATAAGCCGATTCTCAAAAACATCCTCAGCAGATCTTCCTACTGTCTTATAAACCGCTCTGCTCTTATACCCGCCATTACGTCTGGCGATCATGTCGTACCATTCAATTCCCATAGGTAACCTCCGATAGGTAAAGATTAGTTATGATCCGAATGTTCGGAATGATTATCCACGCTTTGGATCGAAAGCAGCGCATCTGTACGTTTAGCAATAAGCAATTCGACTGTCTGTTCTACATGAAAATGTTCATATTCTGCGGCTTTTACTCGTACCTTCATTAATTTCCCATTTGGTTTCCGAATATGTACCCGATATTCCTCAAGATATTCTACTTTAGCTACCATCTTCTCCGCGTCATTTTGAATGAGATCTATACAAATAATGACGGCAAGTATAAGGAATACACCTAGAATGACACTAAAAAAGGAAACAAAGCCAACAGGTCGATTAGCGCCAATATTAATTAGTAATTGCATGCCAGTTAAAAAAATTAAGCTACAGACAACAATGAGCTGGGTATTAAGAGATCTCTCGTAGAGTTTCACTTTTTCCATCCTCCCTGTGCATTTATTAAAAATAAGCATGCAAATTTCTCAACAATTATGTCACCATGTACTCTATATGATATTCGCGAGACCCTTCCCATTCCCTGTTTGCATGTAAAATTGTGGGTTCGGCTGCTCCTGACGAACTCGCCATCCAAATAAAAAAAGGAGCATCCCAAGGGATGACTCCTTCTTCTTTTCAACCAAATTTCTTAGAACGCTTGAGCAGCCTTCACTGTTTCGCGCAAGCCTTCAGCAATGATATCCGCTGAGCGATCTTTGAATTGATTATGTCCTTCAATAACAACGACTTGTGTTTGAATACCGAACAATCCAAATACACCTCGAAGTGGTCTGATAGCGGACTCAACTTCAGCCATTGGTCCTTCGGAGTACACGCCGCCGCGTGCATTCAATAAGATGACCTTTTTATCGCCAGCAAGACCAACTGGACCTTCTGCTGTATATTTGAACGTTTTGCCTGCCTGACATAGGTAGGAAACATAAGTGGTCAATGGTGCTGGAGAAGTGAAGTTCCATAGTGGGAAAGCAATCACAATTTTATCAGCCGCAAGGAATTGATCCAAATAACGATTAGCGATCGTAGCAGCTGCTTGTTCTTGAGGTGTGAGCTCATACCCTGCATTTTGCTTAAACGTTCCCGTAATCGCGTCATTTCCGTAATAAGGAAGTTCAACATTATACAAATCAAGTTCTGAAATCACATCAGACGGATTCGCTTCTATATACGATTTCAAGAATGAATCGTACATTTGAACACTTACTGCTTGGTCTGAAGGTCGATCGTTTACTTTCACAAAAAGTACTGTTGCCATGACGTCATCTCTCCCATGTCTCTATCTAGTATTATTAGCACAATTTAATTGCAACTAACATAGGCACATTATAGGACAAGTGAGGTAATTACTCAAGTGAATTTTTTGACACATGTGTTAAAGTGCTAACATGACAGGCATTAGCGGGCTTTATTTTTCCGCTTATGATATACAAACCACGCAACACCGATCGTACCTACCACGAGTAATACGCTAAATAATAGTATGTAACTTAGATGGAATAACTGCATTTTTTCCTCTCCTCCACAACAATATCCACTCATTTCGCTTACTTATTAAGATGGGTCACACGAAGCTAAAATATGTATTTTTGCATAGAATAGTTGCAGGAGGTGCTGCAACGTGGATAATAAACGTACATGTCGACTCATCCGTTCATCACGAATAACTCATGGAAAGCAAGGATTTGATTACGCCGAGGCGATTTCCAAAGAAAGCGCTGACTCGCAAGGCATTTGCATGATGCTGCTAAGCATTCCTCCGGGTCAAAGAGCAACAGCTCATCTTCATCAAGATCATGAAACCGCCATTTATATGCTGGAAGGGAACGCGGCCATGTGGTTTGGGGAAAACTTGGAACAGCATATGGAGCTGGAAAAAGGTGATTTTCTCTACATTCCCGCTGGAATGCCTCATCTCCCTTATAATCCGAGTGAATCCGAGTCTTGTACCTGTGTCATTGCCCGCACCGACCCCAATGAACAGGAGAGTGTGCTCCTGCTTCCTGAGCTTGATGCGTTATGGGCTTCCAAAAAGATTTGAAGATAAGAAAAGCAGAGAATCCACCAAGGATCCTCTGCTTTATTATTTGAATTACATAAACGCTAACGTGTTGCCTGTTTCAAGCAAGCTCTTCAAGTTGCTAATAATAGCTGGCCAGCCATTATTAAAGCCTTCGAAGGTATCGTCTCGCTCGACAATATCGCTTTGTAGAAGCTTTTCATGCTTCAGGGTTAGCTTCACCGTGTCATTCATGGGTTTCAGCTCGAAGGTTACTCGAGTCGGTTGTGGGCGTTCTGTGGTATCTGCAACATAATGCCAAGTAAATGACAGGATGCGATACGGCTCACATTGCAAAATGATGCCATGATCCGTCACAATTCCCTCCCGCGAATAGGTGACTGTTGAGCCTTCTTGCCAATCGGATTGGACAGCTGTTCCGAAAAAATATTTTTCTGTAAACTCCGTGCTTGTCAATGCAGTCCAAAGTTTCTCTGGTGTTGTCGCGATATAAGTTACATAAATGAAAGTTACCTCAGACATTAGGTTTCTCCTCTTGCTCCAAATTTTTCTTCAAATCCTGGATTAGTACAATGCGTTCATGCTCGTATTTGCGAATCCAGCGGTCGTAAATATCAACGATCGGTGCCACGTGCAGATAATGGATTTTATGGCGTCCCTGCCACTCTACAATAACGAGTTGTGCTTCTTCCAAAAGCTGCAAATGCTTCGTGACAGATTGACGCGTCATCTCCAAATGTTCACAAAGCTCACTTAAGGTCTGGCCATTTCGTTTGTAAAGCTCATCAAGAAGTTGTCGACGGCTTGCATCAGCCAATGCTTTGAATACGTTGTCCATGCACCTATTATATGCAACCATTTGACTGCATGTCAATGTGCACAAAAGAAAAAGACCCGCTCTAAGCGGATCCCCTCTTATATCTTTTTAACAAACTCCGACTTTAATTTCATCGCCCCGAAATCATCAATTTTACAATCAATATCATGATCGCCTTCGACCAAGCGAATGTTTTTCACTTTTGTACCGATTTTGATTACAGATGAAGTCCCTTTTACTTTCAGATCTTTGATGACCGTGACGGAATCACCATCTTTCAATACATTGCCGTTCGCGTCTTTAACCACTTTCTGATCTTCACCGTTCTCATCGTCGCTTACTGATGACGACCACTCATGCGCACACTCTGGGCACACCAGAAGATCACCATCTTCATACGTGTATGCCGATTGGCATTTGGGGCAGTTCGGTAACTGTTCCATGCTGTCCATTCCTCCATTCAATAGTGCTTATAGTGCCACAAACGAGGCGAAATGACAAGCCAATAACTGCCAACCAACCTGCTCCCATGCCAATCCGCGACTTCAACTTACCTAATATCCACTAGGGGAAGTGCACGTTTCTTCGCCTTTAATGCCAAATAACAAGCAGTCACGATCGCACCCACTGTGCCGCAAATGATATCCGTCATGGTATCGAGCAGGCTTCCGTTTTGAGAGTTTAGTCCGAAGAGGTGGTCTGTTGCGAACTCATATATTTCCCATACTCCTGCCATCGCGACCGAAAAAAACAAGCACAGCCAAACCGCGACATGCGCTGTGTGGGGCTCAGTCCCCTCTTGATGATCAGCCGCTTTGCTATAAATCAATAAGCCGATGAAGCAGAGGATCACCCCCGAGAAGAGATGCTCCATTTTATCCAAATAAGGAATAACGCCATAATAGCCGAATTCGTTCGCAACGAACATCGTGATGAAAATAAACAGCAGTACACAGAACCGCAACGATGTGAACATGGTTGTCTTCGTCCATTTGATAACAAGTCGAATGAGCTGCAGCACAGCCACAATGAGCACCGCTTGAAACATTTTGGCCATGTTGCCTTTCATGAGAAAATACACAAAACAACCACCAGCCAATACATACATCGCTAGTTCAAAGAGGTCATTCCAACGATCCTTGCCCTTCATCTGGTTCATCTCCCTATTACATAATGAGAAAAGGAAGCACGTTACCGGTATTTTTCCAATTACTTCATTATCCTATGCCCATATTTCAAACAAATGAATGACTCTCTATCTACAAAAGAAAAATCCCGCCTGTCCGCTTTACAGCGAATGGCGGGGTTATTCTTGACTATTTTTTGTCTGCAAGCCATGTCGACAATGAACTGACTTCATCATCGGATAGCTTCCCTTTAAAAGCTGGCATTGCACCCTTCCCATTCGCAATGATTCCGGTGAGTTGTTCCTTTGAGTGCTTTCCGCCAACCTTTTGAAGATTCGGACCTACCATTCCTTCCAAATTAGCACCATGACAGCTGACACAGTTTGCCTTGAAGACCGTCTGTGCATCAACCTTTGTTGTTGCTCCTGTACTTGCAGATGCTGTTGGTGTTGTTGTCGTGGTGCCTGGAGTTGGGCTAGGTGTCGTTCCACTCTTTCCGCATGCCGATAATGCACCAGCAAGCAATAAGGTGAGGACTACGATCTTTCTGTTCATGAGTATGCTTCTCCTCACATTCATAGGCTCAAATGCCGGGTATAGAAAACGGATACCTACCACTACATTGCCCCCGTTTCCATAATTCCATGCAATTCATGCATAGGAAATACGCTTACAGCTCACCATATCCATAACTACCCAGATGTACATAAAATTCCAAGGAGGTATGACAAGTTGGCTGACAAAAAAACGCAAACTCATACGCCCGATCACTCACGCCGCCGTTTTCTCAAGTACACGGGAACAGCCATTGGTGGCGCAGTGGTTGGTGGCGTCATTGGAAGCGCAGTGTCAGGAGGCTTTAAGAAAGATGCAACAAAGACCTCACCTTCGTCTACTGTAAGTCCTAAACCACAAGTCACGGCAGATTATAACCAAGCACCGATGTTTTTCAATCAATCCCAACTGCAAATAGCTGAAGCCGCGGCTGAACGTATCTTTCCCAAGGACGAGAACGGTCCTGGAGCTACAGAGCTTGGCGTTGCATTCTATATCGACCATCAGTTAGCCAGTCCATGGGGAGTGAATGCCCGTACGTATCGAATGGGTCCGTTTGTGAAGGGTGAAGCCACACAGGGTGATTACCTTAGTATCCAACGCCATGAACTCGTCACGATGGGACTGAACAGTCTAGAGGAAACGGCAAAAACCAAGCATACCAAAGGCTTCGTAGAAATTAAACCCGAGGAACAAGATGCGATTCTAACCTCGATGGAAAAAGGCGAAATCAGCGTCGTTAACGGAGTTACTGGTAAAACCTTTTTTAACCTTTTCCGCATACTTGTCATGGAAGGTGTCTATTCCGATCCCTTGTATGGCGGGAATAAGAATATGGCTGGCTGGAAAATGCGTAAATATCCAGGTAATCAGATGAGTTATATGAATATGATCGATAAAGATCAATTCGTGGCTATGGAGCCTCGCAGCTTGCACGATCATTTCGTTCATTAAGATTACGACTCTCACGAAGGAAGGAATTCGTTGATGGCTACTAAAATGCCGAAAGTCCCCGTTGTCATTGTGGGTATGGGATGGGTCGGGGGAATAATTGCCGCTGAGTTAGCAAAGCAGGGTGTCAAGGTTGTTGGCTTAGAGCGCGGGAAGCCGCGTAGTACGGCAGATTACTATATGGTGCATGATGAGCTGCGTTACGCCTCTCGCTATGATCTCATGCAGGATTTATCCAAAGAGACCGTAACGTTCCGAAATACGGAGAAGATGGCCGCTGTGCCTATGCGTGAGTATGGCTCCTTCCTGCTCGGGGAAGGACTAGGCGGGGCAAGTGTGCATTGGAATGGACAAACGTTAAGGTTTCTTCCTTACGACTTCGAGATTTACAGCAAAACAGTGGAACGTTATGGGAAACAGAAAATTCCTGAAGGGATGACGATCCAAGATTGGGGCATCACGTATGATACGTTGGAGCCCTATTTCGATAAATTCGAGAAATTAGCTGGAATTTCTGGTGAAGCTGAACAGAATCCACTAGTGGGCAAACGTTCTGCTCCGTTCCCGACCAAACCGATGGTGAAAACACCAGTCTTGAAATTGTTCGAAGATGCGACCAAAAAGCTCGGCTACCATCCCTATATGATGCCTTCCGCTAACTTATCTGAGCAGTACACGAACCCAGATGGCATTACCCGTGCTGCATGCCAATATTGCGGCTATTGCGAGCGTTTTGGTTGTGAATACGGCGCAAAAGCAGATGTCATTGTGACCTCGCTTCCCGTTGCTCAGAAAACCGGCAATTTCGAGCTGCGCTCTTACTCCAATGTGATTCAGGTGCTCAATGATGGCAAGAAAGCAAGCGGCGTTGTGTATGTGAACACAGTAACCGGAGAACAGTTTGAGCAGCCTGCGGATGTTGTCATTATGGCCAGCTATGTATTTAATAACATTAAGCTTCTTCTCACCTCCAAATTAGGCAAACCGTATGATCCAGCCACAGGTAAAGGCGTCATCGGTAAAAATTACTGCTACCAAACGAACGGCGGGAATGCGACAGGCTTTTTCGATGAAAAACAGTTCAACTTGTATGCAGGGGCTGGCTCCCTTGGCATGGAGATTCCTGATTTCAATGGCGATAATTTCGACCATACGAATCTGAATTTCATCCATGGTGCAGGTATCCGGATCTCCCAAACAGGTCAACGACCGATCGCCACGAACTCTGTTCCTAAAGGCACACCTTCGTGGGGGAAAGACTTCAAGCAAAAGTCATTGAAATATGCGAACAGTGTATTGGCTGTTTCTCCGCAGGGAAGCAGCCTGCCATGGAAACATCATTATGTGGATTTGGATCCGACCTATAAGGATGCCTACGGTCTTCCGCTCCCACGGATCACTTTCGATTTTGAAGAGCAGGATCGTCAAATGATCAAATTCATGGCGGGGAAAGCTGCTGAAATCATGAAAGAAATGAATCCATCGACCATTGGCTCGTCGGATCAGCTTGCTCCATACAATATCGTTCCCTATCAATCAACACATAACACAGGTGGTGTAATTATGGGCGCTGATCCCTCCACTTCCGCTGTGAACTCGTATTTACAAATGTGGGATGCGGAGAATGTGTTCGTGGTAGGTGCTTCAGCGTTCGCTCATAACAGTGGTTACAATCCAACAGGAACAGTTGGAGCCTTGGCATATCGCGCAGTGGACGGCATTGCGAAATATTTGAAACAAGGTGGAAGTGTCGTTTAATGCAGGCCAGAATACACGTTTCGTGAGAAGGGAGAAATGGCATGGAGCAGGAAGATTGGATCTTGCATTTGACTGAGGTTCGCAAGCGCTTGCTGATCGTATTGGGCTGGTTCATCATCACGCTGTGTGTCGGCTTATACCTCTCATCAGACATCCTATTGTACTTGAAGTCACAGCCATTGATCGGAGAAATCAAATGGAATGTGTTTTCTTTCACAGATGGGCTGATGATTTATATGAAATGTGCGGCTCTGTTCGCTGCTTTATTTACGGTGCCCGTCGTTCTCTACCAAGCATGGGCCTTCGTGAAGCCGGGATTAACCGAAACCGAATCGAGGAACGCGCTTCCTTACATACCCGTCGCATTTGCGCTGTTTATCATCGGGGTTTCGTTCAGCTATTGGGTCGTATTCCCGATGATGATGCGTTTCATGATTCGAATGAATCAATCCATTGGCGCAGTCGAGACGTATGGGATAGATCGATATTTCGCTTTCCTTTTTCAAATTGTCATTCCGATGGCGATCGCGTTTGAGCTGCCAGTGGTTCTATTGTTTTTAACCAAAATCGGGCTGCTAACCCCTCAAATTCTGAAAATGTCCAGAAAATACGCGTATATCGCGCTCACCATCACAGGCTCGTGTATCTCGCCACCTGATATGATTTCACACTTATCAGTCACCGTGCCTTTAATTCTCTTGTTTGAAATCAGCGTATTGGTTGCTGGCTGGCAGTGGCGTGCCATGCAGCGTGTTGCAAAGCTAAACCTTGTTGAAGATTGAAAAGAAAAAATATGAAATGAAAAGAGGATGATTTGTATGTTCAACAATATCGGGGTTTCAGGATTAATCTTAATACTGGCTATCGCCTTAATCGTCTTCGGACCTTCCAAGCTGCCACAGCTGGGCCGCGCCTTCGGGGATACTCTGCGTGAGTTCCGTAACTCAACACGCAATATCATGGAAGATGGCGAACATGATCATTTGATCGAAAATGAAGGCAAAAAGCCGCCGCTATAAGCAAAAGCAGGCACAATGCTTTGATCTGTAGTGATGTTTTTCATCACTACAGATCTTATAATCATGCTAGTACTGCTTTTTTTGATCTGTAGTGATGGTTTTCATCACTACAGATCTTAAACTCATGCTGGCACTGCTTTTTTTGATCTGTAGTGATGTTTTTCATCACTACAGTAAGAAGCCGCGCTATAAGCGGAAGCAGGCACAGAAAAAAGGAGCCTTTCACATCGTGAAAGGCTCCTTTTCATCATACCGCTCCACATTAACACTACAGCAACTCCAACCATACTGCCGTTGATACCTGGATAATTTCCTGAGGAGCAATTCCCCTTGCCCCCGTCTGCTCAGGCGGATAGGGGAGATTAAACGCATCCGTCACATACGTGTAAGGTTCGATTGAGAAAGCATCTGTCCAATCCGGTTTAAAAAAGACAGCGAACGGAAACATCGGATCGATCTGGTACGCAATGCGATAGCCGGCCTCCTTCATGATGAAGCGGCATGTTCGATCATCCCCAAGCGTTACTAGTGAGCAACCGAGTTGGGGATATTCGGCAAGGGAAATGCCACCTGATAAGCTTTTACAGAAATCCGTCTCCGTTGGTGGCCCTTTCACGAAAGCTAAGTTCGTAACCGGCCATTCCTCTATCGCAGGTACGGTTAACACAGCTTCTTCCCCAGCGAACGGAGTGGCAAAATACGGATGCAGCCCAAGCGCAAATGGCGCCGTGTCATTCCCTTTATTTTCAACCGTAATCTGCGTGGTCAAACGTCCTTCGAATAACCGATGTGTGACACGAAATAACAAGGGATGGGGAAAATAATTCATGATTTCCGGATGCTCCGCAAAGTCGAACTGACAAGTCACGTAAGCACCATTCTGGTCTGCAGCACCCATCTCTACGATATGCCACGATTTATGCGAAATTTCACCGTGTAAATGATGATAAGGCGGCTCATTCAGCGGTAAGCTATATGCCCTACCTTGGAAGGTAAATGTCCCATTCTTAATGCGGTTCGGAGGATATAAGATCGGTGTACCATACATCGTATGTGAGCTAGGATGATCGATGAATGGCTGCAAGCTGCTCGGTGGCACAATGATCGGGATATTCTTGCACATATACGAAAGTAAATTAGCGCCAAAATCAGGCGTTATCTTAGCTCTCTCATCCCCTTCGGAATCTACTAACTCTAACAACGTGTATCCCAACTCCTGAACCTGGTTCACAGCATAACGACTCATTGTGCAGCATCCTTTCATGCCAAGTTAGAGGCTCTCCGCTATCAATATGCTAGTTTCGGTATACTGATATTCACTATCCGGCTTCTTTCCCGTAAAAATCAAATCGTACAAAATCCTTAGGGAACGATACCCTTGTTGAATCGGATTTTGCATAATCGTAAAATCAATTAACCCTTCTCGCAGTCCCTGCTCCACTTCAGGCATCAAATCATTACACACAATGCGAAGCTGACCGCCTTTTCCAGCCAATTTAACCGCATCGATGCAAGCACCAGCATGACCTGTCGCCATATAAATGCCATCCAAATCCGGATACATCTTCAGTGCATCATTCAATTTGCGAAATGTATCCTCGTAGCGATCGTACCCTTCAATCACACCAACAACTTCAATCCCAGTTTGGACTAATTTGTCCTTAAAATGATGAGCCCGTAGGCGATGCGCATGGAATTTCATGTTCGCTACGACAACTAGCACCTTCGCTTTGCCCTTGAACATACGGGACATGAGACCCGCAGCGATTTCACCGCTTTTCCCAAGATCCTGACCAACAAAGCAGCTCCGCTTCGAGTTTTCAATATCCGAATTAAAGGTAACTACGGGAATCCCTTGCTCAATCGCCGTATCAATGCTTGCTCGGTTCGCTTCATCATCGATGGCTGAGAATAGAATGCCACTTGCGCCATTAGCAATCAGCGTTTGGATGGCTTTCGCACCATCATCTAGCTGTTCATTATTGATATACGCATATTCTAAGCATATACCTAGCCCTTTTAACTCATCTTCCGCAGCATGAATGCCTTTGCGAATGTCATCAAAAAATGAGATTTCCTTCGGAGGCATCACGATACCTATTTGTATGGGTTTTCTATTAAAAGCAAGGGCTTTAGCGGCCACGTTGGGTACATATTTAAGCTCATCTGCGATGGCAAGTACACGTTCCCTGATTGCTGGCTTTACGCCAGACCTTCCATTCAGCACGCGGTCTACAGTACCTCTGGATACACCAGCTTGCAGTGCAATTTCCCTAATTGTAATGCTCATACCGTTCTCCATTCGAAATGAATTGTGCGCGGGCACGTTATTAGTATGATCGAAAATAGGTCTGTGATCAAGTCCGCGGAGCTGCTTTTCACAATCGGGCACTCTCTTAGGTGATCTGGATGAACACCTTACCTGCTTCTACTTTCGCGGCATACGTTTTGAGCTTTACACACACAGGCACGCGCTTCGGCTCCCCCGTCGTAATATCGAATCGACCATTATGCTTCGGACATTCAATGATGTTCCCCATTACTAAACCGTTCGAAAGATGAATTTTCTCATGGGTACAATAACCGTCCGAGGCGAAAAATTGGCCCTCCGCATTCCGATAGATAGCAAATGTCGCATCCCCATGATCAAATCGAATGACATCCTCCTCATCTAGTTCATCTATCGCACATACCTCAATCCATTCGCTAATCATGATGGTAGTCTCCTTAAGTCAGAGTGTTCCTTATCGATACCATTGCCAAAATAATAAGGTCTAGCGTTTACGGGGAGTGGCTTCACAACTACATAAGAGGGATCCTTCTTTTGTAAACGCAGCGCAATCACTACCTCTTTCAAAGCAGCCCACAAGCTCGTGCGAGGCGTCGGGCAATCGTCCTTCATCTCTTGATGCAGTTTAGGTAACGCGTGGTACGGTACCATCGGAAACATGTGATGCTCCGTGTGATAATTCATGTTCCAATACAGGAATCGAAAGATCGGATTCATCCGAACCGTACGTGTGTTCAGTCGGTGATCCAGTACATCCTCATAAAGTCCAAGATGCTGGGTCATCCCAAAAAGAAGTACCATCAGATTTCCATAGAAGGAGGGTAAGAATATAAACATGGCAGGGAGCAGGCTCCCCATGAATAGGCAAGCTCCCGCAACGGCAAGGATAATGAGCATGTAGATGCGTGCTTCACGAAATACTTTCGGAAACTCCGAAGTTGGAATGTAGTCCATCTCAGCCGTTTCCAATTTGCCAATCGTATGCAGAGCAAATCGCTTGATCTCGATCGGTCCACCGTACAAATGAAAAATTTGCATCATGATGATTTTCCAAATCGGCGGCCTCTCTGTCAGAATTTCTGGATCCCGGCCGACAATAATCGTATCGGTATGATGCCGCGCATGGCTCCAACGCCATGGTGTTGCCGAACGCAAGACGAAGAACGAAGCGATCTGATAGACAACATCGTTCATCCAAGGGGTCTTGAATGCCGTCCCATGACCACACTCATGCCACCTCGAATCGCCAGGTGAAGCATATAGCACGCCATACACGAAAAAAGCAGGAACCGCCCACCACGTTCCCCAAGACAGGAACGCCAGATAGCCGAATCCGAGTAACGCTCCAAACCAGATAAGTGTGTCCCGGATCGCTGGTCCATCCTTTCGTTTCATGAGCTCTTTCATCTTCGCGCGGGGGATGGGACTTGCATACCACTCTGCACCTGCTAAACCGCGTTCTTGTGCTTTTTTGCTTTCCTGTCCAGTGATGCTGTAGTCTCTTTTCTGGACAACAATCGCCATGGTAACGCCTCCTTTTATCATTGTAAAATGTAGGAATTTCAATTCCGTGCTCGGGCACGTAATTGGATAAAAAATAAAGCCAATCGACTTTTTTCGAATTGCCTTTGCTTATAAGTATATTTCCGTGCTCGGGCACAATTTTATTTTATAGCATCCTTCCATCCATTTCAAGAAGAAAAAAGCCACGAATAGGAATTTCCCCATCCATGACTTAAACGTACTGCTATCTATTGTAAAAAGTATAATCTTACATACACCCTGGGAACATCCCTGTCGAGATCGCGATGCGGTTCCAAGAATTAATGGTATTGATCGCCATGATCAGTGTTACAAACTCACGCTCGTCGAAATGCTTCCGTACGCGATCGAATACTTCTTGCGGAACACCTGAAGCTGAAATATTAGTTACGGCTTCTGTTAATTCCAACACTGCTTTTTCTTTCTCACTATAAATTGGGGCATCACGCCATGCGCTGAGCAAGTAGATACGTTGCTCGGTCTCACCCATTTTACGAAGCGCACTCGTATGCATATCTAGACAAAATGCACAGCCATTGATCTGAGAAGCTCTAATCTTAATAAACTCATAAAGGGTTCCATCTAAGCCGCTTTCCTTAATGAATCCTTCTAGTTTCATCATCGTTTGGTAAGCCTCAGGGTTAACTTTACCGTGCTGAATTCTAACTTCCATCGAAATCTCCTCCACATTTATCTCTATTTTTGTTCTACGCTAATAAGACAAATGAGATTGAAGTTTTGTGACATTATTGCAAAGAATAAATATGATGCAATTTATCTGGATTACGGATTAGGTACATTTGGCTTGATTGCTGCTGACCAAAAGCTAGTTCAAACAAGATAACCATTTGAGGTCGTTGATCCAGCATGAGTACAAGTCCAGTCTGACCATTGAAAGTTGTAGGCTGCCAATTCCCCTGCAGCGCCCCTTTGGCCCGGACACCTTCGAAAAACGCAGCAATCCGTTGTTTCCCGTAGATCGGTTGTATAGCGGCGCGAACTTTCCCGCCTCCATCTGAAACCATAACAGCATCTTCCATTAGCAGTGTGACGAAATCTTGGAAATCCCCCGTTTCTACCGCGTGAAGGAATTTCTTGACGAGAGGCTCCGTCTCACCTAACGTGATTTCATCTTCCTCAGAAGCTAGATTAATTTTGGTTTTCGCGCGACTATAAATTTTGCGACAGTTAGCTTCTGTCTTCTGGACCATATCGGCGACCTCATCGTACTCGTAACCGAGCACTTCTCTGAGCACGAAGACCGCCCGCTCCACAGCGGATAATTCTTGGAGCAAGACTAGAAACGCATAGGATATCGTTTCCTCTTGTACCAGACTTCCCATGGGATCCTCGCGGGATGAGGTCACTTTGGGCTCCGGCAGCCACGAGCCTATGTAGGTTTCTCTTTGCTTGCTAGCTGAATTCAAGAAATTCAAGCAGCGGTTGGTCACCATTTTGACTAAATACGATTTCAGATTCGTAACATGCTCTGTGTCTGTCTTCTGCAACGTGATGAACATGTCTTGCAGCATATCTTCCGCATCGGATACCGAGCCCAACATACGGTACGCAACAGAAAATAATAGCTGTTTATACGTAACATAGACGCTTTCCAACTCCATGGAATGAAGCTCCTTTCCCCCTTGTAGTGTAACCGCGGGGCACTAACACATACATATCATAAGCATATTCCCATCAGGATCCTTGAAATTAAACCAGTGCCCGTGCTCAATGCCAGTCACTAGCTCCACATTTTTTTCCTGCAAATATGTATAAGCAGCCTCGATGTCTTTGGTATTCAAATGAAAAGCGGGTGCCTTGAAAATATGATCTTCGGCGAATATCTTGCTATCCAGCACGATACTTGTTCCCTTCATAGGCAGCACATACAAATGTCCGTGAAGGATCTCTCCATCATTAGTGACACCCAACAGATCACAATACCAGTCACGTGCTCGTGCAATGTCCCGCACGGGGATAAAAACAGTGCCAATTTCATTGAGGATAGGGTGCATACATGAAACCTCCACTAAGTTTTTCGAACGACGTAGGTTAAACAATCAGTTTTCAACAGTATCTGTCTGCCGTTCCGCTCAATATTAAATGATAACTTCTTTATTGTCGTGAATACAATGTCCCAACCAACATAATGATTGTTCAGAAGGTATTGTAAGTGATCCGTCGTAAGATTCAGTTCGATAGAAGGTGTTACTTCCTCACCAGTCAGCGCATCAATCTCCTGCAGATTCGAATTGATAATCAAACAATTAACCCCATTAACTTTAGTGCCTTGGCCAATCCTTGTCAGCACTTGCTTGAAGGTTTGTTCGGAGTCAACATGCTCTAGCGTCGATACCGCGACGATATAATCGAAGGCTTCAGGTGGAATTACATAGTCTCCTATGTCTGATACATGCGTTTCAATCTGATCATGAACACCGAACTGCTCACTGTAAGCTAGCAGCTTAGTAATGGCAGATTGCATGATGTCTACACAGACAACTTTCCCGCCTCGCGGGATCAAATCTCGCGCCATCGGAATGCTGTTCCGTCCAACCCCATACCCCAGATCCAGAACTGTCACTTCTTCATAAGCGTCGAAATGGGCCAATTGCTCCATGACTGTTTTCACAGGCTTAGCCAGCCATGAGCCTTCTTCAAATAACCTATAGTTCTCATAGCAAGCTTCATGATATTTTCTTTCTTCATCTCTGATCTTCGTTATCCGCGAGTAAGCCATTAACCAACAGTCCATAAGCTGACCTTCGTGCATCTCGTGTGCAATCAATTCCTTCACTTTCGTAAAGCCACAACGTTCATAGCAGGAGATTGCTCGAACATTCCATTGCTGCGGATCCATCACAACACGATCCGCCTTCCTGACACTCAATAAATAATCCAGCATTGACGTTACGAGCTGTTTTCCGATCCCCTTATCCCAATATGCGGTTTCTCCTATGAATTGGTCCGTTCCGTAGATCTTCTCAGTTGGGTCTTTAAAGCCATATTCGAGACGTTCCTCTTCACCCAGCTCATAGAATTGAATATATCCGATCGGCTGATGATGAAATTCAATGATGCATCTGACCGCCGAATCTTCCTGATAAAAATGCTCATTCACCCTATCCATATCGTGAGGGCTATCTCGGCCTTCATAATAAGTTAAAACCAAGGGATCATTCAGCCATTTAACTAATAAAACCTTATCGTTGAGCTCGAGTTCGCGAACGATTAGTGTCTCTGTTTGGTAAATTAGCATGGGGTTTATACGCCTCCAAGAACAACTGCATTTAACCTCTTATTCGCATACAGAGCTTTATTAAACTTCTAGGAGTTCGGCTCCGTTCGTAAATGCGCTATACAATTATAAAGTAAGCATTCCCAGCGATTCTCAGTATGGCGTAATTTCGTAACAGACGTGTTATCCAAATGTTCCTCGATATCTTCATGTGGGATCAAATCTTTTAATGTCAGTCCAAGTAATCCACCATGACTTACGATTAAAATTTTCTGATTCGGATGGTTCTCAAGCATCTCCTGAATGAAGCTCACCCCTCGCGCAGCAATAGCTTGATGCGTCTCCATTCCTAAATCTAGTTGGGACCAGTCTTCTCCCCATTTTGCAACACGTTCTTCCAGCGTTGTTCCTTCCATCTGTCCACAATACATTTCCCTCAAACGTGGATCCGTTTTCACTTCCAATTGCTTCACTTGTCCAATAAACTCCGCTGTTTCTAGCGCTCGTCCCAAATCGCTGGCGTAGATGAAATCCCACTCCTCATCTACCATTCGTTTAGAAAGTAATTCCGCTTGTTTCCGCCCATCAGCATTTAAAGGAATATCCGTATGTCCTTGTATACGTCTTGCTGTATTCCAATCTGTTACCCCATGTCGTATAAGTCCAATAAGCGTCATCTAAGTCTCATCCTCCAAATAAAATATCCAAAATGGTTCCTAAAGTACCTGCATTCTTGCTATGTAACACATTCGGATCATAGATTTCTACAAAACCACAATTCATACACGAGACAAATATGAAATGATTGTGCTGAATATCGAGCAACTTGCTTATTCCCGTCCCTGTCATCGCCACTTCTTTGATACGACAAGTATCATGCTTACATTTACTGCATGTAAAATGATGTGAGATCTTCACTTCCAAACTCAGATCATGGTTTTCCTCTTGCTCGGCTAACTCCTCAACATCACTTTCATCCCACTTATGATGCAAATGGTTCGTAAATACCTCCTGCTTACAAGCAGGACAAACGTCATTAATCAGCTGCACGTGTTCTTGGCACCATGGGCATTCAATCATTGTATATCCCCTTCCCTGTTCACCCTTCTTATATTCAATACATGCCAAAATATCCCTGCCTACGTTTGCGCATAATGAAAGAAGAACACCTTTCTCGATGACGAATGGTAAAATATCCGAAATGCAATTAATCGCTGAACCTCAGCGGCTTAGCGAACTTGATTTGGCTGTTTTATAGGGCTGAGAAGTCCAATATTGGCGGTGAAACATCCTTCGTACCATTAAAACTTGTCCCTTCGTTCCTCACATGAGACAATATAGTCATTACTTTTCTTGGAGGCGAACGTAGATGTCTGTACAAGCAGCAACAATGGAAATAGGCATTAGTACATTTTTGGAAACAACACCTGATCCCGCGACAGGTCAAATAATGAGCCACGCTGAACGGATTCGCAATGCCGTTGAGGAGATCGTATTAGCCGATCAAGTCGGCTTGGATGTATATGGGATTGGCGAGCATCATCGTGCTGATTATGCAGGTACTGCTCCTGCAATCGTCTTGGCAGCCGCCGCTGCGGTAACCAAGAATATTCGACTCACAAGTGCGGTCACTGTACTTTCCTCCGATGATCCGGTTCGTGTCTATCAAGCATTCTCAACACTGGATGGGCTCTCGAATGGCCGGGCCGAAATCATGGCAGGTCGCGGCTCCTTCATCGAATCCTTCCCACTGTTCGGATATAGTCTTGACGATTATAATGAATTATTCGAGGAGAAATTGGCTTTACTGCTGAAAATCCGTGAATCCGAAAAGGTCTCGTGGCAAGGTACTCACCGTCCGGACATCCCGAATCTTGGCGTGTATCCACGCTCCGTTCAAAGCCCGCTTCCCGTCTGGATCGCCAGTGGCGGCAATTCGGAATCTGCGATTCGTGCTGGGATTTTGGGGCTGCCGATCGCTTTTGCCATCATTGGCGGAATGCCAGAGAGCTTCGCCCCTCTTGTGGCACTGTATAAACAAGCCGCCCGACAAGCAGGTCATAATCCAGAAACCTTACAAATTGCAACACATTCTCATGGCTTTGTGAGTGATACGAGTGAGAGGGCAGCTGAGCTGTTTTACGAACCAACAGCGGCACAAATGAACGTCATCGGACGCGAACGCGGTTGGGGACAAGCCTACAATCGTGCTACCTTCGACGCTGCTCGCAGTCTTCGCGGCGCTCTCTATGTAGGCGATCCGGAGTATGTCGCTGAGAAAATCCTGCTATTGCGCAAAAACCTAGGCGTTACCCGCTTCTTCCTCCATCTCAACGTCGGTACGATGCCGCATCGTGAAATGCTTCATGCGATTGAGCTGTTAGGCACGAAGGTTGCCCCGATCGTACGCAAGGAACTTGCTCGGGGCAGCTCGTCTAAATAGGCTCTTCTGTATAGCTCTTGTCTCTGATCTTGCAATGGGAGACGAGTCCCCGCCTCGTCCTTCAACAGTTAACTGTATAAAGTACAGCTAATTTCACGGAAATTGCGCCAAATTACCAATTACGTGGAAAACATGCAGCTATTTTTACGATATTAAGCTGAATCAGCTAGTATCATCGAAAATAACTGGATATTTTCCAGTTATTTTCCACAAAGCGCAGAAATGACAAAAAATAGCTGGAGATTTTCCAGCTATTTCTCATTTCCACCTATAGATATTGTTCCACGCCTGTCCCCGAAGAACGATACACTGCCTCTAGCACTGCGATCACACTTCGCTCATACTATGGAGGACAACTTGTTTCACTTTTTGCCTCAATCGCTATCAGCAAATCCTTATACTGTAACTCAAATGGCGTTTCCATCGGAGGCACATCCACCTTCTCCTAGGCGCCGCTGATTTTATCAATCGAATGCGTGCCCAAATTGGCAAGGTGAGTTCCCCCACCCAAACCATGTTTCAATTACCTATAAATATACGGTAAGTCCCGTTTCACGACTCTCATTTGCGGCTTCCATGAAGCGAATAATTTGCAACGTTTCATCCTCATCGATATCTGGCGCTCCCGTCACAAACATTGTCATAATCTTTTCCAAAAGGCTGGCGTAATACGGCTTCGGATGTTTATATACATCGATAAATTGCGTATTGGCTTCAAAATGCAGCAGCGCACCAAATTGTGTGTTGCCCTTCCGATTGCCCCGAATCGTGCCAATCACGCCATTCTCCCACACGCCAGTAATGACATCATGATCCTCCGTCGTTACAGCACTTACTTTAAGGCAACCCTTGCCTAGTGATCTAAAAAGCATCTCCACCGTGTGCACACCATACCAGAACAATCCTGGTTGTGTCGGTTGTAAGGCCATTGGACCGTAGCAATCCATTCCGATAATTTTGCTGCTAACCGAATCTTCTAAGGTAATCGTCAATTCCTCCGTGTAGCGAAGAGAAGAACAGCTCATAATCGGGATATTATGTGACTTCGCTAAGACTAGGATCTCACGTGCATCCGCTGAAGAAACAGCCATAGGCTTATCAATGAAAATAGGACGACGGTAAGCGGCTACTCGGCGGAATTGTTCCAGATGAATACGGCCATCAACAGAGGTCATGAGTATGGCATCACATTTTTCAGCTACTTCTTCCGGAGAATCGACAATTTGGACGCCATAATAATCGCGAAGCTGCTCCGTAAACCCACCTATGCGGGAGTAACTCATCTCAAAATCTGGCGAACCACCGGGATAAGCAATCGTTACCTTACCACCTGCAACATGAAATGGATGCTCCGTTTCGTTTAACAATTGTGTAAACGTTGGTGCATGAGAGGAATCAATACCAATAATACCAATTCGTAATGTAGTATGATTCATAATTGAAACAACCTCCAAGCCAATTTGAGTGATATTGTAGACGATGGTGTTAAACACTTGAACGAGAATCTCTTCTCTCCCATCATAATGAACCTTCACCTAAGAGACAAATCTTTTGATAGTCTATATATAAACAAAGAAACTCCTCTCGATAACGACCAAAAGCCCCCAACTAGGGAGGCTTACCTTTATATCCCGTATTAATTAATCACTCACTTAGCAATCAACCTATAAACTGCGTGAGTATATAATTAAACCGATCTCGTTCCTCCCAGAAACCGCCGTGCCCGCTGTAATGAAACGGTGTTAGCTGCGAGTTAGGAATTCGTTTATTCATTTCAACCGCTTGCTGGTACGGTATCACTTTGTCATGAATCCCGTGAACAATCAAGGTCGGTACTTCAATTCGTCCTAGATCTGCAGCCACATTCTCATCCCGCAGCAATCGAATAACCGCCGCGGTTGACCAACTAGCTGCTTCTAAGCCCATTTGGAAGAACCAATCCGAGAATCGCTCCGTAATATACTGAAAGAAGAACGTATTCGTTACACTTTGCAGCATATTTGCGCGATCATTGGCATTCTCCTGCAGAAACTTTGCCGCTGTTTCGTTGGTAAACCCCGTGGGAGCAGCTGCATCGATCAGCACTAGCTTCGACACGCCATGGCCCTGATGTCTGGTCATATAACGAATCGCGATTGCGCCGCCTGTCGAATGGCCTGCAAGCGTAATCCCTTCCAGCTTTAACGCTTGTATCACGACGTGCAGGTCATCCGCCAGTTGATCGAACGTGTAGCCATCCATCGGTTTATCCGATTGCCCAAATCCCCGCCAGTCCATACCAATACAGCGATATCCCAGTCCGGGGAGCACGTTAAATTGATATTCAAATTGTGTATGTGACAAAGGCCACCCATGTATAAACAGGATGGTCTTCGTCCCTTTTGGATTAACATCTTCGATAAACAATTTCACACCATTTTCGACTTGAACATAGTATCCCACGATTGACGCCTCCGTTATGAAAATCACTTCTGTGCAATACGATATTCAACTAGGCAAATATCGGTGTCAAAGGTGTGGAGGATGTTCGGAATTACTCCTCTTTTTGGTGGTTCGTGTAAACGCCAATTACAGATAATATTGCAGCAACACCATTGGCAATGGCATTCGCTGTATCATCAGTTATCAAGTCCATGCCAAATGCGTCCAAAATTAATTTGGCCGCACCCAATAAGCCTAATGCCAACGTGTAATAGTTGATTGTTTTCATATCTCTCACCACCCGTCTGATAGAGGATGCTATATTCTATGTGAGAGAGTACGAGCTTGCACAGTTCGAATACAGGGGGGCAAAAGCACAAAAAAATGCCGCCATCCCTCATCGGATGACAGCATTTCTTTTCATTATTTCAGCCTGCTAGCTTCAGTCTTCACCTCATAATTCGAAGACACATAAGTCACTGCCTTCGCCTCTGTCATGACTTGTGCATACATCATGTCAGGTTGTGGCTCCTTCAACGAGTACTTCACGATTGCTTGATTACCCGACTGGAACTCGATGCTATCAATGACAATCCCGTAGCCAGGATTCGGCTTGATACCTCTGGATAGCGTTACTTTGTTCACATCATCGTTCACTTTTTCAACCGATACGGTGACTTCTTCTACTTGTGGTGGTTTCACATGTGTCTCTAGCACACGAATGGCGTTGTACAGCCAGTTCGCCGCCTCTCCTCTTGTTAGTTCGCTTTTGGGATTGAACTTGCCGTTCCCATCCAGAGCAGTTATTTTGTAGAGCAGCAATCTTTGAATCGTACCTTGGTAATCCACGGTAAGCTGATCCTCGTCTTTGATTGGGATATACATTTTCACCAGTGGAAATTGACCTTTGGTCTCAAGTGCTTTTACGAGCAAATTACCGAATTGTTCGCGAGTTATCGTAGCATTCGGATTGACATCCTTAGGGATGTCCAGATTGTGGTAATGCGCAATAATGAACGCATCGGCATACCAAGAATCATTCGGGATATTCGAATAGCTATCGGATGCTAATGGTTGCTTAATGAAGCGCATATTATCCAAGTTGAGGTCCAGACCTTTGACGATCATTTGGACACTTTGTGCATAACTGATTTTACCCTTCGGTACAAAGTGCTCGTTATCAAAACCACTGACAATACCTCGGTCTTTTAAAGCTAGAACCGCAGTTGCTTGTCCCTCTTCTAAGTCTGAGAACGCATAAGCGGAACCGAAGGTCAAACTACTACCCAAAAGAAAAGTTAAACTTAGTGCTGCTATTTTTTTCATGAATGAACTCCTCCTCGTTAATTGGTTGGCATTTAGCACCATTTGATATGGATACCTTCCTAACGTTGAGAGCAACGTGATTGTTGCAACAACTCACATTTTTTATCAAACAAGCGAATCCAACAACTCACGCAAAGCAACTGCTTCCTCATGTTCAGGTGATACCAAGATCGTTCGCTCAGCAAATCGCCTTGCGGCATCATCCTGCCCTAACTCGTAGTAACACACCGCCATCTCATAGAGAACAGTCGCATCATTTGCCAGCTTAGGCTGTGTGTGTTCGAAGTAAGGGATTGCTTCCTGATACATTTCCATTTGATATAACAAGATCGCACAAGCTAGCGCAACATCCGTATTGTCATCCATTGGATAATAATGTGCCCACATTCGTTCAATTCCTTGCTGAAGCGCCATCCATTCATGTTCCCCACAATCTGGAATTACATCCATGAGGCGTTTGGTACAAGGCAGCAGAAACTGAGTATCATAGCCACTTAAGCGCCACAAGGCCAAAAGTTGAGGCATAGACTTATTCGCAATCTGCGAATCAAAAGCTTCTTTTAAATTGAAAAAATCATCGGGACCAAATTGTTCCACAAACCTCTCGTAGGCTAGTCGTGTTAATCCATAATGGACAGGTTCTGAGAGATTAAGAATACATCCAATGTTTAAATAGGTATAAGGATGTTTCGTGAACAGTGGCAGGGCTCCCTGCGCTTCGCACACATAGCTTAATGCGTGATAATTCGCCGTTAATGAAATACTGCCGTGATGAATGAGCTTCGGCGGCTCGTTGTATTCCCAGCTTTCTAAGCGGTGATCCCCTTTATCAGCCGTGAGCAGCAGGAAGCCGTCTCGCGACCATGTTTTCAAACGCGTTAAACACTGCAAGCCTACCTCGGGCAAAAGAATATGAGAATCAGATACGTGCCCACGATACACATTTAATAGATCTCGGTATGGATAGGAATCATCGTCATAACCTTGGTCCCGCTGATAATGATAGCTTCCAACTACCTCTTTCAGCTGCTGGGAAGCACTCAGCTCAGATGCGCCCTCTGGAAATTGCAGCGAAATCCGACAATCATACACCTGCCCATCTTCGACATAAATTAATTCCTGTGGCAGGCTATCGAAAAAGTAATTCGCCAGAAGCACTAGAGGCTGCATCATATCACCTGCTCCGATGCGCTCACCTGCGTGTAATAATTGAATTTCTTTATCCTGCACCGCGTCAAATTTGGCAAAATCAAGCAACCCCAGCTCCACAAAAGGAGCTAAGCAGGTATGCTGTCGCCAGAACGCGATATTTTTCTCTGCCAAATCGCTCATCACATATCGAAATGGTGGCAGTGGTATGCCTGCTGTTCGTGTAAGCTTCGTTAACTCCTGGAGCACATAAAAAGCGAATTGTCCCGAACCTGCTCCCAGTTCTAGGATCATCACACACTCCGTCAGCTGCCCCATTCGAGCTCGATCTTGCAGGAAAGCAAACAACATTTCCGCATAAGAAATGGCCATTACCCGATTACTTGTTATGTATTGTGGAACATCTCCGCTTTGCCAAGCCGTAATCCCTTGCTCCTCATAATAAGCACGCTGCAGCTCCCAAATGGGTGCTTCACTAAATCGGTACATATTCTGCTCGATATGAGCCATTCGTGGACCAACTTCCCTTCGATTTCAAATTCTAATCGCACATATGTCTTCTGGGCATATAGTAATACATCAATACGCGAGAGGAAGACCACAATGACATACCTGAATGAGAATTACTCAAATCCCGACACTTCATGGCCAAACCCCTATCAACTACCGTATATGCCTACGAATTGGCCCTATATGCCAATCCCTTGGATCCAAGAGGATGACTCATCCTTCCGTGAAAAAGAACAGCCGCTTACCTTCGTTCTTGTTCATGGTTCCTGGGCGGATGCCAGCTTCTGGGCAGGCGTTGCAGCTGAGCTAAGCAAAAAAGGCCATACCGTCTACGTTCCTGAATTTCCAGGACACGGCGCTGACCCGAATAAAAATGTGACCCATGGGATGATAAGCAAATCTGTTGCGGATTTCATCATTTCGCATAAGCTGCACAACGTCGTCCTTGTTGGCCATAGTTTTGGAGGTTCAGTGATCCAAAAAGTAGCGGAGCTAGTACCCGATCGCTTGAAGCGACTCGTTTTTCTCAATGCTTTTGTCCTCAAAGATGGCGAAATGCTTGCTGATGAATTACCACCACAAGTCGTAGACAATTTTAAGCAGCTTAACGCAAGCTCCAAAAACAATACGATTACGCTGCCTTTTGACTTTTTTAGGGAAGCCTTCACCAATCTGGCCAGCCTTAGCCAAGCCCAACAGATCTACAAAAAAGCTTTCCCCGAGCCGGCAGGTCCTTTATTCGAGAAATTAGATCTGAAGAAATTTTATAGCCTTCCTATTCCCAAAAGTTACGTACACCTCATGGAAGATAATGTGATTCCATTAGGCGATCCTAACTATGGTTGGCATCCGCACATGTCTAGTCGATTGGGCCTATTTCGCTTCATTCAACTGCATGGCGATCATATGACAACCGCGATTTACGAGCCCAAACTCGTTGCCCGAAAGCTATATGAAGCAGCCAGAGACTAACTCGATTGAATTATGGTGAGCAAGCTGGTGCCCCAACCTTAGGATTGGCCTTCAGCCAGTTCAACATGTCATCTAGCGTTCGAACGGGTACGATACGCAGATCGCCTGCACCCTTTCTCGCATCCGCTTCATTAGCGATCGGTACAAAGAACACATCCGCATTCGTTCGGCTCACCGTATAAGCTTTCTGCACAAGCCCACCAACAGGTCCGACGGAGCCATCAGGTTCTATCGTGCCTGTCCCTGCAACGTGATGACCATACGTAACACCGCACGGTGTAAGTTGGTCAATTAACGTTAACGCCAGCATGGCGCCATGGGACGGTCCACCTTCGTGCAGCAAGTAGTTATGATAGGTCACGAGTTCAGGGATATCGTATCTGAGCTCATTAGCGATCATGATTCCGATTGAAGCACGAGTCGGGTCGTCTGTACTTGCACGCGTTGCAACGGACAACTCGACCTTCGCTTTATTACGTAGCACAGACAATTTGATGGATTCACCGGGTTTGATTCCATGCATCTGATCACTTAGCTCTGAGACCATTGTGATCGGATGGCCATTCAATGCGGTTATGACATCGCTTGGTTGCAGCACTTCAGCAGCTTTCGTATTTTGCAAGACAGCAGTGATCCGCACACCTTCCGATAGGATGCCTTTGCCTAGTCCCACTTTATGGAAGGCAATTGCGCTGCCTGCGGCGTTCGCATCTTCCTTCATCGTACGGACTTCTTGATTATACTCGCCTATGGACATGCCCAGATTTTCAATCTTCTCGAAGGTGTAGTCTCTAAAAAGCTTCGCATACAACCAATCCATCGGAAACGCTGGTCGTTCGAAAATAAGAACACCGGATATATCCCCATGCTTTGATCCGCCTTCGGCTTGTGCATAACGATTCATGTTAAGCGTGATACCTGGATAGGTCACTAAGTATTGCGTTGGCCACAGCATCAACAATAAGAGACCTAGTGTCACACCAAATACGATCATACTTTGGCGTGGCACCTTTCGTTTCTTCCGTTCGTGCAGGATCATATCCACAACGATAAGCAGTAGGCTAAGAATCATGACGGTAGCGGAGAATTCCAGCTTTTTGGGCATGTAAATCACGATACCAACACTTAATAAACAAATGAAACTAATAAGGCCGCGAAATACCTTCAACCACTGTGTTTGTGACTGTGCGAGGTGCAGCAGTGCAGCTATCATCCATAGCATAGGAACTAGCGCAATCGCATAAATCAATAGATCAATGAGGTCTATCCAATAATAGCGAGACCCCCATCTTAACGGATCCGGCAGCCAAACTAGCTCTCCTATCATGATTAACAGAAGGATTACACCTATTCCCCAATAATACAGCTTGTGCCAAAGTGCCATTGCACACATCCTTTTTGCGAACAAACACTATCGCTACAGTGCGATGCTTAATTGCTGGACAACCTCATCATACGAGAGCTTTCCACCGAAAATATCAAGGGCACTGCCGATGGTAATATCTAATTTCCCTTGAGAAAGCTGTCTAAACAACGCCAAATCCTCAAACGATCTTGCACCGCCGGCATAGGTAGTTGGAATCGTGACCCACTGTGCCAATGAGCTTACCAAGCTTTGTTGAATGCCGCTCTGTTTCCCTTCGACATCCACCGCATGAATGAGAAATTCATCGCAATACTGCTCAAAGAATTGAATCGTCTCCTGATTTAATTCCACATCACTTAACTGTTTCCATTGATTGGTAGCTACATACCACTTGCCATCTTTTTCTTTGCAGCTTAGATCAATGACTAATTTCTCTTTCCCAATAGCCGCAACGATGCGCGCGAGATTGTCCATATTCAATTGTCCATCACGGAAAATGTAGGAAGTTACAATGACGTGAGACGCCCCTTGCTCTAGATAAAAATTCGCGTTCTCCGCCTGAATTCCGCCGCCAATTTGCAGGCCGCCAGGATAAGCCCCAAGCGCTCTTAGCGCCTCTTCTTTGTTCCCATCGCCAAGCATGATCACATGCCCGCCGGTTAAACGATCTCTTTTAAACATCTCCGCATAATAAGTAGAGTCGTACGAGGATACAAAATTCTCAACGACTGGCTGTCCCTCGCCTCCCAAGGTTTCACCGACAATTTGCTTCACTTTCCCGTTATGTAAATCGATGCATGGTCTAAATTTCATGACGTCTGTTTCCCCTTTGACATTCGTAATACTTGAACGATTTTCCATCTAGTATAACATAAAAAAGCCCTCGAAGGAGGGCTGCACGTTCATAGATCACTTCTTATCGAAACCTTCTTCTTCCAAATACTCCTGAACCTCTTCATACGTCTCAAAGGCACAATCGAGATTCTCTCCCGCGTAGATATACCATAAATCTTCCACGAAAGTAACACTCAATGTATTTCCGTCTTCATCCACCCAAATTTCTTCTTGAGGGGCAAGAACTTCCTCTGTCTTTGAAGCTTTAGGACTACCGCTACGAGTTAAAGACTGAATTGACTTCGCAATAATCTCACGAAGCTCGTCTTCACTATAATCCCGAATATTGATTAAACCTTTCGCATCTACCGTACAACCTGGGATGTATTCGGCATACACGAATCCATTTCCATTCGGGTGAAGATGATAAAGAACTGTCGTCTTCTCATAATCACTTTCTACATAATGGAAATTGATCCGTCCCAGTGAAACATCCTTGCGCTGCAGCTCAGGGAAGGATGTTGCAATTGCTAACTTTTCGTCTAAACTAAGCATACATGCCCCCGTAAATTAATCGATCACTTGAATTTTAAACACGTTCTCCAACTTACCGTCCGCTCTTTTCTTCAAGGGCACTTTAATATCTCTCCCAAGCTCTTTGAAAAAAGTCTCAACATCGCATTGTACATTGGAAAGAACAACTTTAAATGAACCATCTTGAACGATATTCTGATTTGCTTCAGCAGGTACCGTAATATCAACTGCGTACTTCTTCGTTAACGTGTTAATATAACGACTAAAAATTTCAATGAGCTCCTCATTATTGAAATTTTCGATTACCACTTTGCCCTTGTTTGTAAAATTTAAATGAACGTTCACCTTTAAATGTCCCCTTTTCCTGTACACCCTGTATTTGCTTGTGGGTAAAAGCCTACATCGAACGAATAATGCTTCACCTCTATTTTACTTGTTTATAGGGGTATGAAGCAACACTAATGCCAAATTCATTTTCTGTACACAAAAAGAAGCAGGTATTTCCCTGCTTCTACGGGTATTGCTTCTATACTAATTATGCCACATTTACCTAATTTCTACGCACAAATGGCATTAAGCTTTTTCAGAAATTCGTCTTAAACGCGTTTGATACCGATTAATGGAGAGGATTCGAAACTCACCGAATGTCAGGATTCGCTCGCGAACAACTTCAGGAAAGGTATAATGATATACTTCCAAATGATCGTCAAGCTCGTTATACCACGGCAATAAATTCATTTTAATAACGAGAACTCGCTCACTCACATCCCAACTCCACCTTTTCGACGCATGTATTCTGCTTGCTTTGCGCTAGATTGGATTCACTTGCTCAACAAGTATTTCGCATATAACATGGGGGTTTCATACGTGCGATAAAATGTCTTATTCAAATTCAAATGCTTATATTGATACCGCTGATCCCTGCCGTTTACTTCGATTAACCAAATCGCTCCTTGCTCATCGATTCCAATATCCATCCCAACATCCGAGATAGAGGGAATTTGCCGACTTAAGCTTTCAGCGATCTGCAGTGCTGCTTTTTCAACCTGTTCCCTTTTCAGAACCGGGTCGAAGCCATTACTAAGAAACAACGTCTCGCAAATCATGGCTTCTCCACCCCTTGCTAGATTCGTGACATGGCGACCATTCGCAGCAACCTTCCCGGCTATCCCTGTTACGCTCCAAATTCCTTTATCACCACGTTGTACAGATACACGCAAGTCATAAGGACGTCCCTCATACAACGCAAGAGGAATCGCTTTTTGAATCAAATACGATTGTCCGCTGACTTTCTCATCTATAAAATCAATTGCTTGCTGCTCTTCAAGTTGCCTAGGTATTTGTTTCCCCCACCACACTTGCCATATTTGATCTGGCAGCACAGTGACCTTCAGTACACCTTTTCCCACAGAGCTATTGGTAGGTTTCACAAAGAATGACGCGTATCGGCTCATTGCCTTCCCCAAATTGTCCCGCGAGTAAGTCATAGCTTGAGGTAGAAAGGCTGAGCTTTCGGTACTCGCACGTAACAATCGATGGATACGAAGCTTATCATGTCTATTCTGACCATTGAAAACTTGGCTTGTCTTCGCTAGGTCATTTAGTTTCTTTTGTGAAAAAGGTGACAGCGTCATCGCGCGGTTATGAATGACCTTTGGGATCGGCAGCCGCTTCAATGTGTACTTTTTATTCTCATAACACAAACCTAGGGCTGACTTTGTGCTCACGTGCTTTAAACACATGTAAAATGGAGTCATCCCTAGTTGGGCAGCTGCTTTATTATAGTATTCGATATGTTCATACCCGGTTTGGCTCCGAAGAATACCGAGATAAGTTTTGCGATCTAGGAGAATTCCGATTACATTGCGCACAATTTCACCTCATCTGCTTGGGTTCATTCTACTAATGTATGCAGAAAAGGCCTAAATGGTCCTGTTTCACACGAGGAAATCGTGACATCCGACTGCGACTATAGCGGGGTTTGACTCATTGGAAATGAAGTGCTACAATTCAAGCAAATTTGGATTTACATTGTTTGGAGGGGATGTCTCTGAACCCTTTTACACGCAGATGCTGTTGGACAATCATGGTCTGGCTGATTCTCGGACTATTCGTATTTCCTTTAACACCCCCTATTTCTAACCATGCTATAGCCGATACCGATGTTCTCATTTCAGCCAATACCACTCAGGTTTTGACCATTCAACAGCAGCCGCCTTCGAAGGAAATCATACATGTTTATGAAAATAAGATTCACCTTCATGACCAGTTTCACAAGCACTATGAAATGACGATTTTTGTCGTTTTCATCGTATTTCTAGCTAGCCTAATCTGGAAAAAGCTGAAAGTACTCCTGCTTGCTTTCCTCAAATTCACATCACGTTATGCGGGCCTCATTCCTTCTTACTCATAAGTAACGAAATTGAATGATTGAGGAAAAGAGGAACTTTCATGGCTAATTCAACAACTGGTACAGAACAGACACAAGCTCAAGCACATTCACAGCATCGAAAATTAACAAGATTAAAATTTGCACGCAGAGTTTTCTTTATGATTATTGGTACGATACTCGTTTCCATTGGCTTGGAAATTTTCTTAGTTCCAAATCATATTATCGACGGCGGCATCGTAGGGATTTCCATCATCTTATCTCATTTATCCGGCTTTCCAATCGGTATATTTCTAGTTGTACTCAATCTACCGTTTGTGTTGCTCGGATATAAACAAATTGGTAAAACCTTTGCCCTCTCAACTACGTTCTCCGTCATACTGATGTCCATTGGTACCACCTTACTTCATCCCGTACAAGCGATCACGATCGATCCTTTGTTAGCCGCAGTATTCGGTGGGGTTATCCTTGGGATCGGTGTCGGACTCGTTATTCGCTCAGGTGGATCACTTGACGGCACAGAAATTGTAGCTATTTTATTTAGTAAAAAATCACCTTTCTCGGTTGGCGAAATTGTTATGTTCTTCAACTTTTTCATACTTGCCAGCGCAGGCTTTGTATTTGGTTGGGATCATGCCATGTATTCTCTCATTGCTTACTACATTGCCTTTAAAATGATTGATATCACCATTGAGGGTCTTGATCAATCCAAATCCGTTTGGATTATTAGCGATGAATATGACAAAATCGGGGAATCAATTACGAACCGACTGGGTCGGGGAGTTACGTATCTCAATGGCGAAGGCGCATTTACCGGTGATGATAAAAAAGTCATCTTCAGTGTTATTACACGACTGGAAGAAGCGAAGCTCAAATCCATCGTCGACGACTTGGATCCCAAAGCCTTTCTAGCCATCGGAAATATTCACGATGTTAAGGGTGGACGGTTTAAGAAGAAGGATATTCATTAGGAGATGGATGGCGTCCCGAACCACTCCATACATCCTATTCGGCGCCGCACCCGCTCGCCCATCACCTAGAATAACTGGATTTCCTGCAGCTAATTTCACTCCCAACCTGTGAAAGTGACAATTAACTGGATTTCCTGTAGCTAATTTGCCTCGATTATCTTAAAATCGTCGATAATGGCAATATTAGCTGTATGAAATCCATCTAATCTGCGAATTCAAGTGATTGTGGAGAAATTAGCTGTAGTATTTCCATTTAGTTGGTAAGTTGAGCACATGAAATAGGTGCCTACTGGGGTGTTATCGTCTGTCTAGTGTTTTTAGCTACTTTGGTTTACCTGCAATTCACATACAGAAAAGCCTACAACACATTCCGTGTGTTGTAGGCTTTTTCTCATGCCTCGCACTTACTCCGCTCGGCTCCAATACGAGCGCAGGTCGACCTTCTGGCCCAGCTTCGCACTGTCCAGCGCGCCCAATACCATCGCCATGCTCTTGATATTGTCGCGGCAATCAGTCTCCGCACGGCGGCCTTCGGCCAGCGCCGCGAACATCTCGTCCAAGCAGCCGGCATGGCCGCTGCGACCAGACCAGTTCACGTCCGCGTCTACGCGCGTGAACTCCCGCAGGAACTTGCCGGCTTGATCGCCGGCAATAACAACCTCCGCGTACGGCGCGCCCGCACCGTCCCACAGAGCGGTGCCCTGCTCGCCCGTCACGCGCCAAGCCGCCTCCCAGGAGGTCGGCGCACCTTCCGCGCACCAGGAGCCGCGGTAGCAGAACACAGAGCCATCTGACATTTCATAGATGCAGATCGCAGAGGCATTCCCGGTGTACCAGGAACCGGGTGGGTTAAATTCCTGGCAGTACACCGAAACGGGATCTGCTCCAGTAATAAACCGTGCCTGATCAAAGGTATGGATCGCCATATCCAGAATGAGCGGACTTTCCATCGCATCGCGGAAGCCACCAAAATGCGGCCCCAAGAAAAAGTCCGCACCAACATACCCAACGCGGCCAATCGTACCGGAGTGAATCAACTCATGAAACGCGCGAATATTGGCGTCATAACGACGATTCTGCATAACCGCTAGTGATTTCCCTGCTTCATCAGCTATCTGAATAAGCTCCCGAGCCTCGTCCATCGTAGCTGCCATCGGTTTCTCACCAAGCACATCACATCCATTACGAAGCGCGGTGCTTCCGACTTGGAAGTGACTCGCTGGAATTGTAATATCCAGCACCAGATTGGCGCCATTGTCACGGATGGCTGCTTCAACATCCGTATATACGCCACAAGTTAGTCCATGACGATCAGCCATTGCTTGCGCAAACTCCGCTTTAATATCAACGAGTGCGACGATCTCACACCCATGTCTTTCCTTCATATTTTCAACCCATACGTTCGCCATACCACCACATCCAACAACAACAATCCGATAGCTACTCATCGATTAATGACCTCCAACAGCAATTACTAGCGTGTCTCCACACCGATTCTATCCCTTTTATCGCTTCATCGCTCTTTCCAGTCTTGCGTTAAAGTGGTCCCATTTTGCGCAACAATGAAAGCGCATACGAACAAGCATTTAACAAAAGATTTGAAATAACCCAAAAATAAAGTGCATAGCCTCTTCCTCATCCTTCCCTCTCGTGAGCAAGCGCAGCGTAGTGCCTGCCTTGATGGGAACTAGCAGCATACCTAATACACTTTTCACATCAACCTTATGATGCTTCTCATCAAACTGAAAGTCGAGTGTGATATCCGAAATAAAATGAGATGACTTCACAGAAATGCCAGATAAATCGCTACGCTCTAAATCTTTTGCAATTGTAAATTCATGTACGCGCATGCCGCTCGACTTCCTTTCCAAGACATTTGGAGGTTTGTGATTTCTCATTATGTGTGGTATTATACAAAGATATTTCTGAAAAGTGAAGTGTTGAAAATGCCCTATATTAATAGTTTACTAGATTCTTATAAAAAAATCAGCCAAATCCCCCGACCATAGGTCGAGGGATTTTTTTTCCTTCGGGAAACACTTCTGCAGGAGGTCATCATTCATGCACATTGACAACAAGTCCTCGGTTTGGGCCATTTGGCTCTCCCTCATCAGTAACATTTTATTAACGATTATCAAAATTATTATTGGTCTCATTTTTCAAAGTGAGGTTCTACTAGCAGATGGTGTTCATAACGCTGGAGACATCATCGCAACAATTGCTGCACTTAGCGCTATGCGTATTTCCAAGCTCCCAGCGGATGAAGATCATCCGTATGGCCATGGCAAAGCCGAAGTACTAGGCTCGGGTTTTGTTGCATTTATCCTTATAACTGCAGCGCTTTATATCGGATACCACGCGGTGGCTGCTCTATTCCACGAACCTAGCGCGCCTAGTATCATTGCCTTAATTGCTTCTGCCGTTTCGGTTGTTTGGAAATACCTTCTCTATATATACACAATGCGGATCGGGCGCAGTACCAACAGTAAAAGCTTAATTGCGACAGCTCATGATCATTTGGCCGATGTCTACGCCTCGCTTGCAGCTGTAGTAGGTATTGGCTTGGCGTTTGTAGGCAAAGCCTATGATGTTCACTGGCTGGCGTACGGCGATGCAGCGGCTGGAGTTATCGTCTCCCTATTAGTTTTGAAGCTTGGTGCAGAAATGGCGAAAGAATCCTTTGACATCCTCATGGAAAAAACCGTCGATCAACACATGCTTTCGCAATTCACTGCGTTGATCGAAGCGGTTCCTCAGGTTAAGCGTATTGATCGTGTTCGCGCGAGAGAGCATGGACATTATATTTTGGTCGATGCGCGTATCTCTGTCCCTGGGGAGCTAACGATTCAAGAAGGACATGATATCTCGCGTGCGATCAAGAAATCCATTATGGATCAGCACAGTGACGTGGATGAAGTGTTGATTCATTTAAATCCGTGGTATGACAAATGATCTCGTTATTGCTTCGCCTCAATCTCTAAAGCGATTTGATCCCTAATCTCCGGCAGCGATCTTATTCCAAGATCGCCTTCTCCCCTTTTTCTTACGGAGACACCGCCGGAGATCTGTTCTTTTTCACCAAGGATGAGCATGTACATGACTTTCTCGAGTTGGGCTTCGCGAATTTTATATCCCAATTTCTCAGCCCGCGCATCCAATTCCACACGTATTCCCGCTTCCTCTAACGATTGCTTCACTTGGAAGGCATAATCCAGATAGTGATCTGATACCGGCAATAGTTTAACTTGAACAGGTGCCAACCATAATGGGAACGCTCCTGCAAAATGCTCAGTCAAAATCCCAATAAAACGATCAATCGAACCATACACTGCCCGGTGTATCACGACTGGCCGGTGCTTGAGATTATCATCCCCGATATAACTTAAATCGAATTTTTCAGGCATTTGGAAATCCAATTGGATCGTTCCGCACTGCCAGCTTCGTTTCAAAGCATCTAAGATATGAAAATCGATTTTAGGCCCATAAAAAGCGCCATCACCTTCATTAACACGGTACGCAATCCCTCTTTTATCTAAGACATCCTGTAAAGATTTCTCCGCTTGATCCCAGAGCTCACTTGAACCCATGTAATCAGCCGGTCGTGTAGACAGCTCAATCCGATACTGGAAGCCAAAGACGTGATACACGTGTGAGATCAGCTCAATAACACGACCGATTTCATCCTCAATTTGTTCTGGCAACACGAAGAGATGGGCATCATCCTGACAAAATGTACGCACTCTCATCATCCCGTTCAATGCTCCAGAAAACTCATGTCGGTGAACTTGACCAAACTCCGAAAGTCGAATGGGCAATTCCCTGTAGGAATGTAAGCTATTTTTATAAATAAGCATGTGTCCTGGGCAATTCATCGGTTTAAGTGCGAACTTCGTTTCGTCCACATTCGTAAAATACATATTGTCTTTATAGTAATCCCAGTGTCCCGATTCCTCCCAAATGCGATTATTCATCATCAGAGGGGTACGCACTTCGTTATAATCCCTTCTACGCTGCAGCTCTCGAGCGAAATTCTCAAGTTCATTCCGGAGGATCATCCCCTTCGGCAAATAGAATGGCATACCCGGCGCTTCTTCCGAGAACATAAAGAGTTCAAGCTCTTTCCCCAGCTTCCGATGGTCACGCTTCTTGGCTTCCTCGAGCATATGCAGATGGTCATCTAGCTGTGCTTTCTTCAGGAATGCTGTGCCATAGATCCGTTGCAGCATCTTGTTCTTGGCGTCTCCACGCCAATAGGCCCCCGCTACGTGGAGCAGTCTGAAAGCTTTGATCCGTCCTGTTGAAGGGAGATGAGGGCCTCGGCATAGGTCGAAGAATTCCCCTTGATCATAGATCGAAATCAAAACATCTTCCGGCAAATCGCGGATCAGTTCAAGCTTGTAGGATTCATCTGACTTCTCAAAAGTGTCCATCGCTTCTTCACGGCTGACCACTCGGCGTACAATCGGGATGTTTTCCTGAATGATTTGGTGCATCTCATCTTCAATGGCTCTCAGATCATCACTGGATAGCGGTTTATCGATTTCGATGTCATAATAAAAACCATCTTCGATGACGGGTCCAATTCCAAGCTTGATGGCTTGCATGCCATAGATGCGTTTGAGCGCTTGCGCAAGTACATGAGCAGTGCTATGCCGATAAACCGCTAACCCTTCTTTACTTTCCAACGTGACGATTTCTATGAGACTATCCGCTGCAATCTGCTGCTGCAGATCAACCAATTTGCCGTTCATTAAGCCTGCGATGGCCTGTTTCTTCAGACCCGCACTAATCGATTCAGCTACTTGTTCAATCGTCGTGCCCTGTACGTACCTCCTATTTGTGCCGTCTGGTAAAATAACTTCAATTTCCATGCCAATGCCTCCCTTTCCCATTATTTATGAACGCAAAAAAACGCCTCTATCCCAGAAAGGGACGAGTGCGTTCAGCTCGTGGTTCCACCCTAATTCGACTTGCTTGTGCAAGTCCTTATTAGTATCCGGTATCGGGGATAAGTCGGTGTCGCATACTTCCTTGGGGTTATCTCCATGGGTTCAGTGTCACAGCTACAAAGGGGTAATTTCCAACCGGCAACAGGAGAAGATTTCAGCTAATACTTCTCTCTCTGGGCAGTTCGTGAAGAAAATCATGTCTTTGATCATAACTTAATATTTGATTATGGAGATCATAATACTTACTCAGACGGGTCAATGTCAAGAGGCTTATGCGGATAAAATAACTATAGCCATTCTCTCCTACACATACTGAACGACCGTAAACATACCGCCAGTAGGCTTCGTCATATTATTCGATGTATGATGCGGCATGTGACAGTGAAGCGGCCAAACACCGGGGTTTTGCGCTGAAAATTCAATATCTACGGTGACTCCGCTAGGCACCAGTATCGTATTCCGCAGCTCTCGATTGTAGTGAGCTATAGCGTTGCCATCTGTAGCAACAACCCAGAACTGATGCCCATGAAAATGGATGGGATGCGCGTTCATCCCGATATTTCCAAAGCGAACGCGCACTTCCTCTCCAAATCGAACGGGTAAAGGGGATGTATGCGGGAAGCAGCGACCATTCATGGTAAAAAAGTTAAAGGCATCCGTCATGGTCTCCAACTCATAATGCCCAGCCTTCACGAAACCTTTTTCCATGCCTTTTAGGTGAAATTCCTGCAGCATAATGAAATAGTCCCGCTGGGCGCTGCATTCGTACGGATCCTCAATGACAAAGCCTCCACCTAGACCCATTAACTCTTGAAAAGCGGTATCAACATGAGTGTGATACATATGTGTACCTGGTGGATTTACAATTTGAAAATGATAGTCATAATATTGGCCTTGCTCTATATAAGGTGAGGGCTCAACGGCCGGCACGCCGTCCATGCGATTCGGCACATCAAGTCCATGCCAGTGTACACTTGTGGCCTCCGGCAGCCGATTGTGTACGCGAATGGTCACCCAATCCCCTGGAAACACGCGTATCGTTGGCCCTGGGATGCTGCCGTTGTATCCCCACCCTTTGAAGAACACACCTGGTAGAATTTCCTGCACAACGGGCTCAGCAACCAACTCAAAAAATTTCACACCTTGCAGCACGACATAGCTAAGATCTTGTAGATCCGGTGATACGACCATGGCATATCCCCCCGCTTCAACGCTCTATACTTCAATGTATGCGTCGAAGCTCGGGACTTACCTACAAGGTATTACTTTCCTTCAAAGAATCGAAGATATGCGCCATAGCCTTCCTTCTCCATATCCGCATATGGAATGAAGCGCAGGGCTGCGGAATTGATGCAATAACGAAGACCATTCGGACCAGGACCGTCATTAAAAACGTGACCTAAATGCGAATCCGCCTCCGTGCTTCGTACTTCTGTACGTATCATGAACTGACTCGTATCCGTTACCTCTTTCACATGACCTTCGAATAAAGGTTTTGTAAAGCTCGGCCAGCCGCAGCCGGAATCGAATTTATCTATGGAAGTAAATAAGGGCTCGCCAGAAACAATATCCACGTAGAGACCTTTTTCTTTGTAATCATGGAACTCATTCTCAAAAGGACGTTCTGTTGCATTATTTTGCGTAACCTCGTATTGGATAGGTGTTAGAGCTTTCTTACGCTCTTCTTTATCCTTCGCTGTGTTCCAGAACTTCGATATATACGCATCGCGTCCTGAGCCTTTGCGGTACGCTTTGTATCGAAGCGGATTTTTATGGTGATAGTCCTGATGGTAGTCTTCCCCAGGGTAGAAGGCTTCAGCATCGATGCGCACGATTTCCGTTACGATTGGACGATCGAATCGACCGCTATCCTGCAGCGCTTGCTTGGATGCCTCGGCTTTGGCTAGCTGCTCATCGCTATGGGCAAAAATCGATGTACGATAGGACGATCCACGATCATGGAATTGTCCACCCGCATCGGTTGGATCAATTTGGCGCCAGTACGTATCTAATAGCTTTTCGTAGGGATACAGCTCGGGGTCAAATGTAATTTGGACAGCTTCCGCATGCCCCGTCGTCTCTGAACACACCTCTTCGTATGTTGGGTTGCTCGTGTGCCCACCTATATAACCGGAAACGACGGAAATAATGCCTGGCAGTGACTCAAACGGCGTCACCATACACCAGAAGCATCCTCCCGCAAACGTCGCTTTATCTGAATGAACGCCTTGAATGTTATCTGTCATGTTTAAAACACCTCTTTCTCACAGTATCCTCTTATCATACCAAAAGTTACGGGTATAACCAAAAAACACCGTTCAGCGAATGAACGGTGTTCGTCTATTTATCGAAGTTATGTATCCTACAGGTTGTTGAAAATGTCTGTAAGCACAGGCACGATTTGTGATTTACGGGAAACTACGCCTTTAAGTATAGCTTTGTTGTCAACTAGAGATACGTTGTAAGCTTTCTCAACTGCGTCTGCTTTACGACCTAGAGCAAGACCTACGGAATCATTGTTCAAAATGTCCGTTACAACGAACAAGAACAAGTCTAGGTTTTTCTCAGCGATAATCGCTTGAAGCGCCGTTTCGATTTCAGCTTGTTGGGAAAGAACATCGTTCACATCAACCGCATTTACTTGCGCAATTTCTGTTTTGTAGCCGCCCATTTGGAATTCTTTCGCATCCAAAGAAATCAATTGTGCAACGGATTTGTCGCTAAGATCTGCGCCTGCTTTAAGCATGTTCAGACCGTAAACTTCAGCGTCTACACCAGCGATAGCCGCAAGCTCACGAGCAGCTGCAACGTCTTGCTCTGTGCAAGTTGGGGATTTGAATAGCAAGGAATCGGAAATGATGGCAGAAAGCATCAAGCCTGCGATGTCTTTGTCGATGGAAACACCGTTTTCTTTGTACAATTTATTTAGAATCGTTGCTGTGCAACCAACCGGCTCCGCACGGTAGTAAAGCGGGTGGCTCGTTTCGAAGTTCGCAATACGGTGGTGGTCAATAACTTCCACAACACGTACTTGATCGATGTCGCTAGCGCTTTGTTGGCGCTCAACGTGGTCAACCAAAATCACATTTGCTGCTTCGTTTGCAACGGTTTGAACTTCACGTGGTGCTGCTACTTTAAAAGTATCAAGTGCGAATTGCGTTTCGCCATTAACGGAACCTAGGCGAACTGCTTCAACTTCTTGACCTAATTTTGTTTTCAGTGCAGCGTATGCAATTGCGGATGTGATTGAATCAGTGTCCGGATTTTTATGTCCGAAAATAAGTGTTTTTGACATTGTACGACTCCTTGAACGACATATTTTAGTGCGAGTGGTTATCATCTCTATATACGATTATACTCAAAATTCTGGGTAAATCCACTACTAAACTCGGTATCTACATAAATCCACCCGAAATGCTTATTGACAAATTTAGTAGGGTCAAACTGATTCTCACTTACGAGGACGTCGCTTCGGTTAATTGCTGCACCCAATCTTCGAATGGTTTTTGGCTGTCTACCACGATGCGATGCAGCTTCAGTGGCGGCTGATCGGACGAAGCCCAGCCCTCTAGGGTCGTGAAAGCGTACCGAAATTTGGCCTTTCGTAAAATCCTTAACGTCTTGCGATTGTACTCGCCATACGGATAAGCAAACGTATCCGCTGGTTTTCCCAGCTCTTGCTCAATGCGGGCACGCGCTGCGAGAATCTCTTCGCGCTGCGCCTTCTTGCTGAGCTCTGGCAGATGTGGGTGCGTCACGGTGTGTGACGCAATATCCCATCCTGCTGCGCTCAGCTGTTTGACTTGCGGCCAGGTAAGGTAGCCTGGCATGTTGACAAGGCCCGTCGACAAGTACAACGTCGCCGGAAAGCCGTGCTGCTGGAGGATGGGCAACGCCACCTCCGCGTTATTCGCGTAGCCGTCATCGAACGTGAGCAGCACGGGGTGAGCCGGTGACGGCTGATGGTGTTCTAGGACGCTGGAGAACTCAGCCAGCGTCAACGGGGTGTAGTGATGCGCGGCCAAATAGTCCATTTGGCGCGCGAACGTATCGGGGTGGAGCACGTACGTGTTCCCGGGGTCCACCCCGATGCTATGGTAGTTCAGCACGGGGATGGCAATCCCGTGCTTGGCCTCTGCTGGCGAGGCGAAGCTAGCCAGCAGGAGGCACGCGAGCGTGAGCGTGACGACTCGCGAGACCGAGAACACGTGCTTGAAGCTGCGCGTGGTCTCACCCCTCACATCGCGCGTTGTTTTCAACATGCGTACAGACTTTTGTAAACGAATGCTCATAGACTACCTACCCTTTACTGAACATATCCACATATTCAATGTTTGATCTCCTAAGCCTCCCCCATCGACTCATCGAATATGCAAATAATCCCATACTTCTCACATGCCGCGTTAGTCAAAAATGCCGGGGGAGCGGAAACATGAGAAGACCTGTACACCACTACATCACCGCTGATATCGTTAAGCTCTTCACCGGAAGCAGCGTTAGTCCTAGATCTCCGAATTAAAAACGAGGATTCCTTTTTAAAAAGGACCAATAGTCCGATTATGCCGAACTATGTACCCATTTTCCTTACTTGAGGGTTGTATGGGTCGATTTAGTTTGGCGAAGTAGGACTAATTAAGATATACCGGCGCGGACAGTGAGATTAATTCGACATTTTCGGACTAATAGGTACCTGTGGGGGTAATCCAACCCGAGCCTGTCAGAAAAAACGTACGCGACAAGGGTTTTTGTAGGCGAGTTAGACGATTTTTTCGACTAACTCGTGCGTGACATGGGCTTTCGGAGGTGAGTTAGTCGATTTTTTCGACTAACTCATTCGTGACATGGCCCTTTGCAAGCGAGTTAGTCGATTTTTTCGACTAACTCGTGCATAACATGCCCTTTGCAAGTGAGTTAGTCGATTTTTTCGACTAACTCGTGCGTGACATGGCCCTTTGCAAGCTAGTTAGTCGATTTTTTCGACTAACCCGTGCATAACAGGCCCTTTGCAAGCGAGTTAGTCGATTTTTTCGACTAACCCGTGCATAACAGGCCCATTGGCAGTGAGTTAGCCGGTTTTTCAGACACCGTGCGTCAGCACAATTCCCCGCACTATTTCACCGTTTCCGCGGCCAACTGAATCAACTTGTTCACTGTTTCCCAATTCCGTGTGGTAGCAGCCACGCCAAGCTTCTTCTCGATAAAATTGTTGCTGAATTTGGAATCGCCGTAGTTTTTACGAATGAGCAGATACACAGTTAATCCCTTGACGTGATACTCGTCCACCTCACGTTGAGCTGCATGTAGCTTAGCAAGTGCAGCATCTGTAGGAACCTGAGATAGAAACGTGACATATCGTTGCTCATTTTCATCCGCATTCACAGTCGGATACGGTGTATCCGTCACGACTCCTTGCAACTCAGCCGGAGTTCGAATAATGACAGGAATGTCAAACGTCAATTGTACCTTCAGCTCATGTACAATTCGATCACGAAGGACCGCCGGGTCCACTTCCTCACTATCAAAGATCACATTCCCACTCTGGATATACGTACTCACATTCGTAAAAGCCATCGATTCGAATAGCTGCCTAAGTCGGTCCATTTTTATGATCTTCTGGCCGCTAACATTAATTCCGCGCAACATAGCAACATATCGATGCATTCGCATACCCTCCCTTTTCACTTGTTCTACTCCTAAACTCCCTCACAGCTTACCCTACCTCATCAACGCGCAACTCACTCATTCGAGCAGCCATATAAACAGCCACCCCATCCTCTTCATGACTCACAACAATCTCATCCGCCATTAGTAAAATATCAGGATGTGCATTCGCCACTGCAACTTTACGGCCTGCCTCAAGGAACATACCGGTATCGTTCAGATTATCACCGAAAACAGTCACTTCCTCAGATGTACAACCAACCAGCTCCGCCCATAATCGCAAGCCCATCTGCTTATTCGCCTCCGGATGACTGAATTCAAGGAAATAATGATCTTCTATGTAATTATCCTTCATCAAATGAATGTGGACCTCTGGACCCATGATTTCCTCAACCGCAGCTTTCAACGGAAGAAGCTCATCTAGCAATCCAATATACGTCAGGATCAGCGTACGCAATGATTGCGAACTGTATAGTTCTTCCACCTCTAGGAATCTCGGATCATTAGGTCGACTAGCCAAGAATTGAAGATCCCCCGTGCGTTCCAACTTTTCATGGTGTACGCGCTCGTTATCCTGCTCATCCAGTGCAAACAGCAGCGGCGTTATACCAAACGTTTTACCTATTTTAACAATCTCATTGCTTCGCTCACTTTCCAGCCAACGTCCACCTAGCACCCGCTTCTGCATGGGATCAAACAACATCGCCCCATTATATAAAACGAGCGGGTACCGCCAAGGAATTTCCGAGACGACAGCGTGTGAACTCTGATAACTACGTGCAGTCGCGTAACTAACAACCGTTCCCTGCTCAAGTGCTTGCGTAAGTACGCTTACTGTATAGTCAGATGGCTTCGCATTGGATCTTAATAAGGTTCCGTCCAAGTCAGTCAAGAAATAGTCTCTTTTCATCCGATTTTTTTCTCAAAACATAGACTGCTCTTACTTCCGATGTACTCTCCAAAACATTCGATCGGATAATACCCACATTTCGTATAAAATGCCACTGCTTCTGGTTGAGCTTCGCCAGCTTCCAAGCGAATCGTATGATACCCAAGCCGCATCGCTTCATTTTCCAAAAAAGCAAGTAATTTCGTCGCGATTCCCTGCTTTCGGAAGCTCGAATCAACGAAAAAACGCTTCAGCTCCGTGCTCTCCTCATCAATCGGGCGCAGCGCACCACAACCGACAGGAATGTCTTCCAATAATGCAATGGCAAACGTAATCCGCTCAACAGAAGGATCATTAAAATCAACAAAATAAATCTCCTCAATCGGGTATCTCGCCATTAAATCTTGATCTAGCTTCGCAATTAAGGCATGTAAAATAGGATCTGAATGATGTACGAATTTGATTTCCAAACTCATTTCCGGTCTCCTCCAAGCAGTTTTATGGTATCTGGTCACTTTTATCCAAAAATTATAGCACAAACGTATAGAATTTAGCCCACGCCATACGCTAGCTTGTTTTCAAAATCTTCCATTATGAATTATACTAAGGTCAATTACTTCTATTGAGAAAGGATACGGATCCCATGGCGCAGCCTGCAGCGACGAATTATGAAATCGCACAAGTGTGTTTACTAGCTGGTAAAATTATGCTCGAAAACGGCGGCGAAACCTATCGTGTGGAAGATACGATGACCCATGTTGCTGAAGCCTTCGGCATTCCAAATTCGCATAGCTTCGTCACGCCAACTGGCATTATTTTCTCGATTGACGGACCTGAACAGACTACGCGACTGATTCGCATTTCTTCTAGATCAACGGATTTAAGGAAAGTAACGGTGGTCAATGCCATTTCTCGCAGAATCAGCCAAGGTGAGCTTTCACCTATAGAAGCCTATCAGGAGCTTGAAACCCTCAATACCGATAAACGCAGATATCCCGCTTGGTTACAAGCACTAGCCGCAGCGATTGCCAGCGGGTGTTTTCTCATTATGTTTCAAGGCAAGTGGTCGGACTTCTTCCCTGCCTTCCTTGCTGGTGGCGTTGGTACGATCTCCTTAACTTTTTTCCATCGCTTAGTTCCGATCAAATTTTTCGCCGAATTCCTCGCGTCGTTAATCATTGGACTTATGGCCTTTCTAACTGTCAAAATAGGACTCGGTCATAATTTGGATACGATTATTATTGGCTCCGTCATGCCGCTCGTTCCTGGGCTGCTTATCACGAATGCTGTGCGCGATCTAATGGCAGGCCATTTCGTATCTGGCGTTTCAAAAGGCGCAGAGGCATTCTTGACCGCATTTGCCATCGGGGCTGGAATCGCCTTTGTATTGACATTTTATCCTGGGAAGGGGTTCTAGCATGGAAATGTTCGAGCAGCTAATAACAAGTTTCATTTCAACTTCCGCTTTCGGCATTATTTTCAACGTACCAAGAAGAACCCTTTTGCAATGCGGTTTTGTAGGGATGATAGGCTGGATGCTTTATTTCTCTTTTCAAAAAGCGTATTTGGATCCCATCTTGGCCACACTCATTGCGTCCTTTGTTGTGACGATTATTAGTCAGTTTTTTGCGAAAATTTATAAAACACCTGTCATCGTTTTCAGTGTTTCCGGGATTATTCCACTCGTTCCGGGTGGACTAGCCTATGACGCCATGCGTAATGTCGTGCAAAATCACTATGACGTTGCTGTTCAATTGGCTGCGAAAGCATTCTTGCTCTCTGGTGCAATTGCCATTGGACTTGTATTCTCAGAAGTCATTAATGTGCTGTTAAGACGGACAAGAGCTTGAATTCTGCTCAACTCAACCAATAGCCATATAATCATTAATAGTTTTTACCTATATCTTCATGCCTTTTATATCTTGGATTTTTTACCAACTGCCCTTTACACTAAGAGTATAGAGCAACAAACCAAGGATAGGAAATGGAGCTGAACACAAATGAACGACAACGCAAACCATCACATTTTAACGAAATTCGATGAAATTGCCCAGAAGTACGACAGCCAGCGGAGAAAGCTGATCCCTTGCTTCGATGATTTTTACAATACGGCCGCATCCCTAGTCCAAGTAGACCATGAAGCTCCGCGTATTCTCGATTTAGGCGCAGGCACGGGACTTTTTTCATCCTATATACTGAAGACAATGTACCCGCAAGCGAAATTAACCTTAATCGACCTATCGACCGGCATGCTCGACATTGCCAAAGAAAGATTCGAACAGGCAGGAACAGCGGAAGTGAACTTCATAGCTGGAGATTACACATCCTTCGACGATGCCGAACCCTACGATGCCGTTATCTCTTCCCTGTCCATTCATCATCTGGAGGATGCGGCTAAACAAGCTTTGTTCTCCCGTATTTTCCAACTATTGAAGCCAGGCGGCGTATTCGTTAACGCAGACCAAGTCTTAGGTCAAACACCATATCTCGATGAATTATACCGTTCAGATTGGGTCGCGAAGATAGAAGCAACGGATCTGTCCCAAGAAGCACTGCAAGCAGCCTACGAGAGGACCAAGCTGGATAAAATGGCTCCATTAGATGCGCAGCTTGGCTGGCTTCGCGACTCCGGCTTTAACGATGTCGACTGTGTTTACAAGTCCTATAATTTTGTCGTGATGCTGGCGAGAAAGCCATAATCCGCTCTAGGAAAGAGCGCTAATCTCGGTCTGTTTTCACCAGATCATCGGCTTGGACACCATAAACCACATCATCGCAAGCGTAATGATTACATACAGGATCAAAGCTTTACGCAGCTTGTTTACGAGAAGATTACGATCTTCGTGAGGAGCTTTCAGCTGTCGTAGAAGTGGCGAGAATGCACGTGCGATGAAGTAAAGCGAAGCTACCATAATAAGCACCGTAGCGACAATCCAGGAGGTTTTCCAACTCCAAGCTGTGATCCAAGTCAGTAGAATACCTGTAACTACAAGCACATGCCCTGCATGTTTCGTTAGTCGGACTGTAATCCGAAACGGCTCTAAGTAATCAGTAAGCTGCTCGAATGGCGCTCTACGAATAAGGGCAAGTAACGGAAAGAGGACGAAATAAGGCCCGATGCTTAACACGACGCTGAAGATATGAATATAAAGCATGACAATGTACCAAGACAAATTGACCATCCGTTCTATCAATAATTTGAATAAACCGTGTGAATCCAAGGATCCACACGGTTCTTTGTGTTATTCTGCTTTTTGAAATTCGTGTACCCATACTTTCATCTGTGGCAGCCAAGGCATACCTGGGTGCATAGCGAGGATACTGTCGCGATACTCATCAACGGTCTCGTGACCTTCTTGTTTCGCATGCTCAGGTGTAAGTTCACCCAAAGCTTGTTGATACACATTGGTTACCGTAAAAGCTGTGCCTTGCAAATCCATCGTTTCACCGATATCTGCATAGCGTCCATTACGACGACAAGCTGTTTTAAGACCAGCAAGCACTTTGCTTACTTCTGCTTCTTTCGTTACAAGTCGGTCAATGGAACACGTTTTCGGTGGTAATGTGTCATTTACATTTACGTTTGTTTCACTCATGTTAGTTCCCTCCTTTTGCCAGTTTTCATTATAACGAATCACAATCGCTTTGTCGAACTGAGGCGTTTCTTTCTTCGTATCCAGCAGCCGGAATTATTCGCGCAAGGCTTCCTTAAGCTTCGTTGACATGCTCTCCATAGAGCCCGATACAGTAGGCTTAACGCCGCGCAGTCGCGCGATTTCCGCCTTCAATCTCTCATTTTCAAGTGATAACGTATCCAACTTAGCTATGATTTGCTCTCGGTCCAAGTGATCCCATTTCCCCATTCTTACACCTCCTAGTATGAAAATACCCCCTCCTCGCAAGTCGATCATCCCATCGGATTCTCTCCATGCATCAAAGGGGGTGGTTCCTATCGCTTATCGCTTATTTCGCAGCTTTAATTACATATAAACGTGCTGTCTCTTCCCACACTTCGCCTGGCTCTAAGGAAACAAGACCGATTTGATCAGCAGGCAGATTCACATTCGGTGCATTAACCAAGTTCATTTGCGGTTCTGGGCAGAAGAAGCCTTCTGTTTTGCCATTGTTCCAGATCATCCACTGTTTATAGGAAGTGCCTACATCATAGACTAGTTTGATGCCTTCACGAGCATCTGTCAATGCCATGAAGTTGCGGCTATTTTGCGGAACACTCGTATAGTGATTATCCATGCCAGCAAAGAATGGTGACAGACCGCCAACTTTCATCTTCTCTTCATCCGCGGATAACGCTTGATACTCGCCCGTTGGCAGCATACGCTCGTTCAACGCCCAACGCTCGCCGATTGTCATTTGGAACGTATAATCAGAAGGCTGACTATTGACAGCAAAAGGCGCATTAATCGTCGTATGGAACGCCAGTAAGCACGGCATCGCTTCGTTGCCTTCATTATGTACGGAAATTTGCTGATGCAAACCTTGCTCATTCAAGGTGTAGATCAAGCGTATCGTAAAGTCAAAAGGTAAAAATTCATGAACTGAATGTCCTTCACGCACGCGCAAGGCTAGTGATACGCGACTTTCATTGCCATCGCTGCTGAAAGTCTCCACTGCCCATGGAATATTGTGTACAAATCCGTGTAGATGATTGCCCGTTTTGGGTTCATTAACTGGGAATTGAAGCACTTTTCCTTGCCAAGGGAACTTACCATCCTCGTAGCGATTCGGCGGGAATAATACGGGAATCCCATGAACGATTGGACGCTCTTTAAACGCTTCCATCTCTTCTAGCGCAGGCTCGCGCAAGAAACGATATTCCTTCTCTATATCACGAAAAGCAATCAAATTTGCACCAACATCTGGTAAAACAACCGCTTCATAACGTCCAGCTTGCAGCCAAATCGCTTGTTCTCCGTTGTACGTTCCTTCATATGCTTTGGTAGACATCCTCTTCATTCTCCTCCTAAATAACTGCTTATCCTCTGTCCATAATTTGGACGGACACATTGATTTCACTTTAGCCCATGTTCGCGAAAAAAGTCAATGGACGTAAATTGCTTTTATATCGATAAATGTGACTTCCCTTTATGCGTGAGAAAAACCTGAGGCATTGAGCCTCAGGTCATTCGCAATCACAAGCTGATTAGCGTCTCCAAACCGCATCATTCCAACGAAGCTCATTGCGGAACTGAAGTGGTGACGTATTTTTATTAATAATAACTACTTCAATACCAGCTAGCTCTGCCCAATCCACAAGCTGCTCTGTGCTCACCGTGTAAGAGAACACCGTGTGATGAGCGCCGCCTGCATAAATCCAAGCTTCTGCTGATTCATTCAAGGAAGGCTGCGGCTTCCACAAAACGCGGGCAACAGGCAGCTTAGGCATATTCTTAACAGGTTGAACGGCATCCACTTCGTTAATTAACAAACGGAAACGGTTGCCCATATCGATAAGCGAAGCATTCAATGCTGAACCTGAAGCACCGTCGAAAACGAGACGCGCTGGATCTGCTTTGCCACCGATACCAAGCGGGTGAACTTCAATTTTCGGGCGAGTCGCCGCAATAGTCGGACAAATTTCAAGCATATGTGCACCCAGCACTAGCTCATTACCTGGCTCCATATGATACGTGTAGTCCTCCATGAAGGACGTCCCTTTGTTGTTCGCAATGATTTTCATCACGCGCAGTAACGCTGCCGTTTTCCAGTCGCCTTCGCCGCCAAAGCCGTACCCTTGCTCCATCAAACGCTGTACAGCAAGACCTGGCAATTGCTTAAGACCATGCAAATCCTCGAACGTCGTTGTGAAAGCGCCGAAGCCGCCATCTTGCAGGAAGCCTTTCAACCCAAGTTCAATGCGCGCTTGTTCACGAATAGCATCACGAATGGGACCCGCTGAGCGCCCTTCAGGTGTAATATCGTAAGCTTCATTGTATTCATCCATCAGTTGATCCACTTCAGCCTCTGAGATATCCCCAACGCGCTGAACAAGATCACCAACGCCGTACCCATTGATAGACCAGCCGAATTTAATTTGTGCTTCTACTTTATCGCCTTCTGTAACGGCAACATGACGCATGTTGTCACCAAAGCGAGCCACCTTCAAGCTGCGCCCTTCCATGAAAGCCACGGACGTACGCATCCAACCTGCGATACGATCAAGAACAGCAGGATCTTCCCAGTAACCGACAACCACTTTGCGAGAAATTCCCATACGTGCACCAATGAAACCATATTCACGGTCACCGTGTGCGGCTTGGTTCAAGTTCATGAAATCCATATCAATGGTTTCCCAAGGGATGTCACGATTGAATTGTGTATGCAAATGAAGCAACGGCTTGCGATACTCCGAAAGACCTGCGATCCACATTTTTGCTGGAGAGAACGTATGCATCCAAGTGATAATTCCCGCACAGGAATCGTCGGCATTCGCATCTAGACACAGTCTGCGAATCGCATCAGGAGTAGTCAAAACAGGCTTGAACACAAGCTTGCTTGGGATCACTTCTGCACGATCAATGCCTGCTGTGATCTGTTTGGAGTGTTCGTCTACTTGAAGTAGTGTTTCAGGTCCGTACAAGTGTTGACTACCAGTGACAAACCAAAATACTTTTTCGGAAAAAGGGTTCATGGGCTTGATGCCTCCTAGGATGGATAAATAATGGCGAATCACGTTCATTTATTGACGGATAATTATTGACAGCCTACTAATGACGTGCTTCCTCGCGAATCGAGCGAAGTCGTTTCATGACATCATTTTCACCGCGGCCAAAATAATCATGAAGCTTGCTATACTCTTGGTACAGCTTCTCATACACGGCAACATTCTCAGCAATTGGCTTGAATGTTTCTTTACGAACACGTGCCATTTGCTTCGCGGCATCCACGATGCTGTCATAGCCACCTTTGTCTGCACCCGCAGCCACCGCTCCAAACATCGCAGCACCAAGCGCTGGTGTTTGTTTGGAATCGGCAATTTTAATTTCACGATTCGTAACATCAGCGTAAATTTGCATCAAAAGACGATTCTTCTGCGGAAGACCGCCACAAGCGTATAACTCTTCGACTTCTACCCCGTTGCTATGGAAGGCATCCACAATTTTACGTGTGCCGAAAGCTGTTGCTTCCAGTAATGTACGATAAATTTCTTCAGGTTTCGTTAACAAAGAATAACCTAAGATAAGTCCATTTAACTCTGTATCTACAAGCACCGAGCGGTTACCGTTCCACCAATCCAATGCGAGCAAGCCCGTTTCGCCTGGTTTGTAAGCGGATGCACGACGCTCCAACCATTCATGAACATTGATGCCTTCCTCAGCAGCCGCTTTTTCCACATAAGCAGGAACACCTTGCTCCACATACCATGCGAAAATGTCACCAACCGCCGATTGGCCAGCTTCATACCCTAAATAGCCAGGAATAATGCCGTCTTCTACGACGCCGCACATACCTTCTACTTCTTTCTCCTCTGTGCCAAGCAGCATGTGACAAATGGATGTTCCCATTGCCATCACTAGTTTGCCGGGTGTAACCACGCCAACACCAGGTACAGCTGCATGCGCATCTACGTTACCAACCGCAATCGCTGTTCCAGCTACTAATCCCATGCGCTCAGCCATGGCAGCTGTCAGCTCACCAGCTTTCGTACCTAGGGCAACAACATCACCGCGAAGCTTCGTTTCTGTGACATCTACAAGTCTAGGATCCAACGCTTTAAAGAAATCTTGGCTTGGATAGCCATCTTGCTTGTGCCAAATGGATTTGTAGCCTGCCGTACAGCTGTTGCGAACGATTTCGGATTGACCTGTCATTTGTGAGACAACCCAATCTGTCGCTTCTAAGAAACGATCTGCTTGATCATAAATATCAGGTGCTTCGTTCAATATTTGCCAAACCTTTGCGATCATCCATTCGGAAGATATTTTACCGCCATAACGTGGTAAGAAGGCTTCCCCTCGGCTCGCTGCAATCTCATTGATCAAAGTTGCTTCATCCTGTGCTGCATGGTGCTTCCAAAGCTTTACCCAGCTGTGTGGATTCGAGGAAAGCGTTGGCTGGAAGCACAGCGGCTGACCCTCTTTATCGATAGGGAGCATGGTACACGCTGTGAAATCAATCCCCAGTCCGATAATATCCACCGGATCTACGCCAGATGCACGTACAACTGCAGGAACAGATTGCGTTAGAACATCAATATAATCTTGGGGATGCTGCAAGGCCCAATCGTACTCTAGCTTCACACCGGAAACCGGTAGTTTCTCGTCAATAACATTATGTGGGTACGGTGTAACATGATCAGCAACCTCTGTGCCATCACTCAAATCAACCAAAACCGCACGTCCTGATTCCGTACCATAGTCAACACCAATCGCATATTTCTTCGACATCGGAAGCCTCCTTAAATAATGAGCATGATCTTGCTTTCAGTATAGCACTTGTACGTACAAGTTGACTACCCCATTTTTCGAATTATGGGATGCGAATTGTTGACTCTCGGATGATTAATTCAGGCTTGTACACTTTTCCTGTTTCACTGCCGCTAGCCCGCTTATTCTCGATCATATCAATTAAAATGCCTGCCGCGTCACTTCCAAGCTCTGTCTTAGGATGTGAAAGAGATGTCAATTTCACCTCTGTTGCCGTGGCAAGATTGGAGTCATCGAATCCGATTAAGGAGACGTCTTCTGGCACCTGAAAGCCAATTGTACGTACAGCTTCAAGTAGATGAATCGCAAGCTCATCATTGTAACAAACGAAGGCTGTTGGGCGATCCTGTTCAGCATCTTGCTTAAGCATGGCAACAGCGCTTGCATACGGCTTTAATCGCTTCTCCTCCGTCGTATAATGAATCACGAATTCCGGAAGCAGAGGGATCTGGTAGTGATGATGCGCACGAATAAAGCCTTTTAACCGATTCACACCTTGTAGATCATCCGTTTTGAAAAAGCCAGCTAACCGCCGATGCCCTAACTCTATTAGATGCTGAGCAGCTTTAAATCCGCCTTCTTCATCATCCACGATGAGCGAAGGACAGTTCATTTCCGGGTATCGCTCGTTAATCATGAGATAGGGAATATGCTGATAGTCCAACGACAAGTAGTAGCTAAGATTCGGGTTGCCCTCAGCGCTCTTCGTCGGTTCAATAATAAGTCCACTCAGCGGTTGACTCATCATCATATCCAAGCTTTCTCTCTCTTTCGCCTTGTCGTTATCCGTTGAAGAAAGCAGCAGTCTATAACCTCTTGCACGTAATGTCGCCTCTGCTCCCCTAACAATATGCGGAAAAATATAGTCCGAAATATATGTTGTCAGGATGCCGATGGTTTGTACATCGCGTGATTTTTGAGTTTGGGGCGTGGAGACGAAAGTCCCTTTGCCTTGCATTCGGTAGAGCCAGCCTTCCTTCTCTAATTCACCAAACGTTTGACGGACCGTCTGACGACTCATCAGAAACTGCTCGGCAATTTCATTCTCAGAAGGCATTTGATCATTGGGCTTAAGTCTCCCTGTATGTAGCCAGGATAATATTTCCTGTTTTAATTGTTGATATTTGGGTAATTGCTTCTCTTTCATGCTTCACCTCAGGGCTTTGATTGTGAACGTATTATACCATTCGGTTAACTTGTATGTACATATTTTGATGAAATGACGTTTATGGTAAAAATGTCATCTATTCGCCGATTTTACTCATCAGTAGTCTAATTTTCGTATCGGTATCGGACCCGATAGACGGGGTATACACACTGCATCTCAGATCCGTCCGCCCTTGCACCTGCAGGGTTGTTAGATCAAATAGCATTTTCCCCACCTTGGCATGTCGAAATTCGATGAACACTTCAGGCGCGGTGCTGACATCACTCTCATTCCAAAAGACACGAAAATCCTTGCTCCGTTCACTCAATTCCTCAATAAACGCGCTATACCAGTTATCTCCCACATATTGTCCATAATAGGAACGGAACATCGCCAAAAAGCCTTTTGCAAAGTCGCTCCAGTTGACCGCCAGTGCTTTCAATTCTTTTCGGGTAAAAAGCAGCCAGATCATATTGCGCTCCCCCTCTGGGAGCTTGGCAAAATCAAGAAAAACAGCCGCAGCCGCTTGATTCCAGCCAACGATATGGCATCTGCGATCGGACACAATCGTCGGACAATCATGAAGTTCAGTCAAAATCCGATTCAAAGCTGGACTTATCGTCGGGATGTGATCAACAAAGGTCGTTGGAGCTGGTTGCTCTAGAGCTAACATGAATAAATACTGCCGTTCATCCTCATTTAACTGTAACGCTAATGCAATCCGATCCAGCACTTGTACGGACATTTTAATGTCTCTTCCCTGTTCCAACCAAGTGTACCAAGTCGTACTTACGCCAGCTATCGCTGCGACTTCCTCTCGTCGCAAACCCGGCGTGCGCCGCCTGCTTCCGCCTAATAATCCAACTTCATGCGGCTGGATGCGTGATCGATGTGCCGTTAGAAAGTTGGATAATTCATGAAGCCTCTCTTTCGTGTTCATGCTAATTTCCCTCCTCAGCCTAGTATCATAGAAGACATTATACCAGTATAAACGGTTACTTGTAATAGGATACGCAGTATGACATTCTAAGTAAAAAAAGGAGGACGACGCTATGAAACGTGTGGTTATTACGGGTTTGGGAGTCATTACACCAATTGGAAACAATGTAGATACATTCTGGGGAAATTTGACGAAGGGGCAGTCTGGTATTTCTAAAATAGAGCATTTCGACACATCCGATTATAAAACGAACTTTGCTGGTGTTGTTCGGGATTTCGATGCGGAGGCAGCTGTTGGTCGGCGCGAGGTACGCCGCATGGATCGGTACTGCCAATTTGCGGTTGCCGCAGCCAAACAAGCTATTGAGGATGCTGATCTCGTGATCGATGCCTCTAACGAAGAGCGCGTTGGCGTCTATATCGGCTCTGGCATTGGCGGTATTCAAACGATCTTGGACAACTACAGAACGCTGCTGTCCAGAGGGCCAAGCCGTGTCAGTCCAACCGTTGTTCCAATGATGATTGCCAACATGGCGGCAGCACAGGTAAGCATCCTGTACGGTGCGAAAGGACCCTCGTTGGCTCCAGTAACGGCTTGCGCAACGGGCAATAACGCGATAGGCGAGGCTTTTAAGCTCATCCAGCGCGGAGGCGCAGATGCCGTTATTGCCGGTGGCGCCGAAGCGACGGTCACCGACCTCGCGCTCGCAGGCTTCGGCAATGCAATCGCGTTGTCGACGCGCTGTGACGCGCCGGAGCAAGCGAGCCGCCCGTTCGACGCGCAGCGCGACGGTTTCGTCGCCGCCGAAGGCGCCGGCGTGCTTGTCTTGGAGTCGCTCGAGCATGCGGAGCGACGCGGGGCTCGCATCCATGCAGAGATCGTCGGCTATGGATCGACCTCGGACGCCTACCACATCGTGGCGACCGATCCTGAAGGCTCGGGGGCTTACCGAGCCATGCGCGAAGCGCTGGTCGATGCGGGGATCGATGTGTCGGAGATTAGCACCATCAACGCGCACGCGACGAGCACCGTCGCGGGTGATCTCTCCGAGACGCTAGCGATCAAGCGTCTGCTTGGCCGCGGCGCGTACGACGTGCCGATCAGCGCGAACAAGTCGATGATCGGCCATATGCTAGGCGCAGCTGGCGGTGTCGAAGCCGTCGCGCTGATCAAAACCTTGCAGGAGGGTCTCATCCCTCCGACTATTAATTTAGACAATCCAGATCCGCAGTGTGATCTGGATTATGTCCCGCATGTGGCGAGGCGCGCGGAGCTGCAGTATGGGCTATCAAGCTCGTTTGGGTTTGGCGGGCATAATGCGGTGTTGATTTTGAAGCGGTTTGGTTGAGCGAAGGTTTGTTACGTGTTTGTGGTGATTTTGATGGTATTGTTCAATTCTGGCCGACTGTACCGGCACTATACTCACCGCGTAATTACGTCGGTAACAGATTTCAAATAATGTCAGTTGTAAAATGATTCTAAGCAGAAATATCAATCGATAATAGTTCCCGCCCCATGGAGCGCAGGCCATAAGCTTTGAGTTTTCGGCAGGATCAGCAGTTTCTTACACAACAAAAAACCGTGCGATGCACGGTTTTTATTTATCCACTCAATTCGATAGTTTACTTCGCCACAGCTTCTCGCGCCGCGTTTACAAGCAGATCAAACCACTCATCTTCCTCAAGTAATTCCTCGACCGCCTCGATGTCCTCTTCTTTGCCGGATTCCCGCAGGAAGTGAAGGGCATAGCTCCAGTCGTTTTTGCCTTTGGTGCTTTGAAGCGTGATTTCATACGGATGCTCATGGCCTTCGACTTTAAATTCGACATGGCCGAGGTAGCCATCTTCCTTGCTGTGTTCCATACTTGCTTTCAAAATTTCAATCATGTTCAACATCCTTCTCTATTGTTTGCAGCCATGTCCAAATGGTGTGCATGGTTGTTTGTAAATTCGTTGCCTCTTGCCATATGTACGGAGGATGGTCTCGAAAATAATCCGCATGCCCGCCAATGATAGGGAGCATATGTAGGTGAATAGGGGCATGTTTCATGCGATTCCATTTACGCAGACCTAAGCGTATACGACTCCAGCCTCCCCAGGTGCCAAGACGTGGAACCAGATCACGCGTTTGATTGTGCTGATTCGTCGCATGCACGTATAACACTTTGTGCTTTAAAGATATCGGGATCGCGCACTTCGGGGATCCAATTTGGATCACACCAAGGATGTCGCACCCGTGACGTTCAAGTTCTTTTGCTGCCAAGATAGAGGCTACGGCACCTGCGCTATGCCCGATGAAAAGCAGCTTTTTCCCCTGTTCCATTGTAGATAAGACGAATTGGAGCAAGCTTTTACCACCATGAACTGATTTCTTCCTATGGGCATTATGCCACATATCACGTATGATTTCCTGCAACTGACCTCGCTTCGAGCGATCCCAATCGCCATATGGAAAGTAAACATGAACACGTACACGCTTGCCAACTTGCTCATATCGCGAAGCAAGCTTAGCCGCAAAGTCATCTAGAAAATTAGACGCCGTTGCAAATCCAGCTGAAATATAAATAACGATGTCCGCGGTATCAGCGTGAATAGTCATGACTTGCTCCGTTCCCTTCTCAGATAAAATGGTTCAGGTTCTTGGCTTCGCACGGTTCGTCGGAATCGCCGCCATGGGATCATCAGGCCAGTAGTGCTTGGGGTATCGGCCTTTGAGATCTTTTTTCACTTCGAAGTAGGCTTCCCGCCAAAAGCTCGCCAAATCTTTCGTCACCTGCATCGGCCTTTGTGCGGGAGATAACAAGTGTAAGGTGACAGGCACCCTTCCTTTGGCAATACGAGGCGTATCTGCTAATCCAAACATCTCTTGCAAGCGTACGGATAACGTCGGTGACTCCATATTGCTATAGTCAATGGGGATACGTGAGCCACTCGGCACTTGAATGTGCGTAGGCGCCCACTCGTCCAACGAACGACGCTGCTCCCATGTTAGCATTTCCTCTAATAGGCTTGTCAAGTTAAGGCGGCTCAAGGCACCTTTACTTTTCAGTCCATACAGATGCGGGCCAGCCCAGTCCTCAAGTGTCGCCAGCAATGTTTCATCGCGAAGATCAGGCCAATTTTCCGTAAAACGGTGTAAAAAAATGCTGCGTTCCTGAAGCTGACGTGCATTTCGCGTCCATGGCAGTACGTCTAAGGATTCCGAACGAATTCCTGCAAGCAAAGCTTGCAGAACGAGATCAGGATCAGGTTCCTGAAGTGGTTTGTCTTTGAGTGTAAGCGCGCCAAGTACCCATCGCTCTCTCGCTTTCACTGAACCCACTGCATCATCCCATTCCACAACCTGTTCCTTACGGATGCGCTCTTCAAATGCGGTGAACAGCTGCTCCTCTTCCAGAGGAGCAGCGAGATATATACGGCTCTCGATGCCGCTGTCGTCCAGCTCCGCTGCGACGATATACCGCTCGTTCGAGAGCGGTTGAAGCTCTGGCAGCACGGCCCCGCGGCCGTTCGCGAGTGTAAACCGTCCCGCCGACCGCCGCTGCGCGACGCGGTCGGGGAAGGCGAAGGCGAGCAGCAGCCCGCTCGCCGCAGCATTGCCCACGCTCGGCCGGATGCCGAGCGACTGCACAAGCATGCCAGCTTCCGCCGCGATGCGGCGGCAGAGCTGGGCATCCACCCCTTCGCGCGCTTCGCCTCGCACAGCGCGCCAGAGCACTTCGATGCGGCTGCGCACATCCGCATCCCGAGCCGCGGCGCGCATGAAATCGCGCTCGCTCAGCATGACCGCGAGCTCGCACGCCAGCGCGCCGAGCTCAAGCGGGATGGCTTGCAGCACCATGTGCGCAAGCCGCGGGTGCAGGCCTAACGCCGCGACACGCTTGCCGTGCGGCGTTAGGCTCCCGTTCTCGTGCAGCGCACCCAGCTGCACGAGCAGTTCCCGCGCCTGCTGATACGCAGCAGCAGGCGGTGGGTCTAGCCAGACCAGCGCAGCTGGGTCTGGCGCGCCCCAGGCGGCAAGCTCCAGCGCCAGCGGGGCGAGATCAGCTTCGCGGATCTCGGGCGTAGAGCTCGGCGGGAGCTGCCGGTGCTCGGTCTCGGTCCATAGGCGGTAACACACGCCTGGACCGAGACGCCCTGCCCGGCCTCTGCGTTGGTCCGCAGAGGCGATCGACACCGGCACCGTCGTCAGACGGGTCATGCCGGTGCGGGGCGAGAAGCGCGGCACGCGCATGAGGCCGCAGTCAATCACAACCGTGATGCCTTCGACCGTCAAGCTGGTCTCGGCGATGGACGTAGCCAGCACGATTTTGCGATGGCCTTGCGAGCAGACGGCCGATAGTGCTTGGTCTTGTGCTTCTATGGAAAGATTTGCATACAGCGGAGCGATCTCCACCGTCGGTCCTAATCGCAATGCCGCAATTCCATTCGCCACGCGATGGATTTCCGCCGCTCCTGGAAGGAAGACGAGCATGCTCCCTTCATGATCGCGCAGAGCCTGCCCAACACTTGCTACAACCGCATTCTCAATTCTCCCTGTAACTTTTTGCTGAAGATAATGAGTCTCAACGGGAAAAGTTCGACCTTCACTTTCAATGATGGGCGCATCATCTAATAAAGCAGAAATCTCCTTGGCTTCCAAAGTTGCGGACATCAGCAAGATTCTTAGATCATCACGAAGCAGCGTTTGTGATTGACGACACAAAGCAAGACCTATGTCTGCATGCAAGCTGCGTTCATGAAATTCATCAAATATTACAATGCCCACCCCATCCAAGGCAGGATCCTGCTGCAGCATCCGTGTTAGGACTCCTTCTGTGATGACCTCTATGCGGGTGCCCAGTCCAACGCGTGTATCATTTTTCACTCGGTAGCCAATCGTTTGACCGACTTCCTCACCGAGCAGCCTAGACATGTATCGTGCCGCTGCGCGAGCAGCCAATCTTCTAGGTTCCAGCATGAGAATCTTTTGGCCTTGCAGCCACGAGACATTCAAAAGTGCCAATGGAACCTGCGTCGTTTTGCCCGCACCAGGCTGAGCAACAACGATGGCACAGCTATGCGCTTGTAATGTATCTACTAGTTGTGGTAGAACTGCGGTAATCGGTAACACATTCATGGGGTTCACTCCGAGCTTACAATCTAATTAACGCCACTAAATATTCGTGCAATGAATGAAAGATCACCATTTGTTCATCTGTTTTCTCCTTGGAAACCTGTTCCTTCGCATTTCAATCGTGTATACTAGAAGACAATCTAGTCACTAAAGGAGAACTTTAACATGAATGTACATGAAGCGATTTCCAAACATTCGAATGCACAGCATCTGCATCTCGTTCGATTTGCTGAGCTTGATGCACAGCGAGAGCACGCCATAGACGCGGCTGTCGATTTGTGCAAACGCGGGCTGCCTTTTAACGTTGATTCCATCAACGCCATTACGGCCCAAATTATCGCCCATGCCCAAAAAGGTATCTCTCCACTCCGTTCCCTTGTAACTGAGGATATGGTCCGTGATTACGTAAACAAAGGGTAAGGAGATACATTTTCATGGGTGTACTAACATTTATTTCAATGCTTATTATGGGATCCGCCTTCAGTGCAGGATTCTTGCTCTTGTTTAAGCGCAAAATTGCATGGGGAATCACCTGCATCGGGCTTTCCATTGTGTGCTACATCGCTTATTACTACATTGCGAGTACATATTTCGTCTAAACAAGCTTCGCACTCCGAGAACCGATCAGATCAGCTGAGTCGGTTCTTTTCCATTTACTCACCTGCTCATTTCCAGCCTTGCTCCTCAATCTTTTGAAAAAGAAGTTCGAAATAAGCCTTACGATGCGGTACCAATGCCTTTATCGAAATCGGCCATTCTATGTCTTCGAACTCGCCGTTCATCCCCATTTTGAAACCACTTGCATTAATTTCCAAACGTTTACCGCTAATGAGTTGTTTAAAATCAGACACATCCACAGCAAATAGACCGCTAACCTCATCTGACTGAAGCACGTAACGCTTCAACGCTTGATCGCAGCGATAGATGAATACATGGCAGAATTCACGATCGATGAGCTTGTCCGATATCAGATCCTCCTCCGCAAATACACCACAGAGGATCAAGTCCTCGAATGCGACGGAGAGCCCTAACTCTTCCTCCAGCTCCCGTGTCCCCTCTTCGATGGTTTCACCAGCAGCAAGATGTCCTGCACAAGAGATATCCAGTAAATCTGGGAACAAATCTTTGTCAGGATGCCTTAACTGAAGCAGAAGCTTCGGCACCTTCTCCTCCATACTGACTATCCAGCATTGGAAGGTCTGATGCCATAGCCCCTTGGCATGAACTTCGGAGCGAGGCGCCACGCCGAGCCAATTCCTTTTCGCATCAAACACATCAAAAAGCTCTTCAGACTTCTTCACTACTTATTCCCACTCCAATCCGCATGCAACTCTTGTCTACTGGCGTTATCTACGCGTAATCTTCGTAACCTTCAAAGCATAGAGATCGTCTTCCAGCACGTTCATTCGATCCCTCACGCCCTTGAGTGCGTCCTCAATAGCTTGGTTATAAATAGGTGCCGTTAGCTGCTGAAGCATGTAGTCAATCAATTGCTCTGCTGCAATTTGACCCACTGTCACACCCAGTTCCACATCCAAATGCTCCTGCAGATCGCTGATAAGCGCGTCTTTTTCATCCTTCGGTAATTTTAAAACCTTCATCTCGTACGCACTCCTCTTACACAAATACTTGAAAATCGATTTCTTGGAAGGAACTAACTTCTTTCAACCAACGTTCAGCTACATATTGGGTATGCACAGGATGATTATTATAAGCCTCATAAGCAGCTTGATTCGCAAAAACCATCGAAAAACCGTAGTCATAATCCGCTTTCAGGCTCACTTGACGGAGTATTTCAAATTGCTCAACACCAGGTATTGTTGTCAGCTCATCTGCACTGATCTTCAGGAATTGCTCCGCGTTAGTGTTCTCCTTACCTGCATGCAGCTTGAAAACAACCATATGTTTAATACTTGTCGCAGTCATCTGAATTTCTCTCCTTCCCATGCCATCTTCGCTTATTATAGCGGATTTTGTAGTTAGGCACTATATGGACGCGTCATCCTTCCTCCCCTTGCCCAAAAAGGGAATAAAACCCTTCTACTTTGCACACATTAAACGGGTATTGTAAATCAACTGAAAAGGAAGTGCTTCTATGGAAAACAAGAAACATGAAGGCAACTATACAGGAACTACGAATATGAATGCAGAAAATCAAGATATGGCTTTCGTTAATGATACGTTGGAAAACGCACCAAGCACGACTTCCATTAATCTTGCCAAAGACGATATTAGTGAAGAAAATGAAGAAAAGCAGCTGAACCAAATTAATCCATAAATAATTGGCTTCATCGAATAGAGCAGTCATTCCATGCCTTCCCAAGAACTGGTGACTGCTTTATTTTCGTTATTTCGACTTATTTTCAGGGATAATCAAACTTGGCATCTCCTACCTCGTGCGCTACTATAGATGAAGAAGCTTGTATTGGAGGAGGTAGCTAGTTTGGAACAAGTGATTGTTATTGGTGCGGGACCTTGCGGGTTATCGGCTGCCGTTGCCTTGGAGCGTGCAGGTCTGTCACCTTTACTCATAGAGAAAAGCTGTATCGTCAATGCTATTTATTTATATCCTACGTATTTGCAATTTTTCAGTACACCCGAGCTGCTTGAGATTGGCGGTTACTCTTTTACAACCCCACACGATAAACCTTATCGGCAAGAGGCCTTGGTTTACTATCGAGAAGTTGCTCGCAGAGAGCAGCTGCGGATCCGTTCTTACGAGGAAGCCGTTCTCATTGAGCAAGTTGAAGCTGGCTTTAAGGTCCACACTTCCGATCAATTTGGGAACAAAGCCACTTACGATACGCTTAAAGTGATTGTCGCTACGGGCTACTTCGATCATCCGAATATGCTCGGTATACCCGGTGAGGAACTCCCGAAAACGACCCATTATTACAAGGAGGCTCATCCCTATGCTGGAGCCAAAGTCGCGATCATCGGAGGCAATAATTCTGCTGTGGACGCTGCCATGGATTTACTCCGGGTAGGTGCAGATGTAACCGTCGTTTATCGAGGGAAAGATTTTTCGGCCAATATTAAGCCTTGGGTCCGTCCGCTATTCGAAAGCATGGTGAGCAAAGGGCGTATCCGAATGTGGTTTGACTCGCAGGTAGAACGAATTGACGAACATGCCGTCATCGTGCGAAAAGGAAGTGAACACGTCACCTTGGAGAATGACTTTGTACTTGCACTGACCGGCTTTCGTCCGGATCGGCAGTTGCTAACGGATATTGGCGTTCAGTTTCACGAGGAAACAAACGCGCCCTTGGTCAATCCCGAGACGATGGAAACGAACATTCCCGGCTTATATGTCGCAGGCGTCGTCGCTTCTTCCAAGTATGATGCGAACGAGATCTTCATCGAAACAGGCCGTTTGCATGGACTTTCCATTACCAAACATATCGTTACTGGCCAGAGCCATCAATCATAGAGATTGGTGGCTTTTTTATATTCAATCTATGAAAATATTTCCTTTTTTCAAAGATTCCCCTTCCATTACGAACACTTGTTTGCTATAATAATAACAAGAACAAATGTTCCAATTAGATGAGGAGGTTGTTAACATGATGAACCCCAGTCACAATTTTCGGTTTATTGAGAGAGATTATTGGTACCAGAAGGCATTATGTGACACTGACCATCTTCTCCCTGGACAGATCGATGCCATGCTGGACGAAGCTCACTCCTATTATGCCGACTACACGTTCAAGTTTTATGATGATGGGTCGGTGACAATCATAGATAACGATACGAACAACCGCATTAAACCCAAAGAACTTACGGGTGCTGTCTATGATTTCTACATCCGCAAACGGATTTATATGATCAAAGCCAATTTAATTGAAAAGCAACTCCAACATGCCAATTGAAGCACAATAAGGCCATCTGACTCGGACTTTTCGTCCCATCAGATGGCCTTATGTTTACCTACATGCTATTCGTTATGATAACGGAAACAAGTTTGCGTGTGATCATTCACCATACCCACAGCCTGCATATAGGCATAACAAATCGTTGACCCAACGAATTTGAATCCGCGCTTCTTTAAATCCTTACTCATGCGATCCGAGATATCTGTTTTGGCAGGCAGTTGACGGCTGTCTTCCCACTGATTCTTGATCGTCTCTCCGCCTACGAAGCTCCAGATATACCTATCGAACGTACCAAACTCTTGTTGAACCTTAAGAAAGGCCTTCGCGTTCTGGACAACTGAAGCAATTTTCAAGCGATTGCGCACAATGCCGGGATTTTGGAGCAAATCCTGCAGCTTCGCCTCATCATAATTCACGATTACGTGCGGATCAAAGCCATCGAACGCTTCTCGATAGTTATCTCGCTTCTTCAAAATCGTATACCAGCTTAAACCCGCTTGAGCGCCTTCCAAATTCAGCATCTCAAACAAGACGCGATCGTCATGTACGGGAACGCCCCATTCATGGTCATGGTAATCTTGATATAAAGGGTCTTCATTAACCCAACCGCAACGGTTTGTCATGTTATTCTTTCACCTCATCCGAATATCGAACATGTGTTCTATTTCATTATAGAGCGATGACGAACACTTGTCCAGTTGGATTTAGCGATGTCATGATTATGACAACTGATAATAGCTTTGGGTGTTTGCCAGTAAGATGGAAGCCGTTTCTTCTAAGGACAATCCTTTCAACTCGGCAATTTGCTCAATAACAGCATGAATCATGCGAGGATGTGTCTCTTTACCTGCGAATGGCCCCTCAAACGGCCAAGGACCATCTGTTTCAACCATCATGTAAGCTAATGGATAATTACGAACAAGCGCTCTAATTTCATCCTCATAGAGGACATCCGGCGTGATCGATATATAATAACCAGCGCTTATCATACGCTCCACTGTTTCGTCCGACCCTTTGAACCAGTGAAAATGCGCTCTTTTGATCTTATATTTCGCTAGCATGTCACATACGATCTCAGCATCTTCATACACCGCATGAAGAACAACGGGCTTGTCCCATTCAGCAGCTAGCTGCAAGAATCGCTCCAGCAGGTGAATGTAAGGCGTCAAGTTGAAAACTTGCCCCGCTCCTTCCGCCTCTATGCGCGTGTAATAAGGCAGCCCAATTTCCCCAACTGCGATCAATTCGTTCGCATGCTCACCCATCCAGCAAATTAATGCCTCCAACTGATCTTCCGTTGGCAGTACCTGCTCAGGATGAAACCCATAAGCCGCAAAGACACGGTCTGGTGCTAGTAACTGCAATAACTTCGTGGCTTTACAGGAGTCCAGATGTCTGGACACCGCAATCAACGCCAGCACCTGTGAAGCTTCCAAATCTGCTATTATCGCCTGTGCTGATTCTTCCGTATACATATCGAGATGAATATGTGCATCAATCGCTAGCATCATTTGTTTTCTCCCGTCGCAAAAGTCCTTGAATATGCTGTCTGAGGGATAAAAAAGCCGGTTCTTGCAGAACAGCTTCCTGTCGTGGTCTTGCGAAAGGAACCTTCACCTCTTCCAAGACGCTGGCAGGCTTATTAGAAAGCACATAGATGCGATCCGAAAGAAAGAGCGCTTCCTCGATACTATGCGTTACAAATAGAATAGAGCGTTTATTTTGTTCCCAAATGTTAATCAGCCACGCCTGCATATCTTGACGTGTTAACGCATCTAAAGAGCCAAATGGCTCGTCTAAGCACATGAGCTCTTGTGGACTTAACAAAGCTCGCAGAAACGAAACACGCTGCTGCATCCCACCTGAGAGAACATGTGGAAGCTCCCGTTCGTAACCGCTTAAGCCAACTTTGGGAAGCCATTCTCTGGCTTTGGCAATCGCCGAACTGCGCGACTCCCCTGCCACTTCCTGCCCAAGCGCCACATTTTCCTCAATGGAGCGCCAGGGGAACAAAGCCGGCTGCTGCGGCATGTAAGAAATTAACCCCTTTTTACCCGTCACCTTCTCGTCATCTAGCCAAACTTCTCCAGAAGTCGGCCGAACGAGTCCACCTATGATATGGAATAAGGTACTCTTGCCACTGCCTGATGGGCCAATAATGGAAACGAACTCCCCTTGCTCGACATGCAGATGGATATCGGCAAGCACGGAAACTTGCCCTTTTTTGCTCGGGAATACGTGCCCGATCCCTGTAAGCTTTAATTTGCTCATGGATACAGCTCCTCCTCTTCTAAGAAGAACGTTTGACGTTCCAACGAATGACGAGCTTCTCTACCCCTGCAATCAGCCAGAAAAAAAGTAAGCTCAGTATTACGATGATCCCGATGGCCACAAATTCGCGATCTGCACGGAAAGCTGACTTTTGTAAAATCATATAATAGCCGAGCCCCACATTTCCGCCTAACCATTCGGCGATAACAGCTCCCATGACACTATAAGTGGCCGATATTTTGAGTCCCGTAAATAGGAATGGCAGCGCGTGTGGTAGCTCTAATTTATAGAAAATTTGGCGTTTCGAAGCACCAATCATTTGCATGTAGTTGTACATGCTGCGATCAGTCTGCATAAAGCCATCTAGCGTTGACATCGTCACAGGAAAGAAACAGACAAGTGAAATCAATATTATTTTAGGTAAAAGGCCAAAACCAAATAAAATAATTAACAGCGGACCTAGCGCGATGACAGGGATATTTTGAGACAGAATTAACAATGGGTAAAAGCCCGCCTTAACGAATGGCAGCCTATGTAATACACTGGCAACGAGAACTCCGCCAAGGGCTCCCACACTAAACCCAATGCACATTAAGCGGACTGTTGCCCACATGTGCATCCACACGCGCGGCATATCTGTTGTGCCGTCCCGCCATATTTTGAGTGGACTCGGAAGCAACCAATCGGCAGCCCCTCCCCACGTAACAGCAAGCTGCCAAATAAACAACAGAAGGATGACTACCACTAGTGGCGGCCATCCTGCTTTGATCCAGCGATGGATGTTCATTATCTGTATTTCTCCGTCAGTTTGTCCATCGAAGCTCCGGACGGATTGAAGTAAATTTTCACTTGTGAAATAACGTTCGGGCTGCCCATTTCAATCATCGCAGTATTCATATCTTGGATAATCAGAAGGAGCTGATCCAGCTCACCCTCCATTGTCGTCTCCAGAGGGGAGACGAAATATTTGACACCAGACTTCGCGATCACTTCGATCGCACGATCTACATAAGGAATAACATCTTCGCCATTCACCGTTTTTGGAATGATTTGAATACTGACAAGTGCATTAGCCATTTGAATTCTCCTCTTTTAGGACACGGAATTATTTCGAACTGCCGGGTAAAAATGTATTCGTAAATGCCGCATCCACGTCCAGCTTTTTCTCCAAAAGCTTGTGGTCCAGCATCCAAGTGGCGTAATTTTCCCACACGGATTTCTTCTGTTCGCCCCAACGAGCTGCGTCGTCTTGGTAGCGTGGACTTAACCATTTTTGACTGGCAACGACCAATTTAGGATCAAGATCTGGCACGGCTTTGATCAGAATATTAGCCGCATCTTCAGGCTTCGTAATCGCATATTGATAGCCTTTGGAAGCTGCTGCTACGAATGCCTTAACGATTTCTGGTTTCGATGAAATCATCTTCTCATTAGTCGCCAGAACCGGAGTATAATAATCCAGTTTATCCGAATATTTGTTTAAATAAATCATGTTGAGCGGCTCACCGCGAAGTTCTGCATCGACACCTGTCCACGCATAGTAAATCCAAGCGAAATCGATATCGCGTTTGACCGCTGTAAAATAGTCCGCATCGCCGATATTGACCATTTTCACCTTCGTCGCATCTGCCTTCTCGGATTGCATTAATGAATCGATCATCGCACTTTCAGCAGGGGCTCCCCAGCCGCCGTAAGATTTGTTCTCGAAATCCTTAGGTGTTTTAATGTTCTTTGCAACTGGTGAAGCAAAGCCAGACGTATTATGTTGAATAATTGCTGCAATCGAGACTAACGGCACGCCTTGAATTCTTCCTTGCGTAATGCTTTCTTGATAGCTCACACCAAACTCAGCCGCACCAGAAGCGACCATCGTATCAGCTCCGCCTTCACCTGGCGCTATGATTTGCACATTTAAGCCCTCTTGCTCAAAAAAACCTTGATCCTTCGCGACATACAGTCCCGTATGGTTCGTATTTGGTGTCCAATCAAGGACAACCTTCACGTCGGTCAGCTTTTTGGCTCCATTCGTTGGTTGAACAGACTTCGCGTCATCGCTGCCGCAGCCTGCCATAAATACTGTAAAGCTGACAAGTACAAGTGGTGCTATTTTGTTCCATTTCATTTCTTTTTTTCCCCTCTCTGCGTCTCTTGATGTACCCATAAGAAAAAGCCCCCCGTTATCCGGAAGCGCCATGTGTAGAAAATGATATTTCCAATCGATACCATCGATGGATTTGCATTTATATGAGACTTCTACGCTGGCATTCCCTAAGAGTTAATAGACATAAAAAAGCCGCTAAAGACAATAGGTCTCTCGCGGCGTATACGTTGACATTAGCACACTTTTGGTCGTGTACAATCATTCTCTGCACTAGCATTATCTAGATCAGATCGAACGGTCAGCGGTATATCCCGCACTCTCAGCCTGACTACTCAAGCTCCCGGAAGGTTGCTATTCAATTTACATTAATATACCCCTACTACTATAAATAAGCAAGTTATCTTTCGCCGATCGTTCTTAGTAAATACATTTTTTTGAGTTTAAGTAATATAAAAATGAACTAAAATAAAAAAAGGCTGTAGATAACAGCCTTCTTCCACCTATTTATTGAATACTTAGCTTATCAAGCCTGCTTTAATTGCGCGAGCTACATTAACTGTACGCTTCGCCTGATGTTTTACCGACTTCTCAGCATCTTCAACGATTTTACCGGATTGATCAACAGTAACACTGGTACCATAAGGATTTCCACCGGAAGAGAAAATAACTGGATCTGTATAACCAGGTGCTACAACAATTGCCCCCCAATGATACATAGAAGTATATAAAGAAAGAATCGTTTGCTCTTGACCACCATGTGAGTTTTGAGCGGATGTCATTGCACTTACAACTTTATTGGCGAGTTTTCCTTGAAACCATAAACCACCTGTTGTGTCAATAAATTGTTTCACTTGGCCAGGCATATTGCCAAAACGAGTTGGAATGCTAAAAACAATGGCATCTGCCCACTCTAAATCTTCTAAAGTGACTGTTGGGATATGTTTAGTTGCTTCAACATGCCCCTTCCAAACTGGATTTGACTCAATGACAGCTTGCGGGGCAAGTTCAGGAATCTTTAGGACTCTAACTTCCGCTCCTGCTTCAATTCCACCTTCTGCCGCCCAATTGGCAAGTTGAAGATTAGTACCTGTTGAACTGTAGTAAATAACTGCAAGTTTTATATTTGACATGCTTATATGCTCCTTTTTTGTTCTATTTCCAAAGATTTTATCGAGAAAACCCATTCCAAAACACCACCAGCATATTATTAACTTGAAAGACTTTATACAGAAGCTAACGCTTATTTTGCTATTTTTTGATCCTTTTTGAAAAAAGAATCAATAGAAAGTGAATAACTTCCATTTAAGAAAAGATAAATAGCAATCCCTATCATAGTAAGATCAAGTTCGTATCCAGCCATTTGACCATTTCCGAAGAATCCGACTGCTAATTTCACTTTGAAAGTAGCAACTAGGAGGATTATGGCCAATAGCGCGGACATAATACGTGTACCGAAGCCCAGAATCAGTGCAATTCCTCCTATAATTTCTATAGTTGCAACTACATATGCCATATAGCCCGGAATCCCGATACTTTCGAACCAACCAGCAATATTGCCAATACCTCCTTGATACTTATAAACCCCATGAGCAAAGAAGGTTATTCCCAGCAATAATCTTAATATCAATGTACCAATATGATGATAATTCCTCACTTTTTTGCCTCCTTTTTACTAACTTTTTTAAAGTTATAAACTTTATGTTTGTATGATACTGTAACTAACTTACTTTTGTCAAGTAACTTTAAAATAATTTATTAAAAACAAGGAAACGGTCTCGGCATAAGCACAAATCGGACACCTTTAATTGTTATTTTTATAACACAAAAACCACCTTCCATAGGTGGAAAGTGGTTTCACTTACAGCACAACATTCAATTATCGAACCTATTTAACAAGACTCAACTGCCAAGTTACACCGAAGCGATCGCCTACCCAACCGAATCTTTCGCTAAAAGGGTAAGCATCTAAGCCCATGTAGATTTTGCCGTCTTGTGATAGCGTTTCAAATACGCGATTAATTTCCTCGACCGTATCGCAAGTCACAAACAAGGATATCGAAGGTGTAAAGGTAAAGGCGTGCTGAACCGGACTGTCACTACACATAATTTGTTGTCCATGAATAGAGAAAGTCGCTTTCACAACACTTCCTTCAGGTCCAGGTCCTTCGGGACCATAGCGCTGAATGCTGACAATCTCAGATTGATCAAATACCGAGGTATAGAAATTCATCGCTTCCTCAGCCTGACCCTCAAACATCAAAAATGGCTTAACCTTTTGCTTCCCTTCGCTCACTACTTACAACCTCCTAGTGGATTAACCAATCTTTTAACTGCTGCCCTAGCCTCTTCGCATCTTCATACCCAAGCTCATGCAATTTCTCCAGCTTGCGCGGATCTTTCTCCATCCGTCCAACTTCCACTTTGGTTGAAGGTCGGATGATGAACGCACTTCCATCTGCTTCCATGCGTTCAATCGTTTCTAAGGTGTTATTGTAAATCTCACTGCGATTCACAAGCACATCTACTAAGCCGTTATATTTAGGATAGAAGCTTTTCGCCAACCAGCGCTGCTTGAATGGCCGTTTGCGGTAACCAAGCTCCTTAGTCAATACAATTATATGCTTTTTATTGCCGTCAGCGACCGATTTCTGAACGGGGATCGGATCAACCAATCCGCCATCAAATAAGGTTCTTCCCTCATAATGTATCGGCGTAGCTACAAAAGGCAAAGAGCTCGAAGCTTGCACGATTGGCATTGTTTGCTGCTGCAGTTCATGCTTCGTGAAATAAATCGGCTCCCCTGTATGCGCATCTGTTGTACCAATAGCAAATTGCTGCGAGGAGGCATAGAACGTGTCATAGTCAAATGGCACTAGCCGGTTCGGCAGTTCATTAAAAATAAAATCCATACCAAATATACTTTTGCTGCGCAATAAATTACGATAGCTTAAATAACGGGGATCCGCGATATACCCGATTGTTACTTTTTTATTCCGCCCAGGTTGTTTAGAAATATATGAAACGGCATTGCATGCCCCCGCTGAAACACCAACCACATAGGGGAAATATAAATCCTGCTCCATAAAGTATTCCAAGACTCCTGCGGTGTATACGCCTCGCATACCTCCGCCTTCCAGTACGAGTCCAATTCCTTCCATGGTGACACCTTCTTTCTGTCTGTCTCAAGCCCCTTTCTAGCATACAGGAATTGTAAATTAAAAGAAACGGGCTTCTTTCTTCGAAAATGAGACAAAGATGAAGATTTCATCCTACTTTCTTTGACTAATTGAGGGAAATCACAGTTCAACCGTATTTTTGCCGAAATTTAACGTGTACGTCAACTTTTCAATCTCAGTTCTCTGTAACCGTACATTAAAATTGACAAAAACCCTTGTTCCTAAGAAAGGACAAGGGTTTGTAAGCATTCAGAAATCCTTAAGGTGACTAACGATTTTCTTTATACAATTCTTTGATGACCAGAAATTCATCCAGATTGCTTAGAAAGAGATCTACAATGACGGGGTCAAAATGTTTACCGCGTTCAGATTTCAATAAATCTAATACACGATCTAATTCCCATGCCTTCTTATAAACACGATCGCTGCACAGGGCATCAAAAACATCTGCTAGGGCTGTTATTCGACCATACAGGTGAATATTGTCCCCATCAAGCCCTTGTGGATAACCTGTCCCATCAAATCGTTCATGATGCTGATGGGCAATAATCGCCGCGGCGTGCAGCACTTTCTTATTCGAATGCTTAAGCATTTCATAGCCTAGATTAGAATGAGTCTTCATGATTTCGAATTCTTCAGTGGTCAGTGGGCCTGGTTTATTCAGGATCGCATCAGGTATCCCAACCTTACCTACATCATGCATTGGCGTTGCTAATCGAATAATTTCAGCTTCCTGCTCAGACAAGCCGTATTTCAAGGCTAACAACCGCGAATATTCAGCTACTCTTTTCACATGATGTCCTGTCTCTTGTGACCGAGTCTCTGTGATTTCACCCATGGTATAAATGATTTCCTGCTGCGTGCTTTCGAGCTCATTGTTCAGATAAATATTCTCGAAGGCAACCGACACGTTCGCACAATAAATATCTACGAGGTAATGCTCCCATTCGCTAAGGGCATTAAACCCATTCATAAAAATCACGTTTTCCATTCCCATCTTGCTCTGGAAATAGATGACGAAACGATCCGCAGCAAAACTGCTTTTGCGAGTCTGAAACGCTAGCTCAATTTCCACTAGTACATCCTCAGGAACTACATCACGCGCTCTCGCATCTTGATTCGCTGCATAATCCCCGCTTGCCGCAAGAATATAAATATCCTCAACACCCTTAGTCACGGCGAAGCTGCAATGAATGGCATTCTTATGTAAATTTACGATGGAGGTCATTTGGGTCAATACACCGGATGCAAATTTTTTCATCGACTGCAATTCAAATAAAGTAGCCGATGACTTAATAATTTCTTCTAAGCCAATTCTGCTTTTTTCAATCGTTTTGATATCTCGAAAGGAACGCAGTGCTGTAACTACGGTGGTGAATAACTTCTGTGAGGTCAGCTCAGTCTTTTCTTTGTAATCATTAATGTCATAATCCATGATGACAGTTCTCTCAGGGGCTTGGCCAGGCTGGCCAGTGCGCAAAATAATGCGTACAGCTTGGTTATTCAATTCTTCACGAATAAATTTAACGATCTGCAAGCCAGCATCCTCGTATTCCATTACAACGTCTAATAAAACAAGGGCTGTTTGCGGTTGCTCTCTCAATAGATGTTTAGCTTCCAACGCAGAGAACGCGCTATGAAACTCCAATTTTCTTCCAGCAAATTCGAAATCCTGCAGTACCATTTTCGTCACTTGATGGATTTGTTTCTCGTCATCTACAATAAGTACGATCCACGGATCTTGCTCCATTGACCTTTGGCTTGCAACTTCATCGTCTTCCTCTGCAGCAAAAAGAAGCTCATCCTCATCGATAGACTCCACTTCCTTAGTCATAGCTCAGCTTCCTCCTCTTTGGGGATTGTTATCATAAATAAGCTGCCTTGCCCGATTACACTGGAACATTGAATCGTGCCATTTAAGGATTCTTTTACGAGGTTATAAACGATATTCATCCCTAAGCCTGTCCCGCCTTGTCCGCGGCTAGTGGTGAAGAAAGGATCAAAAATGCGATCCAACACATCTTCGGTCATCCCTTTGCCATCATCGGAATAAGCAAGCAGGATATGGTCGGGATTATCAATAACACGAATACATAAGTTGCCTTCATCTTCAGCATCATAAGCATGATTCAATGAGTTCATAACTAAATTCGTAATGATTTGAGATAATGCGCCAGGATACGTGTATAACTGAAGACGCTCGTCGCAGAATACGTCTAAGTGTATCTGGGTTTTCTTAAGTGTTGGCTTCAAGCTTGCAATAATTCCTTCAACATATTCTTTCAAAAGAAAAGTACGCTTCATTTCCACACTTTGATCGACGGAAATCTGTTTGAAGCTTCTTACCAGCGACGAAGCGCGCTCCAAATTCGAATGAACCATGGCATTCGTCTCGTGAGTAATGGACAGAAATTGCTCTAAATCCGATTTCTTCATCTTCCCAGACTCATATAAAGATTGAAATTGTTTCGTTTTCTGTTCTAGATATGTAATTGCAGTTACACCAATCCCAATTGGAGTGTTAATTTCATGCGACACACCGGCAACTAAATTGCCCAACGCACCCATTTTCTCTGAATGGACCAGCTGATCTTGTGTAACTTGCAAGGTATTCAATGCCTGCCCAAGCTCCTGATAGCGTTCATCCAAATTTCTTACCATATCATTGAAAGCTTCCGAAACCTCATCTATTTCCGGCGATGCTTTGAATTGCAACTTGGGCAAATCCCCGCCCTGTTTCACGATGACAGCTGCCTCTCGCAACCGACTTAATGGACGGATGACTATGAAACGAAGAATGAGCCATAGTAACGTGGATAAGATGAGAGCAATGCTGAGTCCAACGATCAGAATAAGCTTCGTTCTTTGTTTAAGCAGCAACTCTTCCTCTGAAGAGTCGAAAATAACCTCAACAGCACCAACAACAGCGCCATCTTCTTGCAGGGGTGCAGTCAATCGTACGATCGGCTTATCATTCTCCGCCATGGGGATACGGTCAACAATTGTGTTGTCTTGCTTCGGAATCACAAGGTTAGATGGGTTCAGTATCGTTCCAATTTCCTTACGATTTGAAGCCGCTAGAACTTTCCCTTGTTTGTCATACAGCTTCATATCCAGAACACGATTATTCTTATATTGAATGTAATCAAATATCTGTTGAATATCTGTGATGGATCTTGACTCTTCGTAGCGCCCGTTTATGGCAATCGTCATGCCGCTAATTTGACTCACATAAGCTTTTCGAATCGATTGATTGAGACTGATGGTATCAAACACCATCATTGTCGAAATCATCCCAACAGTAACAATTGTGACGAGTAACACGATGCGTCTTTGCAAGCTGAGCTTCTTTTGAAGAAAAGGCATGGTCACACCTACTTCACTTCAAACGTAACTGTTTTGCTAACATCGTATGGCGTGTGGTCATTATTATGTAAAGAGACCTTCACTTCATGCGTTCCTTTGCTCAAATGATCCAATACCTTTTGTTTAGTTGTAACAACAATCTTCTCACCTTTATCCAACGATATATGAACATGTCCTTCACCTTCAACACGTTGTTGATCGTAATGCTCCTTAGATAATTTGAGATCCGTTGTCAGATCTAAGGTCACAGTATCGTCTTTCACAACATTCGAGACCTCTAAAGTTGGTGTATACGAAGCTGTTGTTGACGTGGTTGTCTTGGCTGAACCACAACCGGAAATAACGATTGTTAACGCTGTAAGTAAATAAAAACTTTTGAACTTATTCATTATGTCATCCTCCGTGAAGATGTTTTTTGTCTAATCATGTCAAAAAGACTATCCTCTCTAGCTTAAGAATAATCAAGGAGTTTGTCCACTTTTATTTTGGAAACATGTGTAAGATTACGGGTGCTTCGATGAATAGTTTTTTTATTCAAAATTGTCTGACAATTAATGTCGAATCTTCATGATAACGCTCACATTTTGCGCTTACCCAGGAAATAATTTCATTTCCCGAAACCGAATGATTTCCCCAGTTTTGGCGCAATGTAGTAAAGTCGCTTTTCATAGCTTCTCCCTTTTCATTATGAACCCATAGGAGGTCTCCCCCCATGACAGGAACCAATCAGCATCAACAGCCAGTTCAGCACGCCATTGACGCCGCTGATCATGCCATTCTTCAAGCACAAGCCGCCCAGCATGAGCTGCAAGTCGCCATAACAGAAGCCAATCCACATGCCATCCAATCCGCTCAAGCCGCACTTGTTCAAGCAGACCAGCAGGTTCAGTCAGCACAAAGACAATTAGCAGAGTTTGCAAACGATCAGTTTGGGCAGCAAATCAAGCAAACCTTCGAGCAATTGAACCAGGCCGCTCAGGATATCGAGGCTAATCAAGAGAAGTTTCATACACCTAAGCAGATTCGATAACAGCTTATCTCTCCCAAAAGTGATCGATATTCGATCGCTTTTTCTTTTTATGTACACATTATGTTAAACTACGTAGGAAGGTTTTCAAGTTATTTGGGGAGGCACTACATACATGCTCGTGATTGGAATTGCCGGAGGTACCGGTTCAGGTAAAACAACAGTAGCTAGATCAATCATTACAAAGCTCGGGTCCACGAATGTGACCTTAATTTCACAAGATAATTATTATCTTCATCATAGCGGTCTTACTTTCGAAGAGCGGGAACGCATTAATTATGATCATCCTCGTGCTTTTGAAAATGAATTGCTCCTTCAGCATTTGCAAATGTTGAAAAGCGGGCAACCCGTTGACATTCCTGTCTACGATTTCACCCAGCATGCACGCTCACAAGAAACGATTCGCGTTGATGTTAAGCCGATTGTGCTCCTTGAAGGTATCCACGTTTTAACGGATGAAGAGCTGCGCGGCGCGCTGAATATCAAAGTTTTCGTTGATACAGATCCAGATGTCCGTGTCCTCCGTCGTCTATCTCGCGATATTAATGAACGAGGGAGGTCCTTGCAATCCGTTTTCGATCAATATTTAACGACGGTTAAGCCGATGCATGATGCTTTTATCGAACCATCGAAGAAATACGCGGACATCATCATTCCTGAGGGCGGAGAAAATCAAATCGGCATCTCACTGCTTACAATTTTGACAGAACGCTATATGACCGATCAAGCTGCTAATTACGAAATCGGCTAAAATAGGAAATCAAGAAAAGCCACCTTCCTTCCAAACAAGGAAAGTGGCTCTTTTCATGTTGTACGAGCTTTGAAAATGAACCCTGAGAGCCCAAACAACAAGTATACAAGGCCAAGAAAGTAGAAAATGCTGACTACACTCAAATAGTGAAGTGCCATCCCTCCAACTAAGGGGCCGATGATACTCCCTACACTATATTGGATCGAGGCAATAATATTGGCTGTTGGCAGCAAATGACGCGGTAGAATATCAGCCGCATACGCGAGGCCCAACGAAAAGAAGGAGCCTACCATGCCACCTGCTACGCCTAAACAAAGCCCAAGTCCCCATAAGTTCGTGCCTACAAAGGGCACACAACTGAAGGCGAGAGCTCCAACTATGGCCGTCCCCATCAGGATTGGCTTTCGACCTACGCGATCACTCCATATCCCCAGCGGGAGCTGCATGATAAGCCCTCCGATACCCGTTACGGGGAGTAGTAAGCCGATTGTCGACTCCGAAATACCGATACGAAGCCCGTAAAGAGGAAAATTGCTGTTCATCGCAGCTTCCATGTAGCCAAAGAGCAAAGATGTGATAAGCGGAAACCACGCTAGCGAAATAACTGTCGTTGCCCGTTTATGTGCAGCTTCCGCACGCTCGGCTCGCTCGGGCTTCTCATTCTTGAGCCTCGTAAGAAGCAATAGAATCAATAGAAAGAAGCAACTTGTCACCATAAATGGCGCCCAAATCCCTGCTTTTAGCAAAGTAATCCCTAATGGCCCTAAACTAAACCCAACGCCATAGGCCATCCCGTAGAGGGAGATATTGCGTCCTCTCTTCTCCTTCGGACTGGAGGCTACGATCCAGAGTTGTGTGGCAAAATGCAAAGCGCTATCGCCAATTCCCACTAGAAGCCTCAGTACAAACCAAAAGCCAACCTGCTGCCACACTGGGAATAAGCAATTGGCGATAATGATTAAGCTCATCCCAATCATAATGACGGGTTTATAGCCATATCTTCTTACGGGCTTCTCGATGAAGAACATCGTCGCGAAAATTCCAATATAAAGTGCAGCGGCGTTTACCCCGTTGGCATCTGTTGAAACACCTGATCGATCCAGCAAAATCGTGAGCAGCGGTAAGAGCATTCCTTGACTCATCCCCGCCACGATGATCACCATTATTAATGTCGTTAATTGATAATTGGAGCGCAATAATTTAAGAGCCATTCCCAAAATCCACCGTTTCCCATCTCTCGGCATAGTCATTTAGCTTGCCATGAAGGGGAACACGGAAATGCGTAAATATGACGAGTCTTGCTTTTTTAATCCACTCCTTGAAGGATGGATATGTAATGAATAGGTTCGCGTAACGATCACTCATACAAATAAAATGAGGGCCTGGAGATTTCTCTGCCAGAAAGCTTAACGACGTATCTAACGGCGTGTATTTCTTACGCTTTCCTTCCCATTTATCCACTTCTACTTGAAGGGTTGTATCTACATCCTCCAGAAGCTCTTCAAGATGCTTCACACGGGCATAGTAAGGCATTTCCGCTCGAATATCCATCCTGCGCAGCGTTTCCTCATGCTGTGGATAAAAGATTACACGCACGAATTTCCGTTCCTCTGCCCAAGCAATAAAAGTGCGCATCTCATACGCTGTCCAGTCTTCGAATGTTTCGAATATCAAGACGGTTCCCTTCTGTGTTTCTGCCGGGGGTTCATACCCGAAGGGTACCTTGATTTGATCTCTTGCCATAGCGTCCTCCTCTAGTTGTTTTACACTAAGTTGACATATTTAAACTTCTTACTCTTATGAGTAGTATACCCCTTCCATCTCCATGAAGCCATTGACTCGATTGGATTACGTGAACGCGTTGCGCTATAATTTGGGGGTACGTATTTTTTATTAAGGGAGACCTACAGAATGAGAGATCCGAGACTACAAACTTTTGCCCGAAACATTATTCGATATTCCGTGAGTCTTCAGCCCGGTGAGAACATATTGATTGAAATGATTGGCGTTAAAGACCCAGAGCTTGCGAAATGTTTAATTGAGGAAGTTTATGCCGCTGGTGGTAACCCGTTCATCGAATTGCGCGATCCTGCCATCACGCGGAGCCTGCAAATGAAGGGCACACAAGCACAATTCAGTGCGTGGTCTGACATTGAGCTTGCTCGGATGAAACAAATGGATGCTTACGTGGCTGTTCGCAGCGGAGATAACATTACAGAATCCTCCGATGTGCCTGATGAGCAAATGAAGCTATTCCTCAAGTACTTCCAGCGTCCCATCTTCGACGAGCGCATTAATAACACCAAATGGGTCGTTATGCGCTACCCGAACCCTTCTATGGCGCAGCTGGCTGGTAAAAGCACGGAAGCATTTGAGGATTTCTACTTTAATGTATGTAACCTGGATTACAGCAAAATGGCGAAGGCGATGGAATCCCTTGTTGATCTCATGAATCGCACAGATCGCGTTCGTTTAGTAGCCAAAAATACGGACCTCAGCTTCTCGATCAAAGGGATCGGAGCTGTTCCTTGTTCCGGACGTCGCAACATCCCGGATGGCGAGGTTTACACTGCGCCTGTGAAAGATTCCGTAAATGGCGTCATTAGTTATAATACGCCAACCATCTATTCGGGCACATCCTTCGAGAACATTGTGCTAACCTTCGAAAACGGGCGCATCATTAACGCGACCAGTAACGATACCAAGAAGCTTAACGAGATCCTGGATACAGATGATGGCGCTCGCTTCATCGGCGAATTCGCGATTGGCGTGAACCCTTACATTCAACATCCGATGAAGGATATCTTGTTTGATGAGAAAATTGACGGCAGCATTCATTTTACACCAGGTCAAGCCTATGAAACTGCGGATAACACCAATCGTTCTTCCGTTCACTGGGATATGGTCCTCATTCAACGACCTGAATATGGCGGCGGCGAAATTTACTTCGACGATGTACTTATTCGTAAGGACGGCCGATTCGTCATTCCTGAGCTGGAGAAGCTGAATCCAGAAAACTTAATGTAGTTAACTATAGCAATAAGCGTCAAATTAAAAAAGCAGTTGAGACTTACGAGAAGATTCTCTCGGTAAGCTTCAGCTGCTTTTTTATCCCAACCAATGGAAAATGACCTGTTCCGCGGATTCCGAATGCTTGGGCAAGCTTGCCGGGATGAGTCGTGAGGTTTGATTCACCTGACCAAGTGGCTTGGAGGTATGATCAGTGGAAAGTATTCGCACCTCGGCTCCCTTGGGTACGAATGGAAATACCTGCTGGATGTCCTCATTCGTCAAACGAATACAGCCCAATGATTTATTCCCTCCGATGGAACTCTCATCATACGTCCCGTGTAAAGCGATTGCGCCTAGTCCTAGACCTGCATCACCATAGCTCTGCATTGTCTTCCCCCTGGGCTGTTGCACGCGGTCTACGACCCGAAATTCGCCTTCTGGTGTGCTCCCAGATGAACCGAGTCCGACTTCTTTCTCCCAGAGCAAATACGGGCCGCTAACGAGCTTCAATTGATAGTCACCCTTATTGACTTCGAGATGGATGGGGTCATAAGGAACCCCAACTCCTCCAGATGTATTCGCATAGAACATGTGCACGACATCTGGCGCTTTGAGATCGTAAACCCATCCCCCATCCCCATTGTACACTTCTGTAATCGCATTCGAGCCTGAAGCGGCTTCAATTGGGATGAAGCTTAAATAATTATTGGGATAATCCTGCAGCAATTTATCTATTTGTGGAGGGGCTTGTCCTGTATCCTTCTTATATGATTCCAAAGCGGTTCGAACTAAATTAGCACCAATCGCGCTAAGCGGTTGGTGCTCTTCAAATTCTGCGTTCAGAAATCGGATGTGAACTAGGGCGTCTGCATCTGGTTGATAAGTAGCGACGACAATCGCACGTTTGATATCGTCCTCATTGGTCAGCAGCATGGTTTTTCCTTTATCCCTGTTATCATCAGACACAATCCCGTAAATCATTATATTCGCGTTCGGTATTTCCTTTGCCAGAACCAAGGCTTGCGCATGAAGCTTCTTTTCGATTTCTGAACTTGCCGTCTCTGGCGATAGATACAGAATAAAAGGCTTGTCCACCGTTTCGTAGGTGACCTGAGTGCCTACTCCCCAAATTTTCATTTTGGAAATCGTCCGAGAGATCGAATGATCACCAACTAAGAACAATACCAAAAGAACATTTAGAATCAGCAATACGATCAGCAGCATTTTCATAAATGGAGGTAATAATGGCTTTCGCTTCTCTGGCAACGTCTGTTCTAGATGTGCAACATGAGCGGCTTGTTGCTGATCCAACATGTGAATTGCACGATTCGCAGCAGAATAGAAAGGCGAGGGATAGGTTTTGAGCACTTCCGTATAGTGTAAACGAGCTCTTTTCCAATTCCCTTTCTCGCGAAATTTCTGTCCCAAATTGAAGTGTGCTTCCGGCGAGTTCGCATCCAAATAACGAATCACCTTCTCATGATAGAGCGGATCAGCATGACTGATGAACAAATTCTTGTGCAAATGGACGAGGTGATCATCGAGCTGGTTACGGAATCTTTGGTTTCGTCGGATCATTTGGCTCCTCTCCGATCATAAATTTAGCTTGTCTCACCAGTTGTATGATACAATTAGTATCTCTGATACATACTGTATCACGACATAAATGGAAAGACAACCCTTTTTGTAGCTGAACGATCGATGTACACCAATGACCAAAAAAGACGCCCTCAACCCATTCAGCATTGGTCGAAAACGTCTTTTAATTTATTACGTTAAAGATTTAATGAGCAACTGTATTATAAGTCATAATCCAGATTGAACCGCCCACGATGGTTACTAGAATAACAAGGCCAAAGAGCAGCGCCATAATGTTCCAACGGGCGTTCTCGCCCTCTTTGACATGCATAAAGAAGAACAATTGCACACCGAATTGCAGAACTGCCATGAGTAAAATTAAAATTAATGTCCCGGTTTTGTTAAGCATGTGGTTCATAACGACAACAAGTGGAATGATCGTCAAGATGATCGACAGCGCAAAACCGATAATATACGATTTCAATGTGCCATGAGACTCGTGATGTGATTCTGTTTGCGGTTGACTCACTTACATCACCCCCATGAGATAGACGACTGTAAATACGAAAATCCAAACGACATCCAAGAAATGCCAGTACAGGGAAATGATCGCAACTTTACGCTTCGTTACTGTAGTAATGCCGCGGCGTTTTAATTGAAAGATCAAACCAATCATCCAGATTAAGCCAACGGAGACGTGCAAGCCATGCGTCCCAACCAATGTGAAGAAAGCCGATAGAAAGGCACTGGTGCTGATCGTTGCTCCTTCATGATTAACCATGTTAATGAATTCTGCAAGTTCTAAGCCTATGAAAGAGGCCCCTAACAGCACCGTTACGATCAACCAACCTATTAATTGCTTCACATTCCCTTTGTACATACCAAGCAAGGCTAATCCGCTCGTAAAGCTGCTCGTTAGCAAAATGAAGGTCTCCGCAATGATGCCTGGCATCTTGAATAACTCTTCCGGAGTGGGGCCTCCATTCGTATTTTGATGAAGGACGATATAGGTGGCGAATAATGTACCGAATAATATAACGTCTGTGATTAGAAATATCCAAAATCCAAACGTTTTGAGCGATTCATGATCGTGTTCATGATCATGAGCACCATGTGCAGCTGTATGTGCCATTATACCTTCACTCCTTTCCATGCGTCTTCCGTGGCTTTCACTTCATCCGCTGGAATATAGTAATCCGTATCATAGCTGAAGGAACGAGCAATCATACAGATAGCAACACCAATTAAGGATGGAATCGTCAGCCACATCCAATCCCACACGAAGCCAAAGCCTGCGAAGAACCAGAAAGCCGACATAATGAATGGGATTCCTGAATTCTTAGGCATATGAATGGGTTCATACGTTGAAGGAGCAGGTTGTTTTTTAACGCTACCTTGCTTTTCTTCCCACCAAACATCAGCCACTTCTGCTTTCGGCAGCACGGCAAAGTTATAAATGGGTGCTGGTGAAGGAATAGACCATTCCAACGTACGACCATCCCACGGGTCGCCACCCACTTTGTGTTCTTTGAGGAACTTGATGGAGTGCGCGATTTGCCACACTTGGAATAGGAATGCTAATCCCATCAAGAAGCCGCCTACGGTGGAAACCACGTTTAGCGGTCCCCATCCCATATCCCAGCTATACGTGTACGTACGACGAGTCATCCCGTCCAAACCAAGAAAATATTGCGGCATGAAACATACGTAGAAGCCAATGTTCCACAGCCAGAAAGCCCATTTACCCAGATGCTCATTGAGTTTAAATCCGAACATCTTCGGCCACCAGTAGTATAGTCCCGCAAAGTAACCGAAGGCTACCCCGCCGATCAAGACCTGATGGAAATGCGCAATTAAGAAATAGCTGTTATGGAATTGGAAATCAGCAGGCGCTACGGATAGCAGCACGCCCGTCATCCCGCCAACAACGAAACAAGGGATGAACGCGATGGTCCATAACATCGGAGTCGTGAATTTAATTTTACCCCTGAACATCGTGAACAACCAGTTAAACACCTTGACACCAGTTGGTATCGCGATGAGCATTGTACTTACCGCGAAAAACGCGTTCACATCAGCACCAGATCCCATCGTGAAGAAATGATGCGCCCACGTAAAGAAGGAAAATAAGCTAATAATCAACATGGCGAAAACCATTGATTTATACCCGAATAGCGTTTTCTTCGCAAAGGTTGCTACTACTTCAGAGAAAATACCGAAGGCAGGCAGGACAACGATATATACTTCAGGGTGACCCCACATCCAAATTAAATTGATATACATCATTGGATTGCCACCGCCGTCTAAGGTGAAGAAGTGCGCACCTAAGAAACGATCTAAAAATAGCAAAGCAAGTGTAACGGTTAAGATGGGAAATGCGAAAATAATAATGATACAACTTGAAAATACGGACCATGAGAACATAGGCATTTTCATCAATTTCATGCCAGGTGTACGCATTTTCAAAATGGTCACAATAAAGTTAATCCCCGTCGCTAAACTCCCGATCCCGGAAATTTGAATCCCCCAAATATAGAAGTTCTCTCCCACTCCTGGACTATGCGACAATTCAGATAAAGGCGGGTAGCTTAACCAACCTGCATCTGGTGAACCACCGATGATGAAGGATACGTTGAACAGCATCGCTCCCCAGAAGAACATCCAGAAACTGAGAGAATTCAAGAACGGATATGCGACATCTCGCGCTCCGATTTGCAGCGGAACAATAATATTGAACAACCCGAACATCAGCGGCATGGCCATGAACAAAATCATAATAACGCCGTGCGTGGTGAAAATTTGATTGTAATGATCAGGCTGCAAGAACTCACTGTCTGGCATTGCAAGCTGTACACGCATCAGCAGCGCATCAACACCACCGCGGAACAGCATCAGAATCGAACAAATGATATACATGATCCCGATTCGTTTATGATCGACACTCGTTAACCATTCGCGCCAAAGCCATCCCCATTTCTTGAAGAAGGTCAGAACGAATACAATCGCCACCAGAGTGAGCCCGATACTAACTTGGGCACCCAGAATCATCGGATCGCCTGTAACGAAAAACTCGGATGCGAAATCTTTTATTTTATCGAACATGAGATGATCTCCCTTTCGTGAAACTTTGATCTAATACTACTTACTTCGCACCATGAATTTGACTATGGTCCATTTCGCTATGGTTCATGCCGCCTTGACTCATCGAGGCTTCCTTAGAGGTTTCTTTTTTCTCAGCTGTACTTGACCTCGAAGCATGCCCGCTATGACTAGATTGCCCCTTCGTGTATTTCGTCACAATTTGCTCGAAGAGACCGTCTGGGATCGAGGAGAAATATCTCACGCCTGATTTGCCAGGCAATGCTAATTCCTCATAGCCTTCCTTCGTCAATTTCGTAGGAACATTCTTCGTTTTGGCAACGAAGGAATCGAAATCCTCTCGTGAGGTTGCATTCACATCAAAGGTCATGTCAGCAAAATGCTCACCGCTGAAATTAGCACCCGTTCCGAAGTAATGACCGATTTCGTCCGCTTGCAAATACAGTGTCATCGCCATCCCAGACATCGTATAGATTTGACCGCCTAACTGCGGAATCCAGAAGGAATTCATTGGTGCATCTGACGTTAATTCGAACTTAATTGGCGTATCCTCAGGGATTTGCAAATAATTAACAGTCGCAATCCCTTGTTCAGGATATGTAAATAACCATTTCCAATCAAGTGAAGTAACTTGAACCGTTAGAGGTTTTTTATCCGACTCTAATGGTTTGGAAGGATCAGTCGCGTAGGTGTATTTCACAGTGATGACAGCGATCGCTCCAATAATAATGATGGGGATGGCCCACCAAATTGTTTCCAATTTCGTACTATGTGACCATTTCGGATCGTACGCAGCTTTATTTCCTTTTTTATCGCGATATCGCCATACAATCCAAGCCGTTAATACTAAAACAGGTACGGTGATAATAGCGCATAACACAGTTGTAATGACGATCAAATCCTTCAGTTCAGCACCAACGGGTCCCTTTGGATCCAAAACCATAGCTTGACTGCATCCTGACAACACTAAGATGATGGCGACCATCATGAAGATCAACGATGCTTGTTTAAGCTTTCTCTTCTTCATTTTACTTACCTCCCCTTCGACGTCACTAACTTATTATCAACATATCATCTTGTTCTACAAACTGCACCATAGCAAAACTCAACTTAACAAATACGTCAAAGGTTCGACGTTGGAATGTAAAACAAATGTCACAGAACGTTTGTTGACTCTGCTGGAAAAATATGAACAGCAAAAAGCCTTCCAAGTATTAAACTTGAAAGGCTTTCATAGTATTCCTTCGAATTCTTATTCTGATTCATTTTTGGCAACATTGCGTGAGTGTACCAAGTGAATCGCTGTCCGAATCACATAAATAAAAACACTACCTACCATGAAACCAATCCCCACCATTAATGTCGTATTGGTATCATTGAAGCTTTTTAAACTAACCAAGCTAAGTACTAAACCTATAGCAAGCAACGCCCACGCAGCAAAAGTCATCAATTTCACTAATGGCATCACATCTCGTTCAACGCGCTCAACTGGATTTGCGGATACAGCTCTATTTGACATTGTCATCACAACTCCTGACTTAATTGTAAGTGCTTTATATCTAGTATAACACAAAAAGCTGGTTTTGTTCATATTTTATTCACATGATGATCAAAATTTGGACAAATATGCACTGGGTAGGATTGGCACACTATAAAACGTTGACATAGGTTAATATTTGTGTTATGATTAAATATTTATTTGACATATTTCATTCCGGTAGATATGATATTTCCATGTCTTTTTACACTTATCATTCCAAATCGGAGGGTTTCGCATGCAAATTTCAGATGGACTTTATTCACTAGAATTGTCAGTTCCGCTCATGGGTAGAGTCAGCGTCTTTCACCCCGCTTTATTCGTCGATGAACAAGGCGCTATTCTCGTCGATACGGGCTATCCTGGCATACTTCCACTTTTCCAACAAGCGATGGAAGGTTGTGGCGTCTCTTTATCTAACTTGGATTCCATCATTATCACACATCAGGATCTTGACCATATTGGAAGCCTGCCTACCCTTGTCGAGACCTCTCCCCACGCGATTGAAGTACTCGCCTCTGAACTGGAGAAACCTTATATACAAGGTGATAAGATGTTAATCAAAGTAACGCCAGAGTCCATTGAACGTGCTGTTGCTAATTTACCTGCGGACACAACACCGGAATGGCGCGATGCGTTTCGCCGAAACCTTGAGAATCCACCAAAGGCGCCAGTTAACACCGTATTGGAAGATGGACAAGAGCTCGACAGATGTGGCGGGATCATTGTGATCCTTACGCCTGGCCATACACCAGGTCATATGAGTCTTTATCATAAAAAGAGTAAAACATTACTCGCCGCGGATTCCATGGTTGTCGTTGATGGCGTGCTTCAAGGCCCTATACCTGCGTATTGCGCTGATTATCCGTTGGCTTTGCAATCATTGAGCAAATACACACAATTCGACATTGAAAGAGTGCTGTGCTATCACGGTGGTCTCGTCACCGATAATGTGAACCAACGAATTGTTGAATTAGCTCGATCCGCAGAGGCATAACAAACAAATAAGGGCTGACTAACAGTAGATAACCTACCGATAGTCAGCCCTTGCTATTATGTACATTCTACTTCAGAAGTGTGTAACTACCGATAATCGGAAGTGGTTTGACTTGACCTTGTGCCGCTGCAACAATACCCAACACTGCCAAAATGACCAGAGCCAAGTTAGCTATCGGCTGCAAGAACCAACCAATGAACGGAATAATGCCGAGTACGACGTTCACGATAACCCAAGCTAGAAATAAAGTAAGTCCTTGATTGGCATGGTACGAAGCATACTTGGAGTCCTTCGCCGCGATTAACGGGACGAAGAACAAGATGTACGCAAGAATAGCCATACCCTTGTTACTTTGAATATCCGTGGAATCGTACATAGACAGCACCTCTTTTTCTCAGAGTTTACTCTTCCATTATATTCAGATTCCTGCAGCTATTCGCCCGCGTATGGACAAAACTCAAATTATTTTTGTCCACCCCAATCCCGCAATAGTTGCTCCTCACGCTCTGGCTTCAATCCAGCAAGTCGTGGGAGCGCCGGGTCACGACTTTGGTCCCAAGCCAACGTATCTCGGGCTGTTTCTGCTAGCGGCCTTGTTGTTAAGCCGGATTGGAACGCTTTCGAGTTGTTAAGCTGCAGCATACCAATCAAGCTGTCGCTAGGCAGCCAGAGAGGCAGCTCCATCCACGGTCCCACTTCTTGTTCGACCAAGAATGATTCCGGTACCCATGTTAGTGTTGTTTCATTACTGTTGGACTTACAAGCTTCTACAACCTCTTCCATCGAATACTCACTGCCACTCGCATGAATGGTACCGGTGACGCCTTGTTCAATTAAATCCAACGTCCATGCTGCAAGATCACGTACATCAATGAATTGCAGTCTGCGCTCTTTCGGCAGTGGAACTAGCACTTGACCACCTCGTTGCAAGCGTGCAGGCCAGTACGTGAAACGGTCAGAAGCGTCATAAGGCCCTACGATAAGGCCTGGACGAATGATAAGTGATCCTTGTGGGAATGCCTGTTGGACAACCTTCTCACACTCTGCCTTAAGCGCCCCATACCGTTGCCCAGGATCTTCTGCATCTTCTACTCGCAACACAGTTGCGGATTCATCCAGATGTAACTGCTTTAAATCCGCATATGCAGATACAGTAGAAATAAACGTGTAGTGCTTCGCACATTGCTTCAGGATCTCCGTCGAAGCCGCAACAGCCTCTGGCTGATAGCCACTCGTATCTATGACCGCATCCCATTTACCCTCATTGAGTTTAGCCAGATCGGTATTCCGGTCTCCCAGAATGTGTCGAACCTGTGGGAATGCTTGAGCATCGTGATGTCCACGATGGAATAACGTCACTTCGTGACCTTTCGATAGCGCCGCTTCCGTTAAGGCTCTCCCCAGAAATTTAGTGCCGCCAAGAATTAATATGTTCATGGATGACCTCCTGTACGTTTTGATTGGACAATCCCATCTAGAATTGCTCTTGCTTGCCTTACTTTCTCTTCCTCAACAGCTCCATCCACACTGCTATTCTCTCTTACCGCAGTGCCCAGATGCACACTTTGAACATCCGTTGATTGGACAAATGCAGCCAAGCTCTCCAGCGTCAGTCCACCGCCAGGCAAAATATGTAAATGGCTGCCGCGGGTTATTGATGCTAGCCTGCGAATTTGCTCAACCGCTTGCAGCACGCTCGCGGCCCCTCCCGAGGTAAGCACGGAACGAATTTGTTTATACGCAATGAGCTGCTGTAAGGCTTCTGCTTGTTGCGTTATCTCATCAAAGGCCCGATGAAAGGTGACGGGTAATGAAGTTGCAGCCATAAGAACGTCCAGCGTTCGATGATCGATTTCATTGTTGTGTGTAAGTACGCCGAATACAAGCGCGTTAGCACCTGCTTGTTTTGCACTTTGAATCGATTTGATCATACAAGCAATGTCATCATCTGACATATGAAACGAGCGGGCATGCGGCCGAATCATGACGTGAACAGGTAAACTAACGGTTTCACTTATCTGTTTCACAAGCTCGATCTGAGGCGTTAATCCACCCTGTCGCAAATCGGCAACGAGCTCTATCCGATCTGCACCGCCTGCCTCAGCACGCTTAGCATCCTGCAGTGTAGTCGCGATTACTTCCAATAACATGGTTCGAACAACCTCCCCTTCTATGACAAGACTTATCTCTTACTCTATCATAAATTGGACAACACAAAAAACTCCTTAATCCATGTGGATTAAAGAGTTAGGTATACATTATGATTAAGTATATGGTCCTAGATATTCGAAGCTTGCTGCCATTGTTGTTGTTGCACTTCGACGAGCTCAAGATTGGCAAATGATCGACTAAGCTTCAACATTTTCTCTGTTGCTGCTAATTTCGGCAGTGGTACACTCATAGGCTTGCCTTTGTAACATACGATAAACAACAATTTCATCACCTTCTCTTTCTTGGATTACGAATACAACATGTCATTGAATTTTCTACTATAACATTCGAAAGACCCCCTCAGTTTTGAGGGGGTCTTTCGACATTTCGACAAGTTTCGCCTAAACCTATTATACAATCGCCAAATCAGATAGCTTCGCTCGAACTTCTTCAACTAGTTGAACAGCATCTGCCTTACGATTCACGACATCAACTCGGTCCATATCAACGATTAAAACTTCAGAGGCATGATAGTGATTCATGACCCAGTCATCGTAGCCTGACCATAGTTGACGATAATAATTGACCAACGATTGATCCTGTTCGAAGCTGCGGCCGCGAAGTCCGATGCGATGCATCACAGTTTCGAAAGAAGCTTTCAAATATACCATAAGATCCGGCGCTTTCTTAGGAAGCTCTGCCAGCTCGGACATCATATTGTCAGCTAAGCCTTCATAAACATCGAATTCCAATTGTGAAATTCGTCCTAGTTCTCGATTTACCTTGGCAAAGTACCAATCCTCATAAATACTTCTATCCAGTACATTGCGATTATGTACTAACGCCTGTTTAATGGCCTTAAATCTCGTATTCAAAAAGTGCAACTGCAATAGAAAAGGATACCGATGCTTTTCGATTTCTTCCGGTGATGCTGTGTAAAAAAGCGGTAAAATCGGATTATCATCGACACTCTCATAGAAAACATTCGAATTTAGTTCTTGTCCAAGCAAAGTGGATACAGATGTCTTACCAAGACCGATCATTCCCCCAACCACAATCACTGCCATTGACCCCTTTCTCCTTCTACCCAATCATAATTTACCTTCTGTCAATTCAGCAAAGCTTACCTATTATACAAGGAATTCAAACGTGTGGGAACCCTCTTTTTTTTCCTTTATCGTTCATCTTCCTCTTCACGGGTAATTCGCTCAATAACCGCATGTAAATCATCGGGACGCAGCAATTCAATAGGGGAGACACCTTTCTCAAAATGCAAGTAATCACCTTCGATCAAAATGACATAACGCTCGCCTTGTCTAGCGATATGCACCTTTCGACCATAGTCAGCAAGCTGTGCTTTTACACTAATATGATCCAGTTTAATGCGCATTTCAAGATCTGGCTTTTGCTCCACCATATAATTAGCAGCTTCCATCACCAGATCTGTCGACCACTTCTCCTGAAGCTCACGTTTCTCGCTCGCCGCCCATATTTCCAAGTCCTTTTCTACCTGCTCACGTTCCTCAGGGTTATGCTCGTACTCCCTCTCTAGCTGCTGTTGAACGAGACCGAGAACTTGGCTATGCAAAATTTCTGGCATCGACTGCTCATATTCTATATATTTTAGGAAATCCTCAAAATAACGGGCATGTGAGGCTTGATGGATCTTCAGCTCCGACGGTTCAATCATCCCTTCCTCTGGCATAAAAGGATACTGGATCGATTTCATGTTTTTCGCATTAATGGCCATCTCTACTTGGTTGAGCAGGCTCTTCTCATCCGTAATCCGGGCAATTTTCGGCTCAAAATCACATTTCAGAATGAAAACAAAGGGATCATCGAAGTATTGATTGAGCTTCACATTAGCCACAAGAAACGCCCCGCCGCGAACAGCACTGGTATTCAAATAAGCATTCAACAGCTCGTCCCCTACATTGAGGAAATCCTGCTTGGTTTCTGCAAACCGTAAACGAGCGAATAGATTGAAGTTTGGATTACTTTCCAAATCGAAGCCTGGCTCCGTAATAAATCGGCCAACTTTGGTCGGGACCTGTTCAGCTCGAGGATTCCGTTCCACTTTACGCTTGGCAATCCGCGCGAACTCACCATCCAGGAACTGCTGCAAGTCACTATCTTCATAATCGGATTCATCCAGCGTTTGATAATGTCGGTAATTTTTAGCGGAGGCTGTATCCGCACCTTCTCCTTGAATAACAAAAAACGAGATGAAGCGGACTGCAAATTTCATGCTGTTTCTCCTTGCGTTTTGATATGAAAATACCATGGATGAAAAATAGACATTCTTGATTGTACTTGGAAAAAAATCGAAATGCCACAAAAAAATTAAATCACAGTGTGATGATTTCGATTGCCATACTGTCTCTATTTATAAGTGCCTTACAATTCTATCCATAAGACAGAGGTGTATCGATGATTTACGGAACGAAGCTACTTGATACAGATTCAGAATTATTTGCTGCCGCACTCACGAAAACGCCTGTTTATGTATGGTCACTCGATCAACTAGGCGTCTATTACCAAGTAACTACAGGGATTATCGTCAAATACACGCCAGATCATGTCCAAATTTACAACGAGAATAACACAACTGTTTCGACGTGGTATTCAAGAGAAACAACGGAATTTAGTATTGGTTACTAATCAAACGAGTATAACGAAAAAACCGCCGTTCCCGGTTCCTACCGACGGCGGTTTTAGCTTTAATTAATGTATAACTCAAGCGAGAAGATTATCCTCATTGGTAAAAGTAGGCAAGAACACATCGATTGTCGTCCCATACCCCACTTGACTCTGGATGTTCATGATTCCTTTGTGTGCTTCTACAATCTTGAAGCACATCATTAATCCTAATCCAGTCCCCTTTTCCTTCGTCGTATAGAAAGGCTCCCCTAGCTGTTTCAATCGTTCCTCTGGTATGCCACATCCATTATCTTGCGTCCGAACTCGAACCAGATCTTCCCCTTGTAACGAAACGATCATTTTGATCTGCCCGTCTTTGGGAATCGCCTCCATCGCATTTTTGACCAAATTGATGAATAGTTGCTTCAAATGCATTTCAGAGCATATGATTTCGGGTATATCTGACTGGAATTCCAACAAGAGCTGTACGTTACAAAGTACGGCTTGTGTATCCAACAGCGCAATAACCGACTGCAAAATCGCCCCTAAATCACTTTTCTTATACGTAATCGCTTCTGGCTTCGCAATAACTAGGAATTCACTTACAATGAAATTGATTCGATCCAACTCAGATAACATGATGTCAAAATAATGCTGCTTGCCTTTTAAATCATGCTGAAGCAGCTGTAAGAAGCCGCGAAGCGAGGTAAGGGGATTCCGGATTTCATGCGCAAGTCCGGCTGCGAGTTGCCCCGCGACAGAAAGCTTGTCCGACTTACGAAGAAGCTCTTCCGTTTGCTTACGCTCGGTAATATCTCTCGTAATTCCAGCGAATCCGAAAATCTCACCTTTCTCGTTCTTAATAGGCGTTTTCGTTATACTTACGTGAATCAATTGTCCATCTTTGCGGAGGCGGACCGATTCTTTCCCCGATATTTGCTTCCCTAACCTAAGCATGTCATACATCTCTTTGCGCTCATTTTCCATATATTTCGGATAAATCGGCAATGGCTGACCCCATAGTTCCTCAAGACACCAGCCAAAAATATGCTCATGCGCAGCATTTACTGAGATGACTCTCCCATTCAAATCAAGCACACAAATCGCATCTGAGGTATTGTTTATAACAGATTCAAGCAGCTCTTTCGTTTCTCGGAGCTCTGTCTCCATCCTTTTGCGCTCTGTAATATCGACGCACGAACCAATAACTTCTATCATGCGATCATTTTCTAGGATTGGCCGCAATGAAGTCAAATAGGTGATCTCGCCATAGGTTGTCTCGAACATCACATTGTCACCATTCCAAGCTTGGTGATAATAGACTTCGATTGATGTAGCCAACGGATGCGGCCAAATATCGTGCAAACTATTCCCCACAATATCAGATGGGTTATGACCTAAACGATATAGCAACTCACCATCACATAACGTATGTATGAATTTCCCATTTATTTTCCTGAACTTTACTGTCATCCCTTGTTGTCTTCTCACCGTATCATGAAGGTCTTGTTGCGCAATTCGAAGCGATTCCCGATCTTTAAGAAATTGGGTGATATCCTTCGCAATCAAATACACACCATCCAAATGATCATTGACAATAATGGGTACGTTCTTCACACCTAATTCGATTCTTTCCCCATTTTTATGACGAAACACCAATAAGTAGTTATCCGATCGTGAAAGTATATCTGCCGCAGTAATCAAATCTTTATCGTCTTGTTGAAATAAATGATGGATGAATCGGCTCGCCAATTCATTTTCAGAGTAGCCAAGAATCCGTTCCATGGCTGGATTGAGAAATTGAATACGCCCCTGCGTGTCACATGTCAAAATACCAGCGGGGTTATGTTCAATTAAAGATTTGTAGCGCTGTTCGCTCTCCGCAAGCTTTCGTTCCATTTCCGATTGTCGGGAAAGGTCCTTTACTTGAACTATGAAAGCCTGGGGTTCGTTGTCTGAATCTCGCATCACGGACATTAGCCAGTCCACTCGCTTAAACGATAAATCCTTATGTTGCATTTGAATATTAACTTGAAAAGAAGGAAGCTCCCCACCAAGCAATTTCTCCATAATGGTGTCTATATGACGATCTTGATGGGGTTCAATTACTGCATTTATATGTGTATTTAGAAGTTCCTGCTCCGTATACCCAAGAATGCCGCTTAAGCTGCGGTTCATTCTCAGCCATTGACCCTCGAGCGAAATAAGAGCCATTCCCATTGTTGTGAAGTCAAAAATCGCATCGAACGAAGGCTCCATTTTCGATTGCATATTCATATATTTTTCCCCCATGGCACATGCTTGGCTGGTGATGATCACCGTTTGATAAATTCGACATATTCCGTTGTAATCCTGCCTTTTCAGCCTTGTCGCTGGAATTAGTTCACGAAATGCGCACTTGTTCTTCCTCAGGTATGTTAGAATAGAATCGTTCATTATTTTTCATTTCAAGCTGTAGGAGGAATGCTCCCTTGCCAAATATTTGGACACATTTTATTTTCGGTCAAAAAGTCATGAACGAACTGGGACATACCTCGGTGCTGAACGATAAACAGCAGCGAAACATATTTTCACTCGGCTGTCAGGGACCCGATTTTCTTTTTTATCATAACTTTCTACCTTGGAAAAAAGATAAAAAATTAAATGAACTTGGAAGCCTCATGCACAAGGACGCCTGCGGTCCATTTTTACTTGAGCTTGTCCGTCAGGTCCAAGGAAGAGGCTTATATAATCCAGCCGTTCTCTATGTGCTCGGATTTTTGACACACCATCTTCTAGATCGCAATTTACATCCCTATGTATTCTATAAGTCAGGCTTCAAGAAATGGGATCATCAACGCTTTGAAATCATCATGGATACCATCTATGCAAAGCATGAGCGAGATATTCAAACGTGGAATACACCAGTATGGAAAGAAATTTATGTTGGTGAAAAGTTCCCCCTTGGTATCGTTCCGGCTCTCTCCGCCGCAGCAGCGATTCATTATCCCGAAATAGCCTCACAGATGCACGACTCTGATTGGGATGACGCCTATTATGACATGATCCGTGCACAGCGGTTATTTCATGATCCAAGTGGACTCAAACGTATTTTGACATTAGGTCAAATAACACCTTTGGTATTTACGAAGCATCCGGCTTCGCTTGATTATTTTAATGAAGCCAAGACGACTTGGAACTGTCCGACAGATCTCAATGAAACCTACACCTCTAGCGTATGGGAGTTGTTGGACATTGCCATGAAGGATGCGATTGTTGTTCTTCAAGCCGCTATTCAATTCTTGCAACGAGGTTCGGAAGCTGATTATGAAACATTCCGTGAAGTACTCGGAAACCGCTCCTATGAAACCGGGAAAAACTGTGAACTGGCGTTACCTATTACCTATGTTCAGCCCATTTTGTAAGAAATATGAAGCATGGCTTTACTTAGCTGAGCATCATTCATTACACAACTTAAACATACTATTCGTTTCTGAGATCAGATTTCAGTCTATGAATATAAAAAAAACCATGAATGTTGTCATTCATGGTTTTTGCTATTCGTATTATTTAGAATTTTCCAATCGATTTCTGTCATTTCAAGTCGATTCAAGGCGGCATTGACTTGAGAAAACGGCTTACTACCGAAAAATCCGCGATAGGCCGAAAGGGGGCTTGGATGGGCAGAAGTTATGATGACATGTCTCACTGTGTCGATGAATGTCGCTTTTGACTGTGCATGACTTCCCCATAGAATGAAGATAACAGGCTCCTCACGCGCACTTAGCGTTTGAATGATCCGATCCGTGAACCGTTCCCATCCCTTTCCCTTATGGGAATTAGGCAACGCCTCACGAACAGTTAACACCGTATTTAACAATAGAACCCCTTGTTCTGCCCAAGATTTCAAATAACCATGATCAGGTATGGAACAGCCGATATCTGACTCCAATTCTTTATACATATTCCTTAAAGAGGGAGGAATAGCCATACCAGGCTTCACGGAGAAACTGAGTCCATGGGCTTGCCCGCTTCCATGATAGGGATCTTGTCCAAGAATAACAACCTTTGTATTCTCGAAAGAAGTCAATTCTAAGGCACTAAATACCTCATCCTCAGGCGGATAAATTGTATACTGCGTAATCTCCTCCTGAAGAAACTGTTGTAAGTCCTTAAAGTACGGCGCTTGAAATTCATCTGCCAAAACAGTCAACCAATCGTTCGTTAATGACTTCACTTGCTAGTTCCCCCATCCGCTCATTCGGTGCCTAGTGCACCCGTAGCGACATCCATCAGCACGATCTTCCCGTCCGTTTCTGTTCCGTCAGCTAAGACCAGCTTCAGCTTTGTCGTTTTCCCTTTTTGAACGAGTGCCTGCACCTGCGTATCCGTTAAGCTTCGTCCAAAGCTTTCCTTCCAGATGACGAAGCTACAGCCTTCCTTGTAATGAGAGCAGCCGTAGCCTTTACGCCCCATAAAAAGTGAGCCGCCGCAGCCTGGTCTCGGGCAAGTTGCGATGAACGTACTCGTTCCGTCACCTGACGGCTTCGCAGCCGGAGCTTTTTTCTTCGTTGTGGCTTTCGCCGCACCGTCCCCGCGCGAAGTCGTCTTCGCTGAAGCGGAGCCACGTTTACCGCTCGTTTCCGGCGCATTCTCACCTTCGAAATCCGTTTTCGAAGCTCTGGCTTGCTTACGCACCTTATCGACGATTAGGGTCGCGAATCTTTTCACATTATGCATAAACTGCTCATCAGAGGCCGTACCACGGGAAATCTCGTTCAATCTGCGCTCCCATTGCCCCGTCATCTCAGGAGATGTCAGCAGCTCGATCCCGGCTCCACGAATTAATTCAACAACCATTCTGCCCTTCTGGGTCAAAATGATTTTCTTCCCTTGCATGTCGATGTATCCGACCTTCTTCAGCCGTTCAATCGTTGCTGCTCGAGTCGCTGGCGTGCCTAAACCGGAGTCTTTCATCGCATCGCGCAGCTCTTCATCTTCAATCTGCTTACCTGCGCTCTCCATCGCCTTCAGCAAGGTGCCTTCATTAAAATGCTTAGGCGGCTGCGTGTCCTTTTCCTTCACAATCGCATCCGTACAGAGCACATCCCCATTGGCATCAATGGAGAAGGGCTCGTTGACTTCGACCTCTTCCTCTTCTTCAGTGTCTTCCTTTTCCTTTCCTTTCGTCGCCTTCGCCTTTTCCTTCTTCTGATCAGCGTAAATGACCTTCCAGCCTAAGGATAGCAGTTCTTTAACGGTTGTCTTAAAAAGCTCTTGTTCCACTTCCGTCATAACCGTATGAACCTTGTAAGCTGCTGGCGGGTAAAATTGGGAAAGAAATCTCCTTACGATAAGATCGTACAATTTCTGCTCGTCCGGGCTTAATCCTGATGCCTTCTTATTGGTAGGCAAGATCGCATGGTGATCCTCTACCTTGGTTGGATTACAAATGAATTTATTATTCACATGTACAAGATTGCGATTAGCGCCTTGTACGAGCTCATGATAAGCCGTTCCTTGCAAGGCATTTAATGCCTTATGCATGTCCGGAATATTTTGCTCTGTCACATAGTTGGAGTTCGTTCGTGGGTAAGAAATGACTTTGTGCTTCTCATACAAGGCTTGCGCTGTATCCAGCGTCTTCTTGGCGGAGAAAGCATATTTCCCGTTCGCCTCGCGCTGCAGCAAGGTCAAATCATACAATTTGAATGGGAATTCTTTCGTTTCCTTCACCTCGTACGATTGGATCCGGGCAGGCTTCCCTTTCACTTTTGCAGCAAGCGCAGCAGCCTTCTCGCCATCCGTAAATCGCTCGCCTTGCCACATCCCTCTGTATGGGGTGTCACCTTGCGCGAAATGACCCTCCAGCTCATAAAATTTAAGCGAGGAGAAAGCCTCAATTTGCTTCTGTCGATCATAAATAAGCGCTAGCACCGGCGTTTGAACGCGCCCCACGGACAGCAATACATTATGCTTCGTCGTAAACGCACGTGAACCATTCATCCCGATCAACCAATCGGCTTCACTGCGAGATCGCGCGGCACGCGTCAAATTCTCATATTCTGCGCCATCCTTTAAGGTTGCGAATCCATTACGAATCGTTTCCGAGGTTAAGTCGGAGATCCACAGTCGTTTAACAGGCTGATTTAGCCCCAGATGACGTTGAATTAGGGAGAAAATGTGCTGCCCTTCCCGCCCCGCATCGCAGGCATTGACCAAATGATCACATTTCTTAGCTAACTCCGCAATCACCTTGAGTTGATCATAGGTACGCGGGTTAGGAATCAATTTAAACTCGGAGGGAATGATCGGAAGATGATTGATATTCCACTTTTTATATTTTTCATCATAGTGATCAGGTTCAGCCAGCTCAATCAAATGTCCGATGGCCCATGTGATGATATATTGCTCACCTTCAAGATGAGACCTCATATTTTTGGCTTTTGGCTCTATTGCGGCAGCTATGTTTCGCCCCATGTCGGGTTTTTCCGCAATAATTAATGTCTTCAACCGCAAATCGCTCCTAACATGTGATTCCCCTACAGCGATGGAAATCAGATTCTGTCGATTCAGTGTATCCCACTTTATAAGAGCCTGCAATATCGAACACGTGAAATACGACTTTTGACATAAAAAAAAGCCCTAAATTGGGCTTATCTTTGTAGAATATCCAATTAATAATCTAAACCAGTTTCCCATTCCAATAATAACTATCTTCCCGGTATACCTTGAAAGCAATCTCCACTTCAGGTATGCCGAGTGACAAGATATGCTTGGTCAGTACCTGTGCGTAGGCATCACGAATCTCCGGCCCTCGCTCGAACCAGCCTACCTCAATAAATGGATAAGTCTCACAAATCTCACCTTGAAAGATGGAGACGGTCGGGAGACACTCCAACATAAAATTGTCTGTTCCACAAGAACAGACCTCAGCTAATTCAGTAATAAGTGCTGTACTGATGGACTGGATGTGTGGGACACTTATACCTCTAACAATCATATGCGGCATACTTATAAGCTTCCTTTCGTGCAGGTGCGGCAGTTAAGCTCTCATTAACTCTTTTATAGTTTGCAGGGAGACCCCTGTTTTATGGTAAATTTCAATGAGTGTCGCACGTGGATGCGCGCGAACAAAATCCTTCACTTTATGCGAATCGCTCAGAACTAGCTGCGAACAGCTTGTACATCTTGTTTCCCATTTCGTGAGAAATACGCGCCCACATTTATCACAATTGCAAAGAGACATCCTGACACTCCCCTAGAAACGATGAATGACCAACTCCTTAAGCACATTCGTAAAGACCACTCGGTTTCTGGGGGTACATGCAGAAATTAATTTTGAATTTCTACCACATCGCCAACTTTGAGCTCACCAGGATGCTCAACGTAGGCGACAATTCCTCTTGCTTGCTGTGCCTTTTGAACAAATAACTTGGTTAAGATCGGCTCATCATAGTGGGTAGCAATGATACGACCTGGACCAGAGCAAGGTTCATTCTCCCCTTCACACACTAGCCCGCCGCCACTCGGGAGCAGCATTCGGATTCCCATGGGCAGCTTCGTTAACTCCGGCACACCACTTACAACAATATTTGCGCCTAACCATGCCGGTTTGATCTCATCCACGCCAATGCGCTCGGCAATCCCCTGTAATTCTTCTACAGAAACTATACTGAGCTGTCGTCGATTCATGATCTCCTGACCGCGCTTGTACATGGGCTGACGCACATCCGCTTTGGCGAAAATACCGAAATGGCGATCTCCCTCCATCCCGCCAAAACGCAGATCGACTCGCTCAAGTTCTCTTGTCACAAATGTCGATGGATCATCTGCAATAAGGATCGCTTCAACTCGTGCTTGAATGGGCATTCCCACTTCCCCTTTCATTTCATGCTTATGTTTGCTCAGCAACTTGCTCTTTGGGCCAATGAACGCCATCCTGCCAACCAAGAACAAAAGCTTCCCAGCGTCTCTCTTCTGGAAAATCAACCAAGTTCCCAAAGTATCTGCCGATGGTTACAAACTGTGTATGATGCGCCTTAAGGGCAGCAGCCTTTACGCTCCACAATGGTTCGGTATCAACAATGATCGACGGTTGATGTCCTTCGGCTCGCAAAAGCGGTGAAACTGCATAATAAAGCTTCCTCACACTTGGACAAGCTCCGCTATGTACAGCTGCTGTTGTTGCTTTGGAAATAGCGATATGGTCACGATGACCATTGCCGCCATCTTCCGCAAACGTAAACACATGCTCGATTTCATACCGTTGGATAAAGGAAACAACACCCTGAACTAATGTTTGAAAATCAACCTCATCAAGCTGGCCATCGGGCCATTTTAAGTGCTCGACTTTAGCAATCCCAAGTATTTCGGCAGCTACATTCATCTCTTGTACTCTTAATTCAGCCAGCTCTTCGCGATTCGTTGCACGCTCTAACCCTTGTCTCCCTGCATCGCCACGCGTGGCTAACAGCAGAACTGGTGGTTCGCCTTCGTCAGCAAGACGGCGAATGAGGCATCCGCTTAAGAACGTTTCATCATCAGGATGGGCATAAACAAACCCGTTTCGAGACCCCATTGCACGTCCTCCCTTCATCTCAATTTCACTTAAGCCAAAACAGCCTCAATGTCCACACCAATTTCCGCTGGATCTGTACGTGCACTGTATTGTTTAACCACGATACCGTTCGCATCAACTAAGAATTTCACGAAATTCCATTCAATTTCACCAGTACGGTAAGGCTCAGGCGTATGGCTAAGCAGATACGTGTACAGCGGATGCGCATGTTCACCTTTGACATCAATTTTATCAAATAACGGAAAAGTCACTTTATAATTAAGCTCGCAAAATGCTTGAATCTCTTCGTTCGTGCCTGGCTCTTGACCCGCGAATTGATTACATGGAAAACCGAGTACAACCAAACCTTTGTCTTGGTATTGCTCATACAGCTCTTGAAGACCTTTATAGTGCGGAGTAAGTCCGCAAGCACTTGCGGTATTCACGATGAGAAGAGCCTTCCCCTTATATGCTGAAAGTGTTTGTGTTTCTCCTGTAATCGTCTTGACCTCGATATCATAAATAGACATGAATCCCTTCGCCTCCATCAAATAATATGCATACCTTCTGAGTATACCATTCCTTTCCACAGAAGCCCAAATGGTAAAGCAATCATTTTCCAATATCGCTTTCTATCTCCAGTCAGGTGTGTTATAGTGTTTACCTGTTTATGATAAAACAATAGACAACATCTGATCTTAGGAGGTAACTGATCTTGGACACAAAGACTCAAAGTGCCTATCAAGAAGAACTTCAACGGCTCGAACAAACGAATAAGGAAATCGATAAACAGCTGGAGCGGCTACGAGCAACTCCGGTTTATTACGGTCCTGATTTAACCGAGCAAGCTCTTGAAGTTTTGCGTGAGAACGGCAGACACAATTTAACCAAAGCTATTGACGAACCGTATTTCGGCCGCCTTGACTTCGAAGAAACGGGTACTGGTTCACCTGTACCGCTCTACATTGGTAAAGCCGGTGTAGAAGACGAAAGAACGGGTCGACTTCTTGTCATTGATTGGCGCGCTCCGGTTGCAAGCCTTTTTTATTCATTCACAGGCGGCTTGGACGCAGCTTCCTATGATTCGCCGGACGGTCTCATCAACGGCTTAGTTTATTTGAAGCGAAATCTAGTTGTGCGCAAGCAAATTCTCCAGCGTGTTGTAGATACATACGACCGAAATGAAGACTCCCTCTCTGTCGGGGATGAGTTCTTGCTCTACCGATTGGGCGAAAATAAAGATAACAAGCTGCGCGATATCGTCTCCACGATTCAAGCGGAGCAAGATCGGATTATCCGTGCCGCCAAGAACACAGCACTCATTATTCAAGGGGTCGCAGGCAGCGGTAAAACAACCGTAGCCTTGCACAGACTCGCATTCCTACTCTATCAATACCGCGAACAGGTTCGGGCGGAACGTATGATTATTTTCGCGCCCAACTCGATGTTCTTGGACTATATTTCAGGCGTATTGCCTGAGCTCGGTGTCGGCAACATTCAGCAGAGCACCTTCACGGATTGGGCGCTAGATGTACTCGACCATGAGGTGCAAATCGCAGATCAAGAGGTCACGCTGCAGCGTTGGTTTGCCCTCGGAAGCAAGCGGCCACCGGTTGACGATCAAGCGCCAGGGCGTTTCAAGGGAGCCATTGCCTTCAAACACTTCTTGGACGACTGTCTGAACCGTCTTGAAGAAACCTACGTTCCTACTACGGACTTCTCGCCTTGGGATGGCGTTAAGCTGCCAATCGCAACTATACGCGAATGGTTCTTTTTCGAGAACAAGCATTACCCAATGATCAAACGTCGTGAACGTGTAGTTGCACGAATCAAGCGTTGGATGGAGATACAGCTCGATAAGGTCTGGGAGCAAAGCTTGAAAAAAGAGCTGAAGAAGAAATCAGCCCAGAAGCTGCGCACCTACTTGACTACATGGCCTGAATATACAGCATTCAGCTTTTATAAAATGTTGTTCACTGACAAAGGTCGTCCAGACAGCCTGCCAGCTGATCTGCTCCAACACCTGCCAGAATCGATCGTGACCGCTTCTGCTAAGCTTTTCAAAAAGAAAGAAGTGCAGCTTGAAGATCTTGCTCCGCTTCTCTATATCCATACACGACTTCATGGCATTTCGTCGGATCGCTTATTCGATCATGTTGTCATCGATGAGGCGCAGGACTTCTCTCCTTTCCAAGTGGCAGTATTAGATGCGTATACACGTAATAGCTCCTTCACGATTCTAGGCGATCTATCGCAAGGAATTCATGCGTATCAAGGCATCCAGGATTGGAAAGAGTTTTCCAGTCTGTTCCAAGAAGAGGAAACCGGATATTTCGAACTGGAGCGGAGCTATCGTTCCACCATGGAAATCATCCAGTTTGCCAATCTGGTGCTCCAGCGCGGCGTTAGCAATCCCTTGCTGGCAGTCCCCGTCTTCCGCAGCGGGAACAAAGTTCGCGTATTGATGACGGCGTCACTGAAAGAGCGACTGCCGCTTCTGCAGAAGGCGATCACAAGCTTACAATCGGGAACCTCCAGTACCATCGCGGTAGTTGCACGAACCGAGAAGCAAGCTCAAGAGCTGCATGAGGCATTGACCATCGTCGGGATCGAGACGAATCTGATCACCTCGAAGCAACGTGTCTATCGCGGCGGGATTTCTGTACTGCCTGTGTATTTGACTAAAGGCTTAGAATTCGATGCGGTAATTCTTATGGATGTTACTGCTGAGCACTATGAAACAACCCTTATGGATGCGAAGCTGCTCTATGTGGGCTGCACACGTGCCCTGCATGAGCTTTGGTTGCTCGTAACAGGGGAAATGTCGCCGCTCGTTACCACCGACCAAACGGAGATCACGACTACGGAGTTTCCGCAGTAAAAATAATCTTGTAACCTAGACACCCATCCATGTAAACTAATTACAAAAATATTAATGGTCGTGAAGCACACAGACCGCCCTCTCCAATTGGAGATGGGCGGTTTTTTCTTTCCGGTTAACTCCCCCATCCATGAAGAAGGGTGTAGCCGTTTATTTGAGGTGCAATAAACAATAGGAGGTATTATGATACTATTTGACACAAGCTATGAGAAATTTATACATTTGCAGTTGCAGACAAGGTCTGGCGAATCTCTACGACGACTTAAGGAAGGGCACGGTCATGCTGAAAAGTTGTTTCTCGAGCAGGTTTGGTGGCCGTCTGTCGGTCACTTTGATTTTCTTCATGCTGAATATCAGATTTCAGACTTTAAGGACGGCGTTCGCTATTTGGACTTTGCATATATTCGCGGAATTCATTTGATCTGCATAGAAATTGATGGCTATAAGTCGCACCATAGGGATATGAATCGATGGCAGTTTGCAGATCAGTTAACTCGTCAAAACCATCTCATACTTGATGGGTGGAAGGTGCTTCGTTTCGCCTATGATGAAATAAGAGAAAAACCGCGTCAATGTCAGCAAATGATCCTCCAAATGCTGGGCAGCTGGTTTGGCGAGAAATATACGAGACCAGCACTATCATTGGAGGAACGAGAAATTCTGAGAATCGCTGGCCAAACAAATGACCCCCTCTTGCCAAAATCCATTTCACAGAAGCTGCACATTAGTAGAAATCATGCCGGAAAGCTATTGCGTCAGCTTGCTCAGATAGAATTGTTACAACCCGCTTCCGGTACAACTCGAATCCGATCTTACAAGTTATCTAGTACTTACCGTAACTTCTACGGATAGCCGCGTGCGCTTATACTTACTAGAAATAAGCAAGCTTAGTTTACTTATTTCTTTAAATATCAGGGTATATTTAGGAATAAGACCTTCGTAGATGCATATTATCACGATTTGCTTACTTCCTGGGTGAATACGTGAACAATAAGCAAACCAAGCTTGCTTAATTAACTTTTCCAAGTGAAAGAATGACAAATAAGCAACTTTAGATTCCTTATTCACGCACTCGGGTTGAAATCTGGAGACTAGTTTGATACCTTTGCAATCGGTTGAAAACTGTGTACTCGGAGCGCGCACAAAAAAGACACCTATTCACCGATCGGCAGGGATCGGAAATAGGTGTCTTTTATCTTTTCTTAGTAAGCGACCAATACGCCGCCTTCACCTGCATATGTGCCAATCACCGTCCCCATATTGGAGAACAGCACGTTGCGAAACGGATGCTTCTCAAGAAGCTGAGCCATGAATTCACGAGCCCTGGCTTCACAGTTGCTGTGCGCAATCGCAATGACATCTTTCTCGTAATCATGCTCTTTATCGCCGAGAAACGAGATTAAACGCTTCAAGGCTTGCTGCGTGCCGCGAATTTTCTCAACGACTTCAATCGCGCCTTCTTCACTAGCTTTCATGAGCAGCTTAATATTCAAAACAGAAGCCACAGCGCCACGCACTCTGTCGAGTCTTCCGCCCTTTATCACATTTTCTAAGGTGTCTAGAAAAAAGAACGTCCCTGAGCTCGTTACGGCTTCCTGCATGGACGCTACAACGGCTTCATATGGTAAACCGCTAGCCACCATCTGAGCCGCACGATACACGAGAACTCCTAATCCTAATGAGGTTGTTTTGGAGTCAATGACCTCAATTCGCCCTGTAAAGCCATCTTCAAGCAGCATCTCTTTCGCCATAACCGCGTGGTGGTACGTAGAGCTTAACGCCGATGATAGACAAATCACGAGAATATCCTGATCAGGACCCGCCTTCTGATACTCACCTAGGAAATGCCCAGGCGACGGACTTGAGGTCTTCGGCAACGCGCTCTCCCGCTTCATTCTTGCATAGAAATCGGCAAGATCCATATCTGTCGGCATACATTCCTCGCCAAATTGTACAGATAAGGGAACGATCCCTACTCCTATTTCATCCACAGTACTTCTAGGAAGGTCGCAGCTGCTGTCCGTGATAATCTTGATTGTCGTCATCGGTGTCCACTCATTTCTTATTTTTTGGCGAATACAATACCTAGCGTATGTGGTCCGCAGTGGCTCGAAATGACGCAACCGGTTTCCGTCAAAAATACGTTTTTCACATTGGTATGCAATTCAAATTGTTGTTTGATATAATCAGCTTCTTCGTGCGCCTGCGCGTGCGTGATAAACATGAAATCCGTATCCATGTCATCTTTAAAAGCTAGCGCATTTTCCAAAAGCTGATTCAGCGCTTTCTCTCGTTTGCCTCTAACTTTGTCCGTTAATTGCATAGAACCATCAATAACTTGGACAATAGGTCTGATTTTCAAAAGACTTCCAATGAAAGCCTGAACGCTTGAACACCTGCCGCCTTTATGTAAATATTCCAAGGTGTCGATGATGAAAGACACTTCCACTTTACCTACGTAAGATTCTACGATCGCTTGAATCTCCGATGGGCTTCGACCTTCCAATGCAGCTTGCGCTGCCTTTACTACTAGTACGCCAATACCCGTTGATAGGTTTCGAGAATCGATCACCCTAATTCTACCATCGGGAAAACTATCAGCTGCAATCATTGCATTCTGAATCGTCGACGATAACGCAGAGGAGAGGCCGATATAAACAATATCCTCCCCTGCCTCGATAATCGGGGCAAAAGCTCGCTCAAAATCACTTGGCGAAGGCGCAGCTGTCTTGGGAAGTTTACCTGTTTGCGCAACAAATTCAAACAACTGATTGGCATTTATATTAACGCGATCCTGATACGTTTGTTCCCCAAAAATGACATATAAAGGAACAACCTCAATTTGGTAGCGTTGCAGAAGTTCTTCACTCAAATCACTTGTACTATCCGTAAAAATACGAACACGAGACATCCGATCCTACCACCTTATCTGCATGTACCTCTAAAATGAGACCAATTATCAATTGTCCATGTTTGTGAATAGTATAATAGAACTATACAGAAAGCTCAATCCTGCAGTTTTAGACAAACTTCGCTAAAATCCGTAAATCGTCATGCCGCCATCCACGAAAAGCGTCTGACCTGTGATATAGTTAGCCGCATCGGAAGCCAAGAATACAGCAGGTCCAACTAGCTCTTCTAATTCACCAACTCGACGAAGCGGCGTACGTGCAATAATTTCGGCTAAATAATCCGGCTGATTCAGAATTTTCTCTGTCAGTGGCGTTTTGAAATACCAAGGTCCGATGCCATTCACCAAAATGCCATATTTCCCCCATTCCAGCGCAAGCACCTTGGTCATCTGGATCATAGCTGCTTTCGTCGCGGCATATACAACACCTGTTCGCAGCGCTACATGCCCGGCAACAGACGCAATATTAATAATTCGCCCGTATTCACGCTGCTGCATGTGCCTGCCGACAATCTGTGAACACAAGAATGCGGATTTCAAGTTCGTCTGCATGATCGTATCCCACTCTTCATCCGTGACTGCCAAAGCTTGACTGCGGATGTTCATGCCAGCATTATTGATGAGAATATCAATGCGATCCGTCTGCCCAATGATCGCAGCAACAGCATCTTCAATTTGTTCACGATTCGTAACATCCACGGTAAATGGATAGGCCTGTCTGCCTAAAGCGCGAATTTCTTTCGCCACCGCCTCCAAATCGGATGCTGTACGAGCAAAGATAGCGACATCAGCCCCCGCTTCTGCTAAGCCAATAGCAAGTGCTCGTCCAATGCCTCGTCCAGCTCCGGTCACCAGCGCGACTTTATTATTTAGTTGAAATGAAGGTAAATACATCGTTTCATCGTCCAATCTATATAGGGATTCTCCATTCTGTCAAAGAAAGAAGGGATTTATATGCAATATTCCATAAAAGAAGAGAGAGCTAATGCGCTCACCCACGGTATTGGTGTTGTATTAAGCATTGCAGCACTTGTTCTGCTCATCGTACAAGCTTGTGCGCAAGGAAATGCTTGGCATATTGTGAGCTTCAGCATTTTCGGAACAGCGCTTGTTATCTTGTATACATGTTCCACGCTGCTGCACAGCGTTACTCACACGAAAGTAAAAGATGTTTTCGAAGTCCTCGATCACTCCGCCATTTATCTGTTAATCGCGGGGAGCTATACACCATACCTACTCGTTACGTTACGAGGAACATTAGGATGGACATTCTTCGGTGTCATATGGGGATTAGCCCTCATCGGCATTGTTTTGAAACTATTTTACGTAAAAAGATTCATTCTGGCTTCAACCTTGTGTTATATCGTCATGGGTTGGTTAATCGTCATCGCGTTTAAACCGCTCTACGTCCATTTGCCCTTTGGCGGCATCGTCTGGCTAGTTGTTGGCGGCCTTCTCTACACACTTGGTTCGATATTCTATGTATGGAGGCGCATTCCCTATCACCATGCCATATGGCACCTATTCGTGCTGGCTGGCAGCGCCTGTCATTTCATTTCCGTTTTCGGATATGTGAGATAGCCTCATGCTACACAAACAACTGCTGTAGCTGCTGCAAGGATACGGCGACCTCTAATTGGTTAACTACTTTCTCATAACCTAGTTCATTGGGATGGATGGCATCCTCGGATAGAAATCGTGCCGCTTGACCCACAAACGCGTCGTAAACCTGCACGATTTGAATATGCGGCTGCTCTAATTTACGCAGAAATAAATTAAAGCGCTGTACCCAATAGGCAGCATCCGGAATCTGCGGTAATGGATTATATAAACCAATTAAGGCCATTAAATACGGGGTTTGCACACCTTGCCGCAGCTTTTCAATTTGCGCGATGAGTTTACGATAGTTGGACTCATACGTTTGTAACGCCGTTTTGAGCACCGTATTGTCGCCGTCATAAAAGAAAGGAATTGCCGCTTGAATGAGATCATTTCCGCCTGCCGTAATGGTGATAAGAGTCGCTTCTTGAATATCCTTCTGCAGCTGCGGATCAGACTCAATCGTCTCCAGCAATTGTGCGGTCGTAGCACCATTGGTGCCAGCATGACGCAAGGATACAGGTACATTCAGCAGACATTCCAACCTATGGCGATACAACGAAACGAAGCCTTGACCTTCCTCAGCACCATAACCAACGGTTAAAGAATCACCAAACGCCAAATATTGAATTCTTTTTTCCATCGCTATCCTCTCCCCTAAAGCATGACGTATATTACTATATGCGCCACCGCCCAGTTTGGGAAGGGATACCTACAGGGGATCATTCGTCGTTTTTTTTACGCTTTCAAGCTGATTGACATACGCTTCAATTTGCGCTTTTTCCGCATACGTGAATTGGAATTCACTATCACAGCCTTCATCGTGCAGAACAATTTGCACAATCTCACCAACGGTATTGCAAATAACAAGAATAGAAGGAGCGGATAGGCCTTCTGGAAGCTCTTCCCCTTCTGCCAATTCGATGCCTAAGAAAATGTCCCGCCATTGACCGCGGCTTTCCTCTTCAACAAAACATAAACTAAACCGGTGTTCCTCATGCTCTGCCCCATATTTCATCATGGTAGATCCCTCCACTTTCTCATGTACTCGAATGATCATGCTTGTAGCACTGCGACTTTGCATTGGTAGTTCTCGCTTCTTTATACTACAATGGACTTAAGAACCATTCAACAAAGGAGCTTACCATGCCCATGAAATCAACCATCTCTCAAACCATAGAAAGCAATGCCGCGCGATTTAAGGATATTTCCCGCTTTATCGGGGCAAACCCAGAGCTAGGGCATGAAGAATTCCTTGCTTTTGCTCGTCTAACCGAAGAGTTAGCCTATCATGACTTCACCATTGAACGCGGTGTTTTAGATATACCTACCGCTTTCATCGCGACGTACGACTCTGGCAAACCAGGTCCTGTTGTGGCGTTCATGGCTGAGTATGATGCACTCCCTGAGCTCGGTCATGCCTGCGGTCATCATCTTATCTGCATGATGAGTATAGGGGCTGCAATCGGCCTGAAAGCGGCCTTATCAGAAACTGGCGGCAGCATACGTGTCTATGGCACACCAGCCGAAGAAACTAAGGGCGCCAAAGTCCCTATGGCAGCGGCTGGGCTATTCCAAGATGTTGATATCGCACTTATGGCACACCCTTATTATGCCTATGAAAAATCAGGCGAATCGCTGGCGATGGATGCCATCGAATATGAGTTCTTCGGCCGCTCCGCGCATGCCGCGGCGCAACCATACGAAGGCATCAATGCGTTAGACGCAGTATTGCAGCTTTTCAATAGTATCAATGCGCTTCGACAGCAACTCAAGACCGATGCTCGTATTCACGGCATCATCAGCGAAGGCGGTAAAGCGCCCAACATCATTCCGGATTACGCAGTTGCCCGATTTTACGTTCGCTCGGCTACACGCACCTACACGAATGAGCTCGTACAAAAGGTTCTTCACTGCGCAGAAGGCGCTGCACTTCAAACTGGCTGCACGCTGAAAACATCGTTCTACGAGTATTCCTACGATGAACTCCGTACGAATGAAGCCTTATCGGGCGTGTTCACGGATCAATTATTTGCGCTAGGTATCGATCCGAAGGAAATCGAAATCGGCAAAGACCACGGTTCCCTGGATCTCGGCAATGTCTCGACGCAATGCCCAACCATTCACCCCTTCGTGAAAGTGGTAAATGAAAGACACTTGCTCCATACGAAGGAATTCCGTGATCTCGCCATGACCGAGCCAGCGCTAGACAGTATGCTCTTCACGGCTAAGGCGCTAGCCTACACCGCTTATGAAGTGCTTTCCAAACCAGCCTTGTTAGCTTCCATAAAAGAAGAATTCGCAGCTGCAAAATGACCGTTTTTCCGTTCTTCCAGTTGTACAAGGATGGTATAGAACATCGCCATACCAATCACACCGCTGAGTGCGATCATTGATGCCATAAGCCACGAAGACAGCATGCCGCCAAGGATAACACCCAGACCACCTAAGAACGTAGCTCCTCTATATACCATGCCATATAAGGCCATATAGGAGCTGCGTGCATGGTCGGGTGCCAGATTACCGAGGTAGGCTTGCTTAATCGGGACATACATCAGCTCCCCAACAGTTGCAATCAGCATCGAAAGCAAGAGTAATCCAGGTTGATTACTGTAAGCCAAATAGCTATAGCCGGCGATATAGCAGGCGTATCCGATAAAGAGAACTTTCCTATCAGGAAACCTACGCATCAGAACCCCCATAAAGACCGAGAGCACAACCACGAGAACGGTATTCTCCGTACGCATGAACCCTAGCATTTTGAAACCATCAATCCGCCAAGCATCCGTTATCCATGGAAGCAATAGCGTATCGACCATCTCTTTCCCCAACCGAACAGCCACATAGTTACCCAAATGAAACTCCACCGAAACAAGCAATAAGGAAGCGATTGTAAAAATCAGAAAAGTCTTATCTCGCAGAACCATGCGGTAATTGGACCAAATCGAAGGGCTTTTCTTTCTCGTTTTCTCGCCTTTCCCGATCATTTGCGGCCTATAATCATCCTGAATAAAGACATATGTAATGATACCGGTAATCAAACCGATCACAGACAAGGCAATAAACAATTCAAACAAATACGATTTAAATAAAAATGCACCCGCCATGCCCGCGATAGCGAAGGATAAATTATTCATCCAGTACATGATGGCATACATGAATTTACGTTCCTCTGGCGCCGTGACGTCCAGTAGCATGGCCTCATTCGCCGGCCCATGAATCCCCCAGAAAATGCTGACAACAATCATCAGAATGAATGTTATCCCCGCTGACTCAAACCAAGGCGAATTTGCTGCTGCCATTAGCAGGAAACAGAGCATCCAGCCGATTTCTGCGGCGAGCATGAGCTTCTTCCGACCAAATCGATCGGAGTAATACCCGCCGATGATTCCGGCAACGACGCCGGCCAAAATGCCCAGTATAACAACCAATCCGGCCAGCGTGTCCCCTAATTTTCCCGAAAAATAAATCGACATAAAAGGAAGCACCATATTATTGGCTGTGCCCGATAAGAAGGATAAGCCAATTCTTAATTTGACATTACGATGAAAATCTCGAAATCTCATGCAGTCTCCTCCCTCCATCTCAAAAACAATTGTATCGCAGCTCGCATTATTTACCTTCGTTCAATTAAATGCGATGAGAAACCATTAATGTTTCTCATTACTACGCAAGAACATCGCTACACCAACCAACAGCAGACAACCTGCCAACAGTTGCATTGTCGTAATCGTTTCACCAAGCAAGAAATAGGCTAAAATAGAAGCTCCCAGCGGCTCTCCCAGCACGGTCATTGAGACGGAAGATGCCTTCATATATTTCAGCAGCCAGTTAAAGACATAGTGACCAAATATCGTGGAGACAAAGGCTAACAGGAAGAAAATCCCCCATTCCGCAGGTGGATAGCCCGTGAACGATTCACCAGCGTATACATTTGTAACCGCAAGCGTCAGCCCCGCGAATAAAAAAACGAGAAAGCTGTACACATAAGCTGAAATGTGCTCGCGTAAGCTTTTGCCAAGCAACATATGCCAAGCAACAGCGATCGTTCCCACGAAAGACAATACATCCCCTTTAAGGGCTTCTCCAGAAAATTGAAAATCGCCCCATCCGATGCAAATGGCTCCCACAATCGCGATACACATCGCAATCAACGCGGTACGGCTAGTCCGAACACCATGCAGCAGGAAGGCTCCAACAAGCACAAAGATCGGCTCAAGGGTCAGAATTGCAGTCGAGCTCGCCACGGTTGTAAATCGAAGTGAATCCATCCAAAATAAAAAATGCAAACCAAGCGCGATACCAGACATTGCCGTGCGAAGCCAATCTCTCAGCTTGATTCTCTTAAACTCGTTGCGATAATTCCATAGAAATGGCAGCATTAAAACATTCGTCATAAATAGCCTGTACATGGCGATAACAGCAGCTGGAGCATCCGACCATTTCACAAAAATTGCAGAAAAAGAAATCGCAATAATGCCGATTAAAAGGAAGATCGGGATAGGTATTTTCGTTTTATTCATAGCGTTCATAATAAGTAACTCCTTAGATGAAAGTCTCCTTCTGATTGTCGTCAGATAAGTATATAGGAGGATGTTCAGCTTGCCAATCTTTTTTGACCGTTGATGAGAAAACCTCTATCGAGGCCATTCAAGGATGAGCGACCGCGTTTAGAGGAAGGTTTTATCGCCAAATCGAAAGTAATTTTCGGAATCCGAAAACTTATACTTTCTAGAAAAAACGAAAAACCCTTCGTTCCACCTACATCTCGTAGACAAAACGAAGGGCTGTATGTATGCGTTGCAGAATTAGTCCAATACCGCGGACATATGTTTGTTCGTCACAGACCAGTGCGATGTATTCCAGATGGATTCTTTATTTTTGAAATAAAGAATTTGCGGGGAAGCATGCTTGATTGCAAGGTCCTCGGCGATTTGATTCGAAACTGGACGTGACTCAATGACCTTCACCAAGTAATAATCAACAGCCTCGTTGTGTGTACCAGATAAATATTGTTCGTATTCATCAAGTGCGCTCGCGCTTACAGGACAAGTTGTACTGTGCTTCAGAACGACAGCAGGCTTTTCGGTGGAACGATCAAGCACTTCCTGCCATTCCGTTAACGTCGTTAGCTCTTTCCATGCAGACATGTTTCACATCTCCTTTTTCTACTCTCTCCTCGAAATTATAAAGTAACGACTTCGCTTATGCAACTTACCCTCTTTCCTCAACAGCAGTGATCACGACAAAAAAACCCTACGCGCCTAACTGGCAGCTTCGGGTTTCTGTTCACCTATGATCTCACATGTAAGAACTGACGGAATAAGAAGACTGCCTTCAGCTTCAATAGATCATTTACTTTTTTGAAATCAACTTGCAGAAGATCACTAATTTTCTCCAAACGATACGTAACCGTATTCCGATGTATGAATAATTGCTTAGCCGCCTCACTAACTTGGCCGTCGTTGCGAATAAACACTTCAAGTGTACGGATCATTTCTTGCGAGTATTCTGGATCTTTTTCTAATAGAGGGCGTAAGATCTTGGCACAATAATCCTCCATCATCGTAGAGGACAAATGTTGAAAGAGATGAGCGAATTCGATCGTTTCATAATGAAGCACGCGGTCTGGCAAACAGAGCTTCTCCGCCATCCGCCTCGTCTCGCCGCATTCCAAGTACGCTTCGCGAAGTGCTGTTGGCTTCACCTTCAAAGATGAGGTGTAGAACACCATGCCATCTTGATCGGATGTGTTGCCAGCGTCCCCTTGATATTTACTTAACAACTGAGATAGCTCCTCTTCTGGAAATCCATCCGCTTGTGTTGTGGAATAGATAGAGAACATGTGATCCTTCAATATGAAATGATGACCGCGCAGGTTGCTTGATTTCGAATGCGACTCCATATATTGCTTTAATTCTTTGAGCTTCTCATGCGCAGCTTCCGCGACTAACGACTCTTTCCTACTTTTCCCAATGACACAATGGTACGCTCCAGTGAAGATGAATAAGCCTCTGGCTTCCGCCTGCTCCAAAAACTCTTCAAGGGATGTTCCTTTATCCAAATACCGAATCAGGTTATTCTGCAAATCCCGCTCTGCTGAAGCCTCCACATGGGAACGGAACGTATAACTCATATGAAAGGTTAGGATATCTGCAGCTTGCTGGAATAAACCTTCCTCTACAGTTGCCAGCAGCACGACATCCGGAATGATTAATAGATGGCCAAGCGGTTCATCATCCTGTTGCTGTAAACCAACGCGATACGCGCGATCTTTCCCTGCGTACACCCAGCCTGATTTACGTTTTCTCGGCCAATTCTGAGCTAACTGCTCCGAACTCCACGTACTTGTATTATATAAAATTTGACCTCTTGCTCCGACGACCGCCATAGGATACCCTAGAATCTCACTAACGAGCTGAAACATCGATTGCATATTATCTTGCTTCAGGCCAAATTGCATCAGCTTCTTTTGCTTTTCAAGTACCGTTTGCAGCAATTCTGTATTCCGGCGATACTCCGCATTAAACAGTGCATTCATTTGATCTGAAAATGTAAATTGAAATGGCATTTCTATAATTGGAAAATGTAAGCGATTCGCTTCATCCATCACAATTTGCGGCAGCTCCGTCCAAAATCTCCCGAGCTTAATCCCTAGACCTGCGGCTCCGCGGTCATTTAATTTGCGCAGGAGGTTCACCGTTTCTTGCGGGCTGTCTTTCATCGCGAATGCCGTAGTGAACAGCATTTCACCTGATTTCGTCCAATCTGCAATATCAGGCGCGTCCATAACATTCACAGATTTAACGATTCGGGATTCCCCTTGTTTCCCGGCGACCAGTTTTGCTTCCGTTAAAGGATAAATCGCCAACGCTTCACGAATGGTAAGATGCATCGTGCTCCCCCCTATGCCTTTTAATCGATTATAGGATGACCTTATGTAATCAGTCAATGTATTTACGTCATAAAACATGACATTAGATGCGAAATTTTGAAATTTTCATGAAATATATCAATTTGATGTAATATTATATGACATCAAATATAGAAAAGAACCCTCACAACCACTTTCCTCGTGGTAATGAAGGCTCCTTATATCGAAGCTTTCGTCTAAATCACACGAAACGATCCTGTCCCCATCGTCCCCAGATTACCTTCACTGTCTTCAACACGACCTTGCGCCGTAATCATTTTACGTGATTGATGGACAAGCTCCGCTGTCACAAGCAGTCTTCCTGCATAAAGGGGAGACACAAAATGCACATTCAGATTGGTCGTAACAACCTTCTCCTCCGGCCGAGCTATCATAGCAATGATCCCCATAGCTGTATCCAATAATGAGGACGTCACGCCGCCATGAACCATCCCAATCGGATTCAAATGATGCGACTTTGCCTCCAAGGCAATCGTGATGATCCCGTCCTTCAAGCTAACGAATTCACAACCCAGATAGCCCCAGAAGGTGGACTCCGCTGCTGCTGCGAGCTGCTGCAATCTCTTTATGATACGATCATTTCCATCATCCATTGGACTCCCTCCTTCTCTGTAAGGGCTGCCCCTACGTATGATAGCAAAGCTCTTTACTGCTTCACTTCTTCCTCTAGTAATTGACGTCTTAGCACCTTTCCAATCATCGTCTTCGGAAGAGATTGCCTGAATTCAACCTTGCGAGGTACTTTATAAGCTGCCAATCGTTCTCTACACCAGACATCTAAATCTTTCTCCGTGAGTGACATACCTTCTCTTAGCACGATAAAAGCCTTCACGGTTTCCCCACGATATTCATCAGGAACGCCTGCGACAGCCGCTTCTAGAATCGCTGGATGCTCGTAAAGGACTTCTTCAACATCACGCGGATAAATATTAAAGCCACCTGCAATAATTAAATCCTTCTTCCGGTCCACGATGGAGAAAAAACCATCCTCATCCATGCGGCCCATATCCCCGGTATATAGCCAGCCATCCTTGATCGTCTTCGCCGTTTCTTGCTCGCGCTTCCAGTAGCCTTTCATAACTTGAGGACCTTTGATGATAATTTCGCCGATTTCGCCTATCGGCAGCTCCTCACCAGAATCTGAATCCACTACTTTCGTAACCGTATCCGGATATGGAACGCCGATCGACATGATTTTACGAAATCCCCAGATCGGATTCGCATGCGTAACAGGAGAAGCCTCTGTAAGCCCATACCCTTCAATTAATCTACCACCGGTTAAAGCTTCAAATCGCTCTTGAACCTCCAAAGGCAGTGGCGCTGAACCGCTTACACAAATTTTGATTGAGGAAATATCAACTTCCTTCACCCGTTTATGATTGATTAACGCTACATACATGGTAGGTGCACCTGGGAAAATCGTAGGCTTTAATTTATGAATCGTGTCCAAAATCATATCAATATCAAACTTTGGAATTAAGATGAGCATTCCCGCTCGATACATGGCTTGATTCAGTAGAACCGTTAACCCAAAGACATGGAAGCAAGGTATGGCGCCTAAGAAACGATCGCCGCCAGGTTCAACTTGATAGCACCAATGACTCGTCTGATACGTATTTGCGATTAAATTGGTGTGCGTCAGCATCACACCTTTGGATAGCCCCGTTGTTCCACCTGTGTATTGAAGCAATGCAATATCTTCATCAGCATTGACGTCTACACAAATCGGCGCAGCGGAAGCTGCTCGAAGTAATTTCTTGAAAGCATACACACCATCACCATAGGTTACATCCAGCTTGGCGCCATCTTTTTTCATTTTAATCGGATATAACAAATTCTTCGGAAACGGTAAATAATCCTTAATCGACGTCACGATGACATGGCGTACAAATGTCCTTGCTTTTGCCTTTTGTACACGATCAAAGAGCAGATCCAACGTCACAATTACCGTTGCTTCCGAATCAGAGAGCTGATGAATCAGCTCTCTCTCTACATAAAGCGGATTCGTCATAACGACAATTCCACCCATCATTAAGGTACCAAAATAAGCAATGATAGCCGAAGGACAATTCGGCAGCATGATCGATACCTTTTCCCCTGGACGTACCCCCAGATCTGTCAACACATGTGCAAATTGATAAGATGCATGAAGCAATTCACGATACGAAAGCTTTTTACCCAAGAAATACAAGGCAGACCGTTCGGGAAATTGATTTGCCGAATCAACCAACAACCGTGCTAGATTATGTTTCGGGTACTCGTAAGTCGGCGCCACTTCCGATGGATAATGACGCAACCAAGGCTTTTCCTCCCTCATACAAAATCATCCCCTTCAGGTTACTTACACCCTCGACTCATCCGATGAATTTCTCACCCTGAATTACACGTGCGGCGATGTCACGCTTCAACCCCACCGTATTGACACTGCTGCGTCTAGACAGCTTTTTGAGTATAGATAGTTGAGTCCGAAGCACATCTCCTTCTTCCATCGTACTGAGTGCTTCTTTCGCATATGCCTCAATTTTGTCAAAAGCTTCATGCACGAATACGGTAGTGACCTGAATCGCGTTTGTTGCCTTCGCTTCACCTTGCTTGTGAATCAGCTTTTGGGTCCGTAACAGCCCGCTCTCCGCTGCAAAGATTTGAATCATAATATCCGCTAGACAGCTCAGAACTTCCTGATTCTTCTCCAGCGCCATGCCGTATTTCTGAACAGCAAGCCCGCCTACCATGAGGAAAACTTTTTTCGCCATCGCCACCAGATGCGCTTCTTCCGCCAGCGTGCCTTCAAACGTTTGGCCTGGCATGTAAGCAAGTAATTCGCCTTGCAGCTCTTGCGCTTTTTGCAGCAAAGGCAGTTCACCCTTCATTGCTTTCTTTACCAGCGTACCGGGGATGAGCAAACGATTAATTTCATTCGTCCCTTCGAAAATACGATTAATCCGGGAGTCGCGATAAATACGCTCAACTTTATATTCTTGGATAAAGCCATAGCCACCATGAATTTGCAGTCCTTCGTCCGCAACAAAGTCCAAAACCTCAGAGGCAAATACTTTATTAATGGAGCACTCTAGCGCATATTCGGAAATACCTTTGGCAGAAATCTTGCCTGCGTCTGGACTAGTGTGATCCATATCCTTGAGAATCTGATCAAAAAGACCCGTCGTTCGGTACACCATACTTTCGAGAATGTAGGTTTGAATATTCATTTCCGCAAGTTTTTTACCAATTAATGGGAACTTGGAAATCGGTGTCTGGAATTGCTGACGGGTATTCGCATATTTCACAGCAAGCTCAATGGTTTCCTTGGAAGCGCCTAAGCAGCCAACAGCTAATTTATAACGTCCGATGTTCAAAATGTTAAAAGCAATAAGATGACCTTTCCCGATTTCTCCGAGCAGGTTTTCAACAGGAACTTTCACATCTTCGAAAAAGAGCGGTCGTGTTGAAGAGCCTTTAATCCCCATCTTCTTTTCTTCGGGTCCCATCGTAAAGCCAGGGTCGCCTTTTTCTACGATAAACGCTGTGAAATCCGTACCATTGATCTTGGCGTATACAATAAAAATATCTGCGAAACCAGCGTTAGTAATATAAAGCTTGGAGCCGTTTAAAATGTAGTGCTTCCCGTCATCCGAAAGTCGTGCAGTTGTTTTCGCACCCAGCGCATCCGATCCCGAAGTCGGTTCGGTTAAGCAATAGGCCGCAATCTTAGCCCCAGTCGCTAAAGCAGGTAAATATTTCTTCTTCTGCTCCTGTGTTCCGAAGAAAACAATGGGCAATGTTCCGATCCCGACATGCGCGCCAATCGATAAGGCAAAGGAGGAAGCACGCGCTAAATTTTCGCTGATGATCGTAGAGCTGACTTTATCCAAGCCAAGTCCGCCATACATTTCAGGTACATCTGCCCCAAGTAACCCAAGGTCACCGGCGCTGCGCATGAGTTTAACGGTCAAATCATAATCCAGCTTCTCTAGATGCTCATCATTCGGCAAAACTTCCCCATTTACATAGTCACGCGTTGTTTCGGCAATCATGCGATGCTCTTCCGTAAAATCCTCAGGTGTTACGATAGAATGAAAATCCAGATCCGATATGACAAAGCTTCCGCCAACGACTTTGTTCGTCATGAGTCAACTCTCCTTATGATTTGGGATGATGATTAAGAACAATTAAAACCGATAGGATGATTTCGCGACTATTCCGCAGCATGAACTTGAAAAACGCCTGCCGCCCCCATGCCGCCGCCGATACACATCGACACGACACCATATCCGCCGCCTCGGCGCTGCAGTTCATAAATTAAGCTCGTCGATAGCTTAGCGCCTGTGCAGCCAAGTGGATGACCCAAGGCAATCGCTCCGCCGTTTACATTGACTTTCTCTTCATCTATGCCAAGCTCGCGCACGATATGAACGCACTGCGAAGCAAAGGCTTCATTGATCTCAAAGAGATCGACTTGATCTTGGGAAATACCTGCCATCTGGAGCGCCTTCGGAATTGCTTTGACGGGGCCGACCCCCATGATTTCCGGCTCCACACCGGAAAGCGCGAAGGACAGGAACGTCGCCATCGGCTTCAGCCCGAGAGCTTCCGCGCGCTCGCGGCTCATCAGCACGGCTGCCGCTGCGCCGTCGGACGTTTGTGACGCGTTGCCCGCCGTCACCGACCCCCCCAAGCTGAACGCTGGCTTCAGCTTGCTTAAGGTTTCCACGGATGTATCGGGGCGAACGCCCTCATCCGTGGCAAACACGTACTCACGAACGTAGGCTCTGCCTCGTTCGTCTACACCCTTCACACTCGTGCTCACCGGCACGATTTCGTCCGTGAAGCGGCCCGCGGCGATGGCCGCCGCTGCCTTCTGATGGCTGCGCGTCGCGAAGCCATCCTGCGCTTCGCGCGAGATGCCGAAGCGCGTTGCGACGGCTTCGGCTGTATGCCCCATGCCCATGTACACCTCGGGCATGGTCTCGACCAGCCGCGGATGCGGCGAGAGCTTGAAGCCCGTCATCGGGACGTGGCTCATGCTCTCTACGCCTCCGGCGATGATCACCTCGGCGTGGCCGAGCATAATGCGCTCCGCCGCATAAGCGATGGCTTGCAAGCCGGAGGAACAGAAGCGATTGACCGTGATCGCCGGCACGGTCACGGGAAAGCCCGCATACAGCGACATCGTGCGGGCGAAATTCAGCCCTTGCTCGCCTTCGGGCATCGCGCACCCAATAATGATGTCCTCGACGTCCCCTTTGTCGAGCCCGGGTACGCGCCGTACCGCCTCTTCGAGTACGGCCTTGCCTAGATCTTCCGCGCGCGTTTGCGCGAAACTGCCCTTTTTCGCGCGCCCAACGGCGGTGCGTGTTATGGATACAATGACGGCTTCCTTCATCGAACTCACCTCATTCGGTATTGTTGGATAAAAATCCCATGCGTTTCCACGTGATTCCTGCTTTTTGCGGAACCTGGTTCCGCTATTTCAACGATTTCACCTGATTTCCACAAGTTGCGGAACGTCGTTCCGCTATTTGCTTTGAAATCACGGCTATTCCCTTGTTTTGGTGAAATTAGCGTCCTCTCGTTCCGTAACTCCCCGAAAACTGCCAATTTCGCGTAAATAAGTGATCTACGTTCCGTATCTACTCGCCTTGAACTTGCCAGCTGAAGCCTCAGAGCCCCTAATTCCTCAATGCCTTGCCCTTCGAGAGCATATACTGCATCCGTTGCTGCGTTTTCAACTCACCACATAGACTCAAGAAGGCTTCGCGCTCCAAATCCAGCATATATTGCTCCGACACTAACGTCCCAGCAGGTACATTGCCTCCAGCCAACACATGTGCGAGCTTATTCGCAATCAACTGGTCATGCGCACTGATATACCCGCCCTTAAGCATCGAATACGCACCGACCTGCATAACCGCCTTTCCGTTCTCGCCTACGACACGGATTTTCTCTTGCGCTGGCGGTGTATAGCCAGCCGCATCCATCCGAAGCACCGCTTGCTTCGCTTCATAAATCCGGTGATCCGGATTGACCACAACGGAATCTTGCGCTCGCATATAGCCGAGACGTTTCGTGTCATGGCCGCTCGTGGAGACCTTCGCCATGGCCACCGTCTCAAATGCTGCATTGATCCACGGCTGCAGATCGACTTCGGGGTCCTTCACTTGCTGACTGGCCAGCAATGCCAGCTCCTTACAGCCTCCACCCGCAGGGATGAGACCAACGCCCGTCTCAACGAGTCCATAATACGTTTCGGCCGAGAATATCGTCTGATCCGCAGGCATACACGCCTCCACGCCTCCGCCGAGCGTCATTTTATGAGGAGCAGCGACAACCGGTTTATCCAGTCTTTTCAGCTTCAGCATCGCGTTCTGGAACAATCGAATGATACCATCCACTTCATCCCACTCGCCGTCCTGCGCTTCCATTAACAGCAGCATCAGATTGGCGCCAACGCAGAAGTTCTTCCCTTCATTGGCTACGACCAGCCCGCGATAGTTGCTGCGCACCTCATCGACGCTTTGCTGAATCATCGTAAGAATATCCGCGCCAATGGCGTTGTTTGGTGAATTGAACTCTAAGCATGCCACGCCGTCGCCAATATCAATTAAACTTGCACCGCTGTTCGAGCGGATGACTTTGTTTTGCTGTTTGAGCGCCGCTAGCGAGATAATCTCTGGTCTTGACTCCACCTCGAGAAGCTCCTGATTCAATATGGCAAAGGTTCGCCCTTCCATGCGCTCATAAAAGCTGTCATGGCCGGCTGCAATCCACGCTTTTACCCATTCAGGCACTGTACTACCTTCAGCCTCCATGCGTTCCACAGATCGTTTCAGTCCAATCGCATCCCACGTCTCAAAAGGTCCTAAATCCCAGTTAAAGCCCCATTTGAGCGCATTATCGATATCCACAATGTTGTCTGCGATTTCATCTCGTTTTTCAGCCGCATACAGCAAAACAGGCTTCAAAATGTTCCACGCCAGCTCCGAGTACCGATCCTTAGCACCTAACAAAGCTTTAATCTTAGCGACCGTCCCCTTTGCTTGTTTCGAAGCTTCTAAGGAAGCCGAGCTGATTTTACGACTTGCCGAGTACTCCATTGTCTCTAAATTCAATGCTTGAATTTCCTTGCTTTCAGCCGTTTTCACTTTCTTATAAAAGCCTTGGCCCTGCTTCTCGCCAATCCAGCCTTTGGCTACCATCTGTTTCAAAATATCAGGCGTATCGAAGACATCCTTCTCAACTGGATCCGTCACAAGATCAAACACATTGTTCGCCACATGTACAAATGTATCTAGCCCAACGAGATCCAGTGTACGGAATGTTGCACTTTTCGGCCGCCCCATGGCAGGCCCTGTAACTGCATCTACCTCTTCAACCGTATAGCCTTTGGTCAGCATTTCTCGCAGAGTAATCAGCAAACCGTAAGTACCAATTCGATTACTTATAAAATTAGGCGTATCTTTCGCTTGCACAACGCCTTTCCCAAGCTTTTTCTCACAAAAATCACTCATGAAAGTTATGATTGCTGGGTCCGTCTGCTCATTTGGAATGATTTCCAATAATTTCATATAACGCGGGGGATTAAAGAAATGAGTCCCCAGGAAATGTTTCTTGAATTCGGGTCCTGCATTTGCGACCATTGCATTTATAGAAATCCCTGACGTATTTGACGAAACGATCGTACCCGGCTTCCACACCTTTTCGATCCGAGCGATAAGCGCTTGTTTGGCCTGCAAATTTTCGATAATGACTTCGACAATCCAATCCACTTGGCTTAGCTTCGCCCAATCGTCTTCGATATTCCCTGGTGTGATGCGGGAGGCAAAAGCTTCACTATACAAAGGTGCAGGGTTTGTTTTCGCAAGCTTCTCCATAGCACCTACAGCAAAACGATTCCGCACTTTAGGATGATCAAGCGTCAGACCTACTGCTTCCTCTTGTGGCGTTAGCTGCTCTGGCACTCGATCGAGTAGCAAGACGGGAATACCTACATTGGCTAAATGTGCAGCAATCCCGGAACCCATTACTCCCGAGCCGATTACCGCTGCCGTACGAATAGTTGTCATGAGATCATCTCCTTAAAGTTTTCGATAGAAAACTAACTTCGTAAGCATTACTTAAGTTTTTCGCAGTTCACTATACCCTTTTCTCATTAAGTCCAAATACCGATTGTGCCAGTATTTCCGCGATATCTCGCGCTTTGACCTGTTCCTCTACTTCTTTCAGCTTCGTGCCATCCTCCACCATCGTCAAACAATATGGACACGCCGAGGAGATCACCGTTGGCTTGACACTCAGAAGCTGCTCCGTCCGCGCTACATTCACTCGGGTACCGGCTGTTTCCTCCATCCACATCATGCCTCCGCCTGCTCCACAGCACATGCTGTTCTCACGGGAACGCGCTTGTTCCACAAGTTCCACACCTGGAATCGCCCGTAACACATTACGGGGCTCCTCATACACCTCGTTATAGCGACCTAAGTAACACGAATCGTGATACGTAATACGCTCATTGACCTCATATTGCGGAGTCAAGCGACCCTCTTTTACCCACAAATCCAACAATTCTGTATGATGAAATACCTCGGCCGTTAAGCCAAATTCGGGATACTCATTTTTGAACGTGTGGTACGTATGCGGGCATGTCGTGACGATTTTCTTGACCTTGTACTTTTGAAAAGTAGCAATATTATCCGTACACAGCTGCTGGAACAGGAATTCATTCCCCATTCGACGCGGTGTGTCACCGGAATTTTTCTCCTCATTTCCTAAAATGGCAAAAGAGATACCAGCCTCCTTCATTAGTTTCACGAATGCATGTGTAATTTTGCGACTGCGATTATCGTAAGCTCCCATCGATCCTAAGAAGAACAGGTACTCAAATGTTGGATTTTCCTTGACAGTTCGCACCTCAAGAGCATCTTCAGGGTCTACCTCTTTGACCCATTTCACACGATCATTGCGCGAGATTCCCCAAGGATTCCCTTGTCTCTCAATGTTCTGGAGCGCGCGTTGACCGTCATGCGGCATACTGCCTTGTGTCAGCACCAAATGCCTGCGCATATCAATGATTTTATCCACATGCTCATTTGCGACTGGACATTGATCCTCACAGTTCCTACAGGTTGTACAAGCCCACAGCTCCTCTTCCGTGATAACGCCGCCAATAAGCTCAACTTCCAACGCGTTCCCCGTCGATTCTGGTGCAAACACCATGGCTGGTACCCAAGGCGACTTCGAGGTAATGGCTGCGCCCTTCTCCGTCAAATGATCGCGTAACTTCGTAATGAGATGCATCGGTGACAGCAGCTTGCCTGTCGTATTAGCGGGACACACGCTCGTACATCGGCCGCACTCTACACAGGAGTAGAAATCAAGCATCTGCTTTTGCGTAAAATCCTCAATCTTGCCTACACCGAATTCCTCCGCATCTTCATCCTCCAAGTTCAAGGATGCGAGCTTGCCTGTCGGCTCCGTCCGTCGAAGTAAAATGTTGATCGGAGCGGTAATAATGTGAAAATGCTTGGACTGCGGCACATAAATGAGGAAAGATAACAATATCAGCAGATGCATCCACCAGCCTGCATAGAAGAGGGCTGTTGCCGCTGAAGTTGACATCCCATCGAATAATGCCGCCCATATCGATGTCAGTGGAGCGAAGCCTGAAGCAGGGAGCCCCTCGCGCACTCGTTCAAATCCACCGCTAACGACGACTGACAACATCAGGAACATAATAAAAAACACAACAATACTTGGCTTCCAGCCTCGTTTAAGGCGTTTAAGCTTCTCGATGTAGCGTCGATAGGTCGCGTAGCCCATGGCCAGCACAATCAACCCAACCGTCACTTCCTGCATGAGAGTGAAGTACTCATAACCAGGAATAGGTAACCCTCGGTCAATTAATCCTTTTAAAATTAGGTCGAGCGCGCCTAGCTGTAGAATTATGAAGCCATAAAAGATCACGATATGCATAATGCCGCTCTTTTTATCCTTCAATAACTTCGTCTGGCCAAATACTTGAACCGCAAACCCCTTGAGTCTCAGCTTCGCTTCCTTCTTCAAATCCACCGATTTCCCCAATTGGATATATAAATATCGGTGATACACAACCCGGCCGAACCCATAGAGCGCCAAGCCCGTAACCGCCAGAAAAAGGAGAAACTGAATCAGTGTACCGGTCATGGAGGACCCTCCCTTATTTAATTAGTTAGCATGCTTTGGCAGCTGGCAGTCTGAGTAGCATTCCGCATGGCAAATCCCCTGCAGCCGTTTTACATCATCCCATTATCAGCAGACACGAAACGTTATTCCCTTTCAACGATGCAATTACGAGACCGCGTTCACTTCAACACCATGGATACGGAACGTCATTCCTATCAACACCGCAAAATCAGATCACCGTTCACTTCAACACCTTAGATACGGAACCTCATTCCCTTATTTGACTAAATTAGTATCGAACCTCAAAGTTACGGAACCTGGGTCCGCTATTTGGCTCAAATATCTCCGATTTGGCAACTTTTCCGTTAAATAGCGGAATGTCGTTCCGTAACGAGAGGTTTTTGTTCATTTTCCTGGAAATAGCGGAACCTCGTTCCGTATCTCCACCATCTTCATAATCTCTACGAGCTCCACATTTTTGTTAACGCTTACATTCATGAATCACAAAAAAGCAAATTTCATTAGTCCCTTTTTTTAAAATAAGAGTAGAAACATGCTTCATTGTGAAGAGTAAGCCGACAAACCTCCCTACTTGCTGTTTAAGCGGAATAAGTCGTTGACAAGGCGTACTGCGTATTTTATGATGAAATTACGAAAATGAATGAGTATTCATTCACCAATATCTGTATTCTAACACCGAGGTGATCTCCTTGACAAGTGGCAAAAAACCAGACAAATATTATGCGATTCTCGAAGGCGCGATGAAGGTATTTGCGGAAAACGGGTTCCATAAATCCCAAGTTTCTCGTATTGCCAAAGAAGCCGGCGTCGCGGATGGCACCATTTATCTCTACTTCAAGAAGAAGGAGGATATCTTAACTTGTCTTTTTCAAGAGAAATTAGGCGAGCTCGTTGAGAAATTCAACCTTGCCGTCCGTGAAAGCACGAGCGCGAAGGATGCTTTGCGCAAAATCTGTGAGATTCATTTTAGCGAGCTGGAAAATAACATTCATATGGCCTACCTCACGCAAATTGAGCTTCGTCAAAGTGATTTGGAGCTTCGTAAAGAGATTGGTCTTGCCCTTAAGAGATATATTATCCTCATCGAAAATATATTAGAAAAAGGAAAGCACGATGGAAGCTTCCGTTCCAATCTGGATGTGAAGCTGGTGAGACTTCTTATTTTTGGAGGCATGGATGAAGTCGTGACCTCTTGGCTGATTTCCGGCCAGAAATATTCATTAACCGCTCAGGTTGGTCCTACGCTTGATTTTTTCTTGAGAGGCATTGAGTCATGAATATGGCTTCAAAAATCACCATTTAAAGTTCTTATTTCATGTATATTCAGGAAGGAGCTTGGACATGGACATTTTTGTATTATTGAAGCAAACGTTTGATACGGAGGAGAAAATCGTCTTACAGAATGGCGTCGTTCAAGAGGATGGCGTGAAATTCGTCATTAATCCATACGACGAGTATGCGGTTGAGCAAGCCATTCAACTGCGTGACGAGCATGGAGGTAAAGTGACTCTCCTCTCTATAGGGCCCGATCGTACTGCTGAAGCACTTCGAACTGCACTTGCCATGGGAGCAGATGAAGCTGTATTGATCACAGATGACCGGATTTTAGGAGATGAGTTCGAAATTGCTGAAATATTAGCAGCGTATTTACGAGATCAATCTGTCGACTTATTACTTGGTGGTAATTTCTCTGTTGATAACGGCGCGGGTCAAGTTGCTATTCGTCTAGCTGCTTTACTTGGATTACCGCATGTTGCTTCGATTACAAAGCTGGACATTACAGGTGACAAAGCGGTTGTTCATCGCGACGCCGAAGGGGATATTGAAGTGATTGAGGTTCCCCTCCCTGCACTTTTCACAGCTCAACAAGGCTTAAATGAACCTAGATATCCATCTCTTCCCGGTATTATGAAGGCGAAGAAAAAACCATTTCAACACTTAAATCTCGATGATATTCCTGGCGCTGATGCCATTCTTTCCAAAACAACACGCCTAGCCCTTTCCTTGCCGCCAGAGCGCAAATCGGGCCGCATTCTCAAAGGCGAGCTTGCCCACCAAGTGACCGAACTCGTTCAAGCACTGCGTAATGAATCCAAAGTGATCTAACTTTACCCACAAAGTGATTAGGGAGGCTATAACGATGGCTAAACAATTTCTTGTAGTTGCAGAAGCTCGCAGTGGCAAGCTTCGTCAAGTATCCTTTGAAGCCTTACGTTCGGCGCAGCTTTCTGCAGCCGATGGTGATACGCTTGCTGCTGTCTTGATCGGAGGTGCTGGCACGAAAGCATTGGCCGGTGAGCTTGCCGCTTACGGCGCAGACACCGTCTATGTTATTGAGGATCCTCAGCTAGAGAGCTATAGCTCGGAGGCGTATCTAAGTGCATTACTGGCCGTGACTGCTGTCGCTGGACCCAATGCGCTCTATTTTGGCCACACGGCGATAGGCCGAGACCTAGCACCTTTGGCTGCGGCATCGCTCGCCGCAGGCCAGATTTCCGACGTTACCGCTATCGAGCGCAGCGGCGATAACGTGTTGTTCACGCGACCGCTTTACGCTGGCAAAGCGGTCGAGAAGAAAGCGTTTACCGACCCTGCCGCGCCATGGGTCGTTACGGTAAGACCCAACAACATCCTTGCTGCCTCGCCTGACGCATCGCGTCAAGCTGCGATCATCGATGTTGCCTATCCCGCTCCCTCCCTGCGCAGCATTATCCGGGAGGTCGTGAAAAAAACGTCCGGCGCCATCGACTTGGCTGAAGCCAAGATCGTAGTCTCCGGCGGACGGGGCGTGCGCAGCGCCGATGGGTTCCAGCCGCTCGAAGAGCTGGCTGCCGTCTTAGGCGGCGCTGTTGGGGCTTCCCGCGGAGCCTGCGACGCGGGGTACTGCGAATACGCGATGCAGATCGGCCAGACCGGCAAGGTCGTGACGCCGGAAATTTACATCGCGTGCGGCATTAGCGGCGCCATTCAGCATTTGGCGGGGATGAGCTCTTCGCGCGTCATCATCGCCATCAACAAGGATGCGGAGGCGCCGATCTTTAAAGTCGCCGACTACGGCATTGTCGGCGATCTGTTCGAGGTCGTGCCGCTGCTGACCGAGGAGTTTAAGAAGCTGCTGGCGTAGATCAGGTGCGGGATCCCGCCAACTTTTCGCGAAGCGAAGGGAGGCGGGATTTTTTGTGCGTAGCCCCACTTGGATGGTAAATCTCCATCTATCAGTCTCATACCCCATTTGCCCAATAGTTCGACGATATTGAATTAAATATGAAGTTCAGGTCGATTTTCATCATTTAAGTCCACTTGAACTTCTCCCAACAATCCCTTACACTCTTCCTAACTATCACTTCCAAGTTAGGAGCTACTCTCATGCCATTATCTCCGAAAGAAGTCATCCAACAGTTTTTCCAGCTCGTTCGTTCTGGTCAGCAGCCAGATGCGGCACATGACTACATGGCCGAACAAGTTCTAGCCCATCAAATGACGGCTGAAAATGAAACCACAGTTCACCGTACACCTGCAAACTACGCGGATCATGTGCGAGAAATGGTTGCCGCTTACGGTGCCTTTCAATTAGATGTGCAAGAACTAATCGCTCAGGAAGATCGCGTGTATGTTCGCTGGAAGCAAACAGGTACACATATCGGCGACGTTGATGGCTACCCACCCACAGGGAAAACTATTATTGAAATTGCCAGCGCGGTATACCGTGTTGAGAATGAACGTATCGTCGAATATTGGATCCAGATCGATCGTGAAGGCATTCGCGTCCAGCTTGAACGAAACGTCTAGCAACATGCGGTCCTCAACTCGAATCATCCAACACACCAAAAAAGCTGTTCCTAACCAGCCACTAGGCCAACAGGAACAGCTTTTTTCATCATCCACCCGACTCAACCCAACTATCCAACCTCGCAACAATATCCCCCATAACCTCATCCCGGTTAATTTCGTTCAGCATCTCATGCCTGCCACCAGGATACAGCTTGTAGCTGATGTCCTGAATCCCAAGCTTCTCATATGCTTTAATTAGTCTTCGAACACCTTTTCCTTGTCCGCCTACCGGGTCATCCTCACCCGAAAAAATATAGATCGGAATATCCTTCCGAATGCGATTTATGTGCTGGGGTTGATGAATTTCTTTCAGGCCATTGAAGAAATCTCTAAAATACCCTGATGTAAAAACACCCCCGCAATAGGGATCTTTCATATAAGCATCAACCTCATGTTCATCACGACTCAACCAATCAAACGCCGTGCGATTGGGCTTGAATTTCGTGTTAAAAGTCCCGAAAGAAAGCGCGGTCAGCATCAAGCTCCGAAAATGGTCTCCTCGCAAAGCGGCTTCCATCGTCGCTATCGCAATCCCAACATTTAACGCTGGACCTTCTTTCCCATTCGAGCCTGACAACAGAATACCCTGAACATGAGAAGGATAACGCTCCAAATGAGATACCATATAGTACTGTGTTAAAAATGATCCCATACTATGCCCCAGCATAAATAATGGCAGGCAATCACGCTTATTACTTTGCATATTTTCTACCGCTTTATCTTCATATCGCTTACGAATTTGCAACGTAATCTGCCCCATTGCAGCAGCCATGGCATGAAAGCTATCCTTACCAAACTTGCCCACAGCGTCCAATGAACCTGCGGTTTGGCCATGACCCAAGTGATCATTTGCATAGACCGCGTACCCGTTCTTCGTTAGTACTGCAGCTAAACGCTCATATCTGGCAGCTGTTTCTGCCATCCCGTGGGCAATTTGCACAATGCCCTTCACTTCCACGTCTTCCGACGGAAGCCACTCGTACACATAGTGATCGATTCCCTGCGCATCTTCCCAATTAAAGTGCCCTTTACGCATAAGATTCTCCTTCCAAGCTACGCTATTATTCCTCTTTAGTATACACGTCTTCTTACGCATGAAAACAGCCCCCATTCCGAAGGAATGAAGGCCACTATATAAGTGCTATGAGAAAAACGATATCGAGGCCATTCCCATATGAGCGACCGCGTTTAGAGGTAGTTTTTACTTTTTTGTTTCGTTGATTTTACGGCTTGCAAAGTGGCTTGAGCTTGCGGGATCGCGGACGTCTCAAATCTTTTTCTCTCCGTTTTATCAATCTGTGTAATCTTGCCATCGTGGACAACGATTTGCACAGATCCATATTCTAATCCATCTAAAATTTGCTTAATCCGCTCTACCCAAATCTCATCTAGCTCCAATGGTTTTGCCATCGTCATGCCTCCCAGTCCATTTAAATTGTCCAATCATTCCACTCATTGTTTCGTTTATAATTATAATTCAGCCAATTCCCTGTCTTCTCCAGCAATTCTGTCGTTGATGAAGTCGTCGAATACGTATGATTTGCTTGATATACGAGTTCCATGTCACATTGACCTTCTTTACGAAGCCAGAATATCTTCTGATATAAAGGCGCATAATCGACAGGTATGATCTCGTCAGCAGTCCCATGAACAACAAAAACATCACCAGTAAATTTACGTAATTGCTCAAACGGTTGATGCTGAGATAAAGAATCGAAGAATTGACTTGTCAGTTTATATCCATGATGATCGATCGAACCACCCTGAGGCAGCTTCTCGTATTCGTTTTTGCCGACGATTCGTACAATATCATTGTGTGGATGTGCAACTGCCGACCATAAAACGAGTGTTTTCACACGATGATCTTTCGCTGCAGTTAAGACTGCCGCTGCTCCACCTAAACTATGACCAAGTAGTATAACTCTACTCAGATCCACACAATCAATGGAAACCCCATAATCAATGACCCGGCGAGTCTGTTCGATAAGTACATCTAGCCCACCTGCACCATAATCCCCAGTACTTTCACCACAGCCACCATAGTCAAAACGAAGTACAAAATAACCTTGTGCGCTGAAAGAACGAGCTGCCTTTACAAAAAGCCGGTCAACCCCGATTCGACTCCCAATAAATCCGTGACAAATGATGATTAAGGGCCAACGCTGACAATCGGCTTGAACCGCTGAGGGTTGCTGTGTAGGGTAATGTAACGTTGCGGCTAACTCGACATTGTCGCTTTGAATCGTGATGGCATGCTCCATGCTGGTAACTCCCTTTCATTACTCATATTATTCTGATGCATTTACTCGGAATTAGAATATAAATCCATATTAGCATGGGAAATGAGAGGTGTCAATGCTCCATTTACTTAATTAACCAATCACTTTGCAAAGACCAGTTTGGCATCGTCAACGGATTATTCCCAATTTTGTTTATCTACGATTATATGTAAAAAGAAAAACCTAACACCCCAGATTATTTCCTGAAATACTTATTGACAGAATAATCCTGTCGCTGTTATAGTCGTTTTAATTAAACCAAGTAAGTTGGTGTGTTTTATGAGAATAGGTGGTGTTCCATGCGCAACAAGGTTTTTAAAGCGACGGTTCGATCCGTGCTTATAGGCTACTTAATTATGTTTCTTCTTATCCCAATAGCCTCCATTTACTTCAAAGGATTTTCGCTAGGCTGGGAGCCATTTTGGAAAGAAGTCACAGGACCTTTAGCATGGAAGTCGATTGTGTTAACAGTAAAGTTAAGCATTATCGCTACGGTGATTCAAGCAGTGGTAGGAACGATCATCGCATACGTCCTTGTCCGATATCGGTTTCGTGGACAGAGCATTCTAAACAGCATGGTGGATCTCCCTTTCTCACTTCCTACCTCCGTCGCAGGCTTAATGTTTCTCACCCTATTAGGACCACAAAGTCCACTAGGATCTTGGCTTGATTCTGTGGGCATTAAGCTTCTGTATAATCAAACTGCGATTGTCATTGGTCTCGTCTTCGTCACCTTTCCATTCGTCGTTCGGACCGTTCAACCCCTACTGGAGCAGATCGATCCCGCTGAAGAACAAGCAAGCTTTACGCTTGGCGCAAATAGGTTCTATACCTTTTACCGCATTGTACTTCCAGCACTTTTACCTGGCACGATTGCAGGCAGTATGCTAGCTTTCTCTCGCTCACTCGCAGAATTTGGTGCCATCTCCCTGATATCCGGTAACTTACCTGGTAAAACGATGGTGGCCTCGGTCTATATATATGGTGAAACACAGAACTACAATCCAGAAGGTGCAGCTGCCATCTCACTTGTCCTCCTGACACTCTCCGTCCTGATTTTATGGTTTATCCATTTATGGACTCGAGGAAAGGGGCGACTAGCATGAGAAGATTATTGATCGGTATTTCTTTTTTGGTTATATTCCTACTAATTATATTGCCTTTCTTGGGAATTACTTTCGGAGCGTTTGAAGAAGGTCCTCATGCCTTCCTTGATGCACTTGTTCGACCAGAAGCTCTACATGCCATGAAAATATCATTAATCATCGTCACCATCGTTACTGTGCTTAACGCCATTATCGGAATATATATTTCCTTAGAAATTGTGAGAGGCTCTTGGATATCACGTTGGTTGAAGCCAATTATTAACGCCTTGATTGATCTGCCTTTTGCCGTATCTCCTATCATAGTTGGTTTAATGGTTATCCTCATTTTCGGTCCAAATACGGCACTAGGCACGTTCCTTGAAGACCATAACATGAAAATTGTTTATGCGATTCCAGGTATGGTCATAGCGACCATGTTCATCACTTTCCCTCTAATGGTACGTGAGGTAGTTCCATTACTCGAGGAGATCGGAACACAATCCGAAGAAGCGTCCGCAACTTTAGGCGCAGGACCTTGGCGCACTTTCTTTCAGGTAACATGGCCGAGTATTCGTTGGGGCGTCGTGTATGGGTTAATTTTGACAATCGCTCGGTCACTCGGTGAATTCGGATCTATCTTAGTTGTTTCTGGCAACATCATTAATCAAACCCAAACAGCTACGACGCTCGTCTATCAAGACGCCGAACAATTCCAGCTCGTAGCTGCCAATAGCGTAGCGTTCGTATTAGGTCTCATATCTGTCACGATTTTATTAGCGTTAGAGTGGTTGAAACGAAGAAGTGAAGCAACAAGAAACCATGGAGGAGGATCCCCACATGCACATTGAAGTGACCAACCTAAATAAACATTACGGCGAATTTCATGCGATCAAAGATGTGAATTTCAAAATAACAGAAGGGCATCTTGTCGGATTAATTGGACCGAGCGGTGGTGGCAAAACCTCCATTCTGCGGATGCTGTCTGGACTCGAAGCACCTACTGGCGGGGACATCTATTTCGATGGCAAGCTAGCTACACACCTCCCTGTTCAAGAAAGAGGCATTGGTTTCGTATTTCAAAGCTATGCCCTCTTCAAGCATATGACGGTGTTTGATAACGTCGCTTATGGGTTGAAGGTGCTTAAGAAGTCAAAGGCTGAGATTCAGGATCGCGTTGCTTATCTGTTGAACTTAATGGGACTCGCGGGCCATGAGCGGAAATATCCGCACCAGCTGTCCGGCGGACAACGCCAACGGGTTGCTTTCGCAAGAGCTTTAGCACCTGAACCGCGGCTGCTTCTGCTTGATGAGCCATTTGCCGCGATCGATGCCAAAATCCGTAAGGAGCTTCGCGTTTGGCTGCGAAATCTCATCAATGAATTCAAAGTAACGACTTTATTCGTTACCCATGATCAGGATGAAGCGATCGAGGTTGCTGATGAGATCATTTTGGTCCAAGGCGGGAAAATTGAACAGCAAGGCAGCCCTTGGGAGATTTATACGAAGCCTGCGTCTTCATTCGCAGCGTCCTTCATCGGAGAATCGAACATACTTCCCTCCTACACACCACTTGTCGGATTCCCTACACTTGCAGACCTTCAACACGATGGCAAATGGCTTCCAGATGTGAATGTGCTCATACGACCTGAGAATATCGAAGTTCGTCCCCACAACGTCAGTCATTTAGCTACAGCTGGTGAGAAAGGCAAGGTAACCCATGTGCATTTTCGAGGGGATTCCTGGTATCTAGAAATGGATACCGGTCATTTCAAGCTTTTCGCCTATCAGCCAGTGAAAGAACGCATATATAAAGTTGGCGATGAAGTCAACATCCTCATTCACCAAATCTCCGTATTCACCCAATCAGGTACAACCTGGATTGATAATCAGGCGAAACAAGATCCACAGCCTGTCTTCATATGATTTTTATAAATAAGCTTTAGAAAAGAAGGGGAGTTGTTAACCATGAAAAATTTCAAAACGCTTGGTCTCGTTACTGCAGCCTTATTCACAGCAAGTATTGCCCTTACAGCATGCGGATCTGGTACGACGACGAAAACGGCTAGTACAAGTGCGCCAACCGCGGCAGCAACAACTGCTGCAACTACGACACCAAAAGCCGAAGGCGGTAAAGTTACGATTACCATCGGTGCTTACTCCATTTTGAAAGAATCTTTTGATGTCATCCTACCTAAATTTAAAGAAGACTATAAAAAGAAAACCGGTACAACAGTTGAATTCCAAGAATCCTACGTGGCTTCCGGCTCACAAGCTACAGCTATCATTCAGGGCTTCGAAGCCGATATTGCCCCTCTCTCTCTTGAAGGCGATATCCAAAAAATCGTTGAAAAGGGCTTAATTACGCATGATTGGAAAAATAACAAATACAAAGGCTTCGTAACAACTTCCATTGCGGCTATTGGTGTACGTGAAGGGAATCCAAAAGGGATTAAGGATTGGTCTGATCTGACGAAGCCAGGCGTTGAAGTCCTCATCCCGAATCCGAGCACATCCGGTGGCGCTAAATGGGACATTAACGCTGTCTATGGTGCTGGTCTCAAAATTTCCGAAGCAGCTGGCAAACAAGACCCTGCCGCAGCCAAAGATCTCGTAGCTAAAATCTACAAAAACATTAAAGTCCTCGATAAGAGCGGCGCTGATTCCCTCACTACCTTCGATAAAGGTGTAGGCGATGCTATCATCACTTACGAGAATGAGCTTGTTGCTCGTATTCAATCCGGCAAGAAATATGTGGAAGTGATTCCACAATACACGACTTCCATTGAGAATCCTGTTGCTATTATTGATAAATATGTAGATAAGCATGGTAATCGTGCAGCAGTTCAAGCGTTCTATGACTATTTATTCTCTGCTGATGCTCAGAAGATATTTGCTGACAAGGGCTTCCGCTCTGTGCTGCCAGAAGTCGCTAAGCAATACGAGAAAAACTATACGACACCTGCTGGCCTCTTCAACATCGAATACTTGGGTGGTTGGGATAAAGTGAACAAGGAGCTGTATGGGAAAGGTGCAATTTGGGAAACGATCCTTGCCGAAGGCGGAGCTAAGTAAACTATTTCTAAGAAGAACCCCCAGAGCCTGAGGCTCTGGGGGTTTCGTTGTTACTCGGAGAGATATTTCTTTCCTGTTTCAATTCAATTTCGTGCAGATACTTCGGATCCAACTATGCTGTGATTCCCAGCTTTCCCAAACGGATCGCGCCCATAACTGAATCATCGCGTCCCTCTCCTTATCTTCAGTCGCTCCTAGAACATCAAGCACCGTGAGCTCGCTTCCTTGTCGAGGTGGTTCAACAGGTGTCCATGTTTTCGGCCATTTCGATAAGGCCATATGTGCCTGTTGGACTCTTCTACCTGTAAACCCATACTCGATAGCTAAACATAGGCCTACCAATGAAAAAACCGTCGTTATCGGCTTCGATTGCCCCCCTGCATGTTGCGCTCCATAGGTGTCCACACACGTCTGATGCGTGAAATTGAGATCGTTACGAGCGATGTTATATGCTGATAATTCCCCATAGAGCTCCCAACACTCAACTGAGGCATGGAAGCGATCCATCCTTGGTAGATGTTGATTGGGAAGCTTCAATCGACAGCCAGGGCAAGTGATTAGGTCAACGTTGGCCATGGTTGCTTGCCTCCTAATTTCTTATTTCCTTGTTTTATACTCCGCCTTTAACCTGCTCTGGATATTTGATCCGCTTCAATTCCCCCACGATGATGATCGTAATAATCACCAAGAGAAACCAGGAACTAATTTTACCCCAGTGAACAATCCGCCAAGAAATTTCTTGATCAGGATAGCGCCAAGCGCCAAGAAAGGTAGAAATATTTTCAGCCAGCCAAATAAATAAAGCAACTAACATAAAGGAAAGGATCGTGTGCATTTGATAAGACTTGGTCGTGACCGTGAACCGAATATTCGATTTGTAAAACAGAACCACGATCAAGGCAATGAGAATCCACCTGAAATCATACATAAAATGATGGGTAAAAAAATTGGCATAAATCCCTAACGACATCAGGATTGCAACGGAAGTTCTTGGCCAATGGATTAGATGCAAATTGAATCGTTTCCACGCCTGGCACACATAACTTGAGACACTGGCATACATAAAACCGCTATACAGCGGGACTCCAGCTATTTTCGTCAAGCCTTCCTCTGGATAGGACCACGAACCCATGTGCACTTTATACAACTCGAGCCCAAGTCCAATAATATGAAAAACCGTGATAACCTTGAGCTCGTCTACACTTTCAAGCTTCGTCCATACCAACACAATTTGCGCAAGTATACACACAAGTAAAATGAAATCATAGCGATGCATGAATGGCAGCGGCACTGCTTTGGACACAGCCAAAGTCAAAAAGATGATTACAGGAAATATACAGCAAAGCGCTTGTTTCCACCCGAAAATGAGAAAATCCTTCACATGATCTCTCTTCATTGGTTCTCCTGATTTTCGTTAGATTTCATATACTTGACCTCTGCATGATTCACGTTAACCAGTTCTTCATCGACGATTGAATCATCTTGTTTGTTTATCTTTTGACGCCAAATTTCATTGCCTCTGTACCACTTGTTTGCTCGTTGGTAAAACGAATGATTTTTCTCTTTCACTCTATAATCATAAGGCAATTCCGTATCGCAGCTTATCGAGCCTTCTAAAAACCCTTCCGTGACCTCCAAATGAAATTGAAACCAATTCGTGGTTGGATTATAAAATTGCAAATCTACGTAATTATAAAAAACACTCGTTCCTGTACCAAATGGGATCACTCTGCGGTCATCTGGGAATAGATCGAAGCTGTGATGGTGTCTTTCTTTTATCGCTAGCGGCGTATGTAAAGCGAGCCAATAGAGCATATTCGCTAACTGACACAAACCTCCTCCAGTACCTACACGAACTTCGCCATGCGAAAGCATGAGTCCCTCGATATAGCCCTTTTCTTTGCTAGTCACACCGATTAGCTTCCAAAAGGAAAATGTTTCTCCAGGATGTATCACAATCCCATCCACATGCTTTAGAGCGATTTTCAAATTCACAATCTTATTTTCTTGTAAAATAGGATCCGTATTTCCGAGCACCCGCCGCAGTATTGATTTGTGCTTCTTCGCCGTATACGGAAGCTGCTGAGAATATCTACTGTAAGCAAATTTGATTGTGGGATTTAGATTGATGATACTTCTTTTTAACATTAGCTGCTTGACGCGAAGCCCATATAAGAAAGGAAATCGTTTGCCTATTCGTTGTTTAACATCTATTAGTTTCATTGATTTTCATCCTTGTCTGCGAAAATAAAATGGAGGCATGGAATCCTCTCTTTCTTTTGACTGCAAAACTACAGAAAAAGTTGTATCCCCAACTATTATTCAATAGCTAACCAGTTATTCCTTCCTTTTCCAAATTAAAAAAAGCAGCTCCACTAAGGGAACTGCTTACTATATTAGTCTGGCTGAGGCTTTATAAACGCGTTTCCTTGCGAAGCTTTCGCGCTGTGAAACGCGCTTCCGCTGATTCGAACAGCTTTTTCTCTTCTTCCGTTTCGGCAATGATACCTGGAACAGGACAAGGTTGTCCATTATCATCTAAGGCTACAAAAGTGAGGAACGAGGTGGCTGTGTGTTTCTTTTCGCCGGTTAATAGGTTCTCCGACTCAATTTTTACATAAACCTCCATCGAACTGCGATGCGTCCATGTCACAAAGGCTTCTAATTGAATCGCCTCACCAAGCTTGACCGGAGCGAAGAAATCCAAGCTGTCACTCGATGCTGTTACAACACTTTTACGACAATGACGCATCGATGCAATGGTTGCAACTTTATCTATATATTGCATAACACGACCGCCAAACACAGTGTTATGGTAGTTCGTGTCCGCCGGCAAAATAATTTCTGTCAACACAGTTCGAGACAGTCTTGCTGCTTTAGCTTCCATAGTGATTGCCTCCGGATGATGACCTCAGACGTGGTACATGGTACTGCAGTCATTCAGTTTAGTTGTAATTCAAAGTTAGCTTACTAGCCGCTTCTTTCGCTAGGCTGCGCGCTTCTTCCACCGTTTCTCCAGAACTAAGGGCTACTGCCATGCGGCGGCCTACTTTGGTTTCTGGCTTGCCAAATACCCGGACTTGCGTGTTCGGTACGGATAATGCCTCTTCAATACCGCTAATTGTATATTCAACTTGCTCGCGATCTGCTTTAAGTGTGTAGCTCGCACCAGGTGTTAACAAGCGAACGCCCGTAATCGGGAATCCAAGGATCGCTCTCGCATGTAGTGCAAACTCACTAAGATCCTGAGTAGCCATTGTAACCATTCCCGTGTCATGTGGACGCGGTGAAACTTCGCTGAAATAAACGCCATTTGCCGTTAAAAATAATTCAACACCATAGAGTCCATAACCACCAAGTGCATCTGTAATCGTTTTGGCCATATGCTGTGCGTCGATAATTTGCTGCTCAGACATTTGATGTGGCTGCCAGGATTCGATGTAATCGCCGTCTTTTTGTATGTGACCGATTGGCTCACAGTAGGTTGTACCTGAGACCGAACGAACGGTCAGCAACGTAATTTCCGAATCAAAATGGATGAATTCTTCGACGATGACACGAGCGTTCTTAGCACGTCCGCCTTCCATCGCCATGTTCCACGACGCCTCTACACCCTCAGGTGTGCGGCAGACACTTTGCCCTTTACCGGAGGAGCTCATGATCGGCTTAATCACACATGGTGTACCGATTTTCGCCACAGCAGCGTGCAATTCTTCTAAACTGTTAGCAAATTCATATTGGGCTGTGCGCAAACCTAAAGTTTCGGAAGCCAGTCGACGAATGCCTTCTCTGTCCATCGTCAAACGAGATGCCGTCGCCGTTGGAATAACACGGTAACCTTCTTTCTCAAGCTCGACAAGAACAGAAGTTGCGATCGCTTCAATTTCGGGCACGATGAGATCAGGGCGTTCTTGTTCGATTATAGCACGCAACTGCTCCCCATCCAGCATAGATATAACGTGACTGCGATGAGCAACCTGCATGGCAGGTGCGTTCGCATAACGATCAACGGCAATCGTCTCAATACCAAGTCGCTGTGCTTCAATGATAACTTCTTTGCCAAGCTCACCTGAGCCTAGCAGCATAATTTTTTTGGCTTTGTTTGATAATGGTGCTCCGTACATGAGATTATAAGCCCCCTAAATGAATGATCATGAGTTCACCGCTATGATTGATTGCTTTGCTGCGTATGTAATTCATCCGATTCTGTTGTCGGAGTTTGGCGAAATTTGCCTAGAATGACCCTGATCTATTGTACTGGATTTTAAGGGTAAAAGATAGATGAGAACTTCAGATTGAGCGCTGAAAGTTACGCTAGGCAACACGTTGAATGTGGCACAGTGTGGCTATGAGAATATAAATGGAAATAGAAATAAATTCTCCAGTTACTTTCAAAGATTTCGTGGAAAACCGAATAATCCTTTAAAATAACTGGAGTATACTGACAGCGAGTGTAAAGATCAAGTAAGAATCGATTTCAGCAAGAGCTTGCGTAGAATCGGCACAAGCTGTTCATGCAGCTCTTCGACATTCGGTACAACAATACTGCTTCGCCCATACATATTACGCATAGCATTCCGCTGTGTTTCGTGTACAGTGCCATTTGCCAGAAAAACACTGATCACCTCAATGCCTATGCGTCTTGCTTGCAGGACGGCTTCATGCGTATCAAGGATGCCGACATCATTGTAGTTGGCTGCCGAAGGCTCCCCATCCGAGAACACGAGGAGGATGCGCTGCCGCTCTGTGCGCCGCAGCAGCCGTTTCGTCATCTCGCGAATTGCGAAGCCATCGCGATTGTCTTGCTGCGGCTCCAATTGCATCAGAGCCGCTCCGCTCGAGGCCGCGAGGCAGGAGCCGAAGTCCACCGCAACCTGGAACAGGTTCGGTGCCTCCTGTTCTGTGACGCGGTCTGCGTCTTCCCAGAATCCCACGATTTCGTGTGGGATTCGCAGATCTCGGAGGGTCTCGTGAAATAGCACGAGACCGAGCTTGGTTTCGTCCATTTTGTCATACATGGACGCTGAGCAGTCGACAAGCAGCGCGAAAGCTGCGTCGAGCTGGGGTACCGGTGCGCGCTTCTTATAGAAGATGCGCGGCAGCTCTTGCGTGACGGCTCGCGTTAGCCGCTTGTCGAGCCGCCCGAACAGGCGATCGCCGCGCGGGGCGATCCGCTTCTGCTCCAGCGTGCGCCGTATCGCACGCTGCAAGGGCTTCGCGAGCGGCGCTGCGCGCTCGCTCAGGCGCCTGAACGCGTCCTCCTGCGCAGCAGTAGGACGTTCAGGCAAGAGCCAGGTCGCCGTCGCATACGCGGCGACCTCGCCCTCCCCGTGCCCCGCAGCCGCGGGCACGGAAGCCCCTTGGCGCCGCTCAGCGGCGGCGCCGGTGCGCTGGGCGCGCTGCGAGCGCCCCTGGGTGATGGCGAGCGCCTGGTCGGCGGCATCGCCCTCACGGGGCGCAGAGCCCTGCGCGGCTGTGCGCGAGCCGCGCTCCAGCTCGAACCGCAGCAGCCCCGGGCTGCGGTCGCTGCTCTCGCGATGCCAAGTCGGCAGCCGCTCTTGGCCAGGCAATTGACGCTCCCCCTCTTGCTCGGGGAGCACATCATCATTGGCGAGCCGCTTCGCGCGCTTCAGCTCGCCTTTATAATCCGCAGGCAGAGGAGCTGCGATGCCGCTTCCCTGCTGCGTCCAGAAATACGTAGATACAGCATCACGAACCAACCATTGGGACAACGCGTTGATCATTCGTTCACATAAACGCGCAACCTCAGCCGTATGCTTCGCTTCCTCCACCTGCTCAAGCAGCTCATAGAGCCTAACCAAACAGCCAGATAACTCAGTCCCGAGCGCAGAAGTAAACGGCTCACTCTGCCACGACTTTCCAGTAAACCAGCCATACACCAACAACAACACAGCATCCGCCAACTCACCTTTGCTTAGATGCGTTCGGAGCTTATGCTGAAAATATCCACCCAAGATGCGATGCCGATGTGCAAACACTGCTCCTGTTCCCGGGCGTTGACTACGACAAATACGTTCCAAGCGCATATCTTCACAAAGCGCGAATAAGCTATTTGCCAGCTTGGGGAACTTCGAATTCGAACTGTATTGAAGATAAGCATTCACGGCTTCGCTGCCTGTAAACCAAGCACTGCCAAGACAGCGTAGGTACACATCGCTTTTCATTCCAGCGGTTTTGTCGAGTAACGGATAATCCCACCAGAACTGACTCACCGTCATATGCGTGTCGGCTTCATCATAATGCGCGTGAAACGCAGCTTCTACTTCAAGCTTGCCACGCTTCGTAAATAAACGAGCCAAATCCACCAGCTGCATGTGCAGCATGGCGTCGATTTTATCATCCAATCGGCTAAGGCTTCCTACAAACATTGCTTCACAGTAACGTTTCGGCCGTATTCATTACAGCTGCACGTTCCCTTTCGTCCTCTAACTTATCAGCAATCGCACGCGTAACTGCACGCATAGGAGGGATATAAGCCGCCAAATCACAAGCATCTAACAAGGCTCTAATAGATCCCGCTTCATCAGGCAGCTGCCCCATCTCAATGAGGGAAAGCAAATCAGCGGAAAGCTGAACAAATGTGCGCATCAGCTTTTCATCACGCAATACGGAACGACTTTTTAGCAGCTGAAACAATAATTCACCCTGCAAATACGGAACATCTATCGTGATAAACCGATTTTTTAGCGCTTCATTTAACGGTACTGTACCTATATAACCCTCATTTATCGCTGCTACGACTCTAAAATTCGGATGAGCCGTAATGACTTCTCCCGTAAAAGGGTTTGTAATTGATCTGCGGTGATCCAGCACCCCATTAATTAATGGGAGTGTTTCTGGCTTAGCCATGTTGATCTCGTCAATATAGAGCAAGTGCCCTTTGGTCATGGCCTTCATAATGGGACCCGGGATGAACACGATCTGACTACGTCCCTGCTCATCGTGTGTTAATGTTTTAAATCCGAGTAGCGCCTCCGCATCCAAATCCGTGGAACAATTGACACTGTGCATGGGTTGGTTAAAGACGGCCGAAACATGCTCAGCCAGCTTCGTCTTGCCAGAGCCTGTTGGCCCCTTCAGCAGCACATTTTTGCCTAGAAAAAGTGAAAGGATCGCATCCGTGAGAAGCTCCTTTGTGGGTGCTTCATACGCAGCGACGCCAATCAACTTGCGGTCTTCAGCTGTATGTACCTTTTGCCTGTGCTTATCCAAGCTTGTACGAACTTCTATGGGTAAAGCATCTATTTGGAATAAATCTGTCATCATCGCGTTGGTGATCCTTCCTGATTGCATTATTCTCTAACTATTATCAGGAATGCGCGAATTGTCAAGCCTCTCACGTTAACCATGGCTCCTCAATGACCGAATGGGCGTAGAAAGCCATGGGTTCTCCGCAGGAAGGGCAGCTCGGTTTAGTAGGAAATTCGTTGTAAAGTTGGGCCAAGCTATAAGCAGTTTCATAATTAATGGCAACCATCACATCTTCTTTGTACACATACTCACATATTCTAGAGCTGCAGTAGGCGCGAACCTTGTACTTATTACTCATTTGCGGCTATTAAACGTATATTGCACCATGGTGTTAAACTCATGCAAATACGTATCCATGCGTTTATTTTTTCGCTGCTGCATGTCATAGTACATCATCCGATTTACGAAGAGCGTATTCGACGAAATAAAAATTTCCGAATCCGGATAAATGCGCGTAAGCACATGCCGAATGGTGTTGATACTCTGTGTAGATAAGGGTTTAGCGGTCACCCAATCCATCTGAGCGCCAACGCCTGAACCGAATAAACCCGCTTCCGTCGCTGGATCATTATACTTACTTAAATGCTTTGCACGATCATTCGTACCCTTATCTTGGAGCTCACCCATATCTACAGCAACGTAGATATTCGTATCCGTCAATGCAACGGATACCCCGCCAAGATGTGCCTCCTGCATCAACTGATCTGCCACTTCACGGTTCATGGAGAGGTACGTATTCCGATGTAGAAGCTCACCATCAACTTGTTTTTGTCCACTCATTGATTGTTCAACCTGAGTCGCAATAACAGCGTCGCCTTGCGTAACATTTTCCAATTTAACACCATTCGAATCGGATAAACCAACACTCTGAATGGAAAGCGATGCTTTTTCTAGTTGGTTAGTATGTGTGGCTGAACACCCTGTCAAGCCGACGAATGCAGCCGTCATGATGACTGACATTTTCACAGCTTTCATCGTCATTCCCCCTATATCTCTCTGTATGTACTACTTACTTATTTACTTGCTTTCGAGGCCGTCAGCTTCCTTTGTATACGCAATTAGCGCAATATCGTACCCTAATTCTTCTTTCATGCGGGTTTCCAGATTGCGAAGGTCCTGCATTAATTCCTCATGTATTCCCAAATTCGCAAAATGATACGATGCCATTTCCATGTTAACGTGTCCCCCTTTCCGTGTATCCTGTTGACTCTATTGTTAATATGGTCCAATTCCCTTATTTTTACTAAACAAAAAGGCAAATATCTTAGCAGCCTACCTCCCTTGACACCAGTACAAGATAGAAAAATGCTATTATGCAGGCTTTTTGTTTCGTTTCTGCACATTGGCTGAAGATTGAAGCAAAAATACATCTTTTTCTTACATATTTCATCTTCAATGAAAGTTCAAACCAAAAACATGTATATTTGCAGTACTTTCCATTAATCACGAAAAAAACTCCACAAAAGCTGCATAATCGCAGTTTTTATGGAGTAGGTCTCGTCGTGCTTTCTATTCATCTTTCTTCCGTGTCTCGTCGATTGATTCTAAAAGCTTTCGCACAGCTTCGGGATCAACATTACCTTGATCATGAAAGGCTCTAAGCTTCTGCATCAATTCAGCCGCAATTGCCTCATCCTCATTCTGCTCAGCTTCATGAGAAGGGTCAAACCAGATGTAGAAGCCTTCTGGACCATTTCGTAAAAAGGAGGACTTCCAATGCTCCGGATAAGCATACCCTTGCTCACCAAAGATCATGCCGAGCACATCATCATTCTTAATTGGCATTAAATAGTGAAAGGATTCTGGCTCTCCCGTATTCGTGAAATCTCGATGCATATAGGCATAATGCAGGTAATGCTCGCCTGTCTCTGAATCCTTCGATACTTCGTACAGATCTAACTCCGTTTGTAGAAGTTCTTTCACAGAAATAATACGTGTAGCAATCGTTTCTGCTGAAATTTTCTGTTGCAGTGTTAAAGATGCTTCCAAATGACTCTCCTCCTTTCTCCAGCTGATATCTTGCATGCTGAATGGCTAAGAATCTGATCTTCTTGTAGATTCGGCCATAGAATCACGTAATGAACGTTTTGGCAGTTTCCATTTGTAGTTGACAGAGAACATTCTTAGGATAATGATTAAGCAAAATAAAATCGCTAACTGCCACGTACCTTGTGACCAGCCAAGTCCGACAAGTGCTCCAGCAAGCATGCCCCAAACGGCATAGATTTCATCCTTCAGCACCAGCGGCTTCCGACCTGCCAGCACATCGCGGACCATACCTCCGCCAATACCTGTGAGTACAGCCGCGACAATGATCGCGCTTAACGGATGGCCCATATTCGTTGCATATAGCGCTCCTTGGATAGCGAACGCTGCAAGGCCTATCGCATCAAAGAAGGCTTCCCAAGTTTTCCATAATCGAATATATTTCACTGGCATAAAGAAGACAACGGTCATGGCAAACAACGCGATCTGAAAATACATCCCTTGCTCCCATAGTAACACAACCGGTTTCCCGATGAGCATATTACGGATGATTCCTCCACCAAACGCCGTAACAAGACCAAGTACATAGACACCTAGAATATCATATTCCTCTTCCATCGCCACGATCGCACCACTCACAGCGAAGGCAATCGTTCCGATAATACTAAATAACTCCCAATTCACTTCTTGCAGCCCCTGTCTACTCGATGTCCCAGTTCAATTTCACTTCATCGCCTGTTTGCGACGAACGATAAATCGCATCTAGGATCAAATTATTCGTGTACCCCGTCATGACATCAGTAATCGGCCTAGAACCACTCGCGATACTAGATAAGAAATGCTGTACCATGCGTGCGCGCGGATCGTCATTCGCTGCTGGTGCGGAAAGTTCTGTTTCTACAATTCGATCGAATTTTTCTGCAAAAAGCTTTCCTTTCGCACCTTTCACATAAGCGCCGCCTTCCGTTCCAAGCAGCTGAACAACTGGCAAATTATCTGTCTCCAATAACCCAGCCCAGCTGACATCCAAGGAAAGCGTTGCCCCATTTTCAAACTTGATCAAGGCCGTTGCTAAATCCTCTACATCAAATTTCCCTTGCCAATTCGGAGCTCCCCAAGTGCCAATCCCTTGCTTCCGCGGCCCAAACTCCGCATAAGTTGATCCATATACCGAAACAGGCTTTGGATTACCCATCAAATACATGGTTAAATCTAACATATGTACACCAAGATCAATTAGGGGACCGCCGCCTGATTTTTCCATTTGCGTAAACCATGTTCCCCAGCCTGGAATGCCTTTACGTCTCAAATAGCTCGCTTTCGCGTGATAAATATGACCAAGTGCACCCTTCTCCACCTGTTCCTTCACGGCAATCGCCGCTGCTTCCCAACGCATTTGGTGCGGGATCATGAGAATCTTTCCTGCTTTGCGCTCTGCTTCTACAATTTGACGAGCTGAAGCTAAGTCAATTGCCATCGGCTTTTCAAGCATCACATGCTTTCCTGCTTCCAAGGCTTGTACAGCAATTGGCGCATGCCACTCATTCGATACCGCTATGACGACCGCGTCAATCGAAGGATCCGCTAACAATTTATCTGAGTTTGCATATACCTGCTCAATATTATGTTCTCTCGCTCTCGTTTCAGCAAGCGGCAAATACACGTCCGTCACACCTGCAAGCTGTGCCCCTGGTATGGTTTTGATAGTCTCCATATGTACATTTCCGATATTCCCGGCGCCAATAATTCCTATGCGAGTTGGTTGTGCTACTGTCATATCTGTGACCCTCCAGAACCTGTTAGAATACAATCTTATCTATTATAAATGGGGTTAACTCTCCCCGCAACCACGAATCTGCCCCTCAAAAATTTATCTTATCGGAACTAGCCCTGTAGCGCTATTATTCACATATAATAAAATGCTAAAACTTTTCTAATAGTTGCACTCGAACATATTTAACATTTGAAATGTATCTTTGAATGTAAAGAAGTGAGAAAACAGAAGTATCCGTGTAAAGGAGGGCTTGAACATGCAAGCAAACACGATCCGCTACAAGAATAAGTCGATCCCTGTGATGAATTTTACTCATAAACGTTCCCAGATGGAGTTACTCTCAAGTAAATTGAAGGAATACGAGCTGCATTTTGAATTTCGCAGAAAATTAAAAATGATCTCGATGATCGAGATCATTGGTGATGTCGCAATCTTCAAATACAATGATGGCACCAAGTTGTACTTGGAAGTTTCCTAATTGGACGGTGGAAAATATTCTTTATTCAGCTGATCAAGCTCCTGCAGAGAGCGTCGGGCCCATGCTTCCATGTCCGACAGTTTATCGATTTGAGCCAATAGCGCTCTCTTCAGAGACACTTGGTAATCTGGCACCTCACCCGCATAAGGACGAATCGTTGCAATCGGCATTAATGCAATCTCTTGATGGGATAATGCCCGTCTTTGATGAAAAAAAGCTACGCTTGGATCCATCGGATTATGTAAATCTCCTTGTGTTGGGTGCTCCTTCACTGCAAGAATGCGAACAGCCGCCTTCATGCTAGTTGTCAATTCTACAACCTCACCGAAATAAACCCCTGTTTTATACTCAGCGATAACGTGGTCTCCGATTTGAAAATTCATCGTGTACACAACTCCTATTCTTGTTCTACTAATGGCAATAGTTTACGATATAGCTCATCCACGGATTGCATCCGGTAAATCAATTGTTTTTCTTTCCCAGGTACCAAGATTACAACACAAGGGACACTTGCAATTTGCCATTCTTGGCTTACTTGCGGTAGAAAATTAATATTACATTTCACAAGTGGAAGACTTGGCTTCATCGTCAGAATGATATCAAGCATCCGTTCTGCTACCTTGCAAGTACCACAGAGTGGTGTGTACATAAAGACGGCGAAGGATCCTTCGTTAGCTTGGCCTACCTTGTCTAGAAGCTCTTGTTGAGATAATTCCTGCATGATTCACAGTGCCCCTCTTTCATCCAGCCACACCAAGCTTTCAAAAGCATAGTCGATCAGATCCGAAAAGTCATCGAGGTGGCTCTCATCAATTTTGCGACCAAAGGATAATGTAATGAGATTATGGAACTCCTCTGGTTGTTCCCCATATAGATATGAAATTTGCTGCGTAATTCGCGGACGCTGTTCCCAAATAGCGTTCAATTGTGCTTCGATCATTGGGCAATCTAATTCGGGATCGTTCACATGCGTATGAAGCTTAATTAACAGCGTGCAACCAGGCTTAGCCGTTGGATTTTCGAGAATCTCTGCTGCTAAATCACTCAAATGAACATGTAAGTAGATTTCCGCCTGATTAGGCAGTCCCACTTGTCTAGCAAATTCTATTGCAAATGTGCGAGACATCGATGACAAGTCAATTAAATCTTCTCTTCGTGTTATGATGATTTTACCTTCCAAGTCCAAATCATAGACGGCCCCTTCGAGCACGACTTTGATATTGTCATAGATCGTCGGATCAAACATCCCCACACACCTTCTTTCATCTTTTCTTTGATTCGATTATACTATGGATATACCACGTAAAGAAGGTGTTCTTATGTCAGACAAGCCTCAAGCCCAGCAGGCCGACCAGGTCGAGCCACAAGGTGTCAAAAAAGTAAGCTTAGCCGACGCAATTAAAGCAAAGCTAGCACAGAAGCAAGCGGATCAAGCCGCAGCACGTGCAAACCCCAAAGCAGCTGGTAATAGCAATCAAACAGCGAAAAGCCAAATGACCAAAAAAGTAAATAATCAACGCCGTCGCACTGGCGGCAGCTAGACAACACTTTGTGTAGGTAAAAGCGCCCTGAGAGAAATTCTTCAGGGCGCTTTTTACTTTTACAATTATGCGTATTGGATCTCGCGTTGTTTTTTCACATCTTCGCTCTCCAAGTACTCATCGTATGTCAGCATTTTGTCGATGATACCTTTCGGTGTCAACTCCATGACGCGATTCGCAATCGTTTGAATGAACTGATGGTCATGGGAGACGAACAACATCGTACAGTCGGAATCAACAAGGCCATTGTTAAGCGCAGTGATGGATTCCAAATCCAAGTGGTTCGTTGGCTCATCAAGAATAAGCACATTCGCACCGCTCAACATCATTTTGGAGAACATGCAGCGTACTTTTTCTCCTCCGGAAAGGACATTCGCTTTCTTCAGCGCTTCCTCGCCTGAGAACAACATCCGTCCTAGGAATCCACGAAGGAATGATTCATCCGGATCTTTGGAGTATTGACGCAGCCAATCCACCAGAGTTAATTCGGAATTGAAGTAATCTTGGCTGTCTTTTGGGAAATACGCCTGCGATGTCGTTACGCCCCACGAGAACGTGCCGCTGTCTGCTTCCATTTCGCCCATCAAAATTTTGAATAGCGTCGTTTTCGCAATCCCGTCTGGTCCTACGAAAGCAACTTTATCCCCTTTGTTCAAAGTGAATGTCACATTGTTCAGTACTTTAACGCCATCAATCGTTTTGGAGATACCTTCAACTGCAAGCAATTGCTTACCAGCTTCACGCTCACCTTTGAAGTGAATGAACGGATATTTCCGGCTGGATGGACGAATATCTTCAAGCGTAAGCTTCTCCAATTGCTTTTTACGGGAAGTCGCTTGCTTGGATTTGGACGCATTCGCACTAAAGCGCGCGATAAAGGCTTCCAACTCTTTACGTTTCTCTTCCGTTTTCTTGTTAGCATCACGTGCCAAACGAAGCGCTAGTTGGCTGGACTCGTACCACCAGTCGTAGTTACCAACGTACATTTGGATTTTACCAAAGTCGATATCGGCGATATGGGTACATACTTGGTTCAAGAAGTGACGGTCATGTGATACAACGATAACAGTGCCTTCGAAACGGGACAAGAAGTGCTCTAGCCATTTAATCGACTCCAAGTTCAAATGGTTGGTAGGCTCATCGAGTAACAGAATGTTCGGGTTACCGAATAGTGCTTGTGCCAAGAGCACGCGAACCTTTTCGTTACCGTCAAGATCCTTCATTTTCGTATCATGTAAGGATGTTGGGATCCCAAGACCGATAAGTAGCTCTGCTGCGTCGGATTCTGCTTGCCAGCCGTCAAGATCCTGGAATTCACCTTCAAGCTCAGCCGCTCTCATGCCATCTTCTTCGGAGAAATCCGCTTTGGCATACAAAGCATCCTTCTCTTCCATGATTTTGTACAAGCGGGAGTGGCCCATAACCACGGTTTTCAAAACTTCGATTTCATCAAACTCGTAATGGTTTTGCTTAAGGACAGCCATACGCTCGCCTGGCGTAATACTGACTTCACCTGTGTTCGGCTCGATCTCTCCAGAAAGAATTTTAAGGAAAGTGGATTTACCTGCACCGTTCGCTCCGATCAATCCGTAGCAATTGCCTGGTGTGAATTTAATATTGGCGTCTTCGAAAAGGGCTCTCTTGCCGTAACGAAGCGTCACGTTATTTACACTAATCATGTGGTATATTTACCTACCTTTATTTTATTTTCTTCTAATAAATGTTCAAAAAGTCGGCTTTTCAGCATCGAGAAGGTTGTGAGAACCTGAAGAAGGAGGAGCGGAGTGTAGGCAAAACTACATGAGCACCGGACTTCGAAGGTGAACGCAAGATTCGATGTCGAATTAACTTCTTGGCTAGCTTCGTGATCAAAAGACGACTTTTTGAACTTCCTCTTCTATCATAACTTATTTTGTTCTATTTGTTCTACTAACTCTGATAAATAAGTCCATCTTTCCATTGCTGCTTCAAGCTCTGCAGCGGTTTGTTGCTCTTGTTCATACAGGTCGCGAGCGAGGTCAAAGTTGCTTCCGGAGGCTTCGATTTGCTTTTTCAAGCTATCGACTTTGTCCTCTAGGGCAGCTATTGTGTTCTCAATTTCGTCCCATTCCTTCTGTTCTTTAAAAGAAAGCTTCTTCGGACGATTCGTTGCTTGGGATGAGCTTGCACTTGAAGGGATAGACGCAGGACTGCTGATAGCTGTCTTCGAGCTTGCTTGGCGAATAACTTCTTTCCTCGCTTGCTCCGCCTCTTCTTGTTCACGCTTATCATCCAAATAATCCGAATACGTCCCGATGAACGGCTCTATTCCGCCATTCCCATCGAAAGCAAATAAATGGGAAACTGTCCGATCCAAAAAGTATCGATCATGGGAAACCGTAATAACAGCCCCTGAGAATTGATCCAGATAATCTTCCAGTATCGTCAAAGTTTGGATGTCCAAATCATTGGTCGGCTCATCGAGAAGCAAAACATTCGGTTCACCCATTAGGGTGCGTAACAAATAAAGTCTGCGACGCTCTCCGCCTGAAAGCTTGCCAATTGGCGACCATTGCAGGTTTGGTGAGAATAAGAAGCGCTCTAGCATCTGTGCGGCCGAAATGGTTTCACCATCCGACGTGCGGATCTGCTCTGCGGCTTCCTTGATATATTCGATCACGCGCATTTTCTCATCCATTGCGACGTTCTCTTGCGTATAGTAGGCCAACTTCACCGTTGTGCCGGTCTCGATCGTGCCGCTGTCGGGCTGAATTCGCCCCGCGAGCATATTGAGCAGCGTCGACTTGCCGCTGCCGTTAGGACCGATGATGCCTAGACGATCCTTCGGCATCACGATGTAGCTGAAGCCGCTGAGCAGCGGCTTTCCGCCTGGGAAAGCCTTGGAGATGTCGTCCAGCTCCATCACCTTTTTGCCAAGGCGGCTGCCAGCCAGCGCCATGTCGAGTTTGTCAGCGGGACCGTCCACTTGGCGGTCCCGAAGATCCTCGGCGCGCTGGATGCGCGCCTTCTGTTTCGTCGTGCGCGCCTTCGCGCCGCGACGGAGCCAGGCCAGCTCGCGGCGGAGGAGATTCTGCCGCTTGTCTTCACTAGCGGCTTCGGAATCCATCCGCTCCGCCTTCTTCTCGAGGAACCACTCGTAGTTCCCCTCGTAGCTGTAGATCTTGCCCCGGTCCAACTCCAGAATGCGGGTGGTGACCCGCTCTAGGAAGTACCGGTCATGGGTAACGAGCAGCAAGGCTCCGCGCCATTTGCTGAGGAACTCCTCGAGCCAGATGGCCGTCTCGTTATCAATATGGTTCGTCGGCTCATCCAGGATGAGCAGATCGGCAGGCTGAATGAGAACGCGCGCCATGGCTACGCGTTTGCGCTGACCGCCGGACAGCAGGCCGACGGGTTTGTCGAATTCGCTGATGCCGAGCTTCATCAGCACGGTTTTGGCCAAGGTGCTGGCTTCCCAAGCACCTTGCTCATCCATGCGCGCCTGGGCGTTGAACAGGCGCGCTTGTTTCTTCTCATTGGAGGCGTCCAGCTCCAGTTCAGCGAGTGCTAGCTCATAGTCGCGGAGCGTCTTCATGAGCGGCGAATCGCCGTGGAATACTTGCTCAAGCACCGTGGAGTTCGGATCGAACTCCGGGTTCTGTGGCAAGTATTCCACGCGGAAATGGTTCGCGTGCACGAGCTTGCCGCGATCCGGTGTTTCCAGACCCGCTAGCATTTTCAGAAGCGTGGACTTGCCTGTGCCGTTCACGCCGATGAGGCCAATGCGCTGCTTCTCGTTCAAGGTGAACGAGATGTCATCGAAGAGCACCTTGTCGCCGTAGGTTTTGGTTATATCGACCGCGCTTAGAATATTCATCCTTGCACCGGCTCCATGATGTACGCAGCAAGAAGGGCAGCTGTGTTCACTACAGCATCCATATGCGTACGCTCCATGCTATGTGACGCGTGAACACCAGGACCTATTAGCGCTGCACGAATATCGCGGCCGCCTCTTAGTGCTGCCGATGCATCCGAGCCATAGCGTGGGTAAATATCAACTGCATAGCCGATTTCCAGCTTCTCGGCATGCTCGATCATTTTCGATGTCATCGCATAATCGTAAGGACCTGACGAATCCTTCGCACAGATCGAAACATCGCGTTCACTACCACTCAAATCATCACCAAGCGCGCCCATATCGACGGCGATAAAATCCGTAATATCCTCAGGAATAAATGCGGAGCCATGACCAACCTCTTCATAGTTGGAGAAGAATAGCTTGATCGTATAAAGAGGCTGTATCCCTTGCTCTTTTATCAGCTTAAGAAGGCCGAACAAGGATGCTACGCTAGCTTTATCATCCAAATGGCGTGACTTCACATAGCCATTATCCTTCACTTGGACACGCGGATCGAACGAGATATAGTCGCCAACACGGATGCCGAGTGCTTGCACATCTTTTTTGGAACTAACAAGCTCATCTATACGAACTTCCATATTCGCCTCATCGCGCTTATACTCTCTCGCATCCTCGTACACATGCACGGATGGTCTAGACGTAAGAATCGTACCATCATACACACGCTCATCACGTGTATGAATTTGCACATACTCATTCTCGATCGCACCCATCATAAAACCACCAAGCGAAGTGATTTTCAACGTACCATTGTCTTTAATGGAGCGCACCATCGCACCCAGCGTATCCACATGTGCAGAGATGCCAATTACGCGATCTGAGCTTGTACCATGAACGGTAACAATACCGCAGCCTTTATTCGTATAAGAAAGCTCGAAGCCAAGCTTACTCACTTCTAGCTCTACTTTTTGCATAATGTGATGCGTGTACCCTGTCGGACTAGGAGTCCGCAGCAGCATTTCAAGAACTTCTGTCATATAAGCTCTATTTAAATTGGACTTCAACTCGGATTCCTCCCTTTTTCATATGTAGTTCGTATTGCGCTAAACACACAAAAAACAGTGCAGCCTAAGAATTTTTGCCAGCGCCTGACAACGTCAAGAACGAGCCTCTTCTAAGGATACTACACTGTTCTCCTATGTTTTTCAAACGTGAGTTAGCTTACAAAATCAACACAGATGGACGTTCCATCAAGAACTGTTTTCATATGAGCTTTGACTTCTTCATGCACAGGATGTGTATCGTAAACTTTCAAATCATCTAGTGAATCAAATTTCGTGATGAGTGCGATATCGTAAGAACGCTCTAAATGTAGAATGTCAGTCCCAACCTCAATGTGCCGTAAAACCGGGATTTTACCTTCCATATTCGTAAGAACGGCTTTGGTTACTTCCACAGCTTCAGGACTGCGATCTTTGAGCTTAAAAAACACAACGTGCGTTAACATCGTGATCTCCTCCGATTTGATTAATTTGATTTGTTTAATGGTTTAACTCATTACTTTAGCTGACCATTCTTCAACGTCCCAAACACGTGTAACCCAACCTTCATAGAATTCAGGTTCATGGCAGACAAGCAAAACGGTGCCTTTGTACTCTTTTAAAGCGCGTTGAAGCTCTTCTTTGGCTACGACGTCCAAATGGTTCGTTGGCTCATCGAACAGCAACCAGTTGCTTTCTTGCATGAGCAGCTTGCATAGACGAACCTTCGCTTGCTCACCACCACTTAGCATGCTCATGGCACGAGTAATGTGCTCATTTTTGAGACCAACTCGAGCAAGCGCTCCTCGAACTTCATTCTGTGTCATGGAAGAGAATGAATTCCATACATCATCAATCGGCGTCATGCTTGGCGCTTTGACCTCTTGCTCAAAGTACGCAGGACTCAAATAATCGCCGCGATACGTTTTGCCGCTGAAAGGCTCGATTTTCCCAAGAATCGTCTTCAATAAGGTGGATTTACCGACCCCATTGCAGCCGACGATGGCAATTTTCTCACCGCGTTCAATCGTCACATTCATCCTCGGAAGCAAGGCACGATCATAGCCGATTTCCAAATCTTGCGCTTCAAATACTACTCTACCACTTGAACGCGATTCTTTGAATACAAATGTAGGCTTCATTGCCGTTTCCGGACGCTCAATGCGGTCAATTCGATCCAACTGCTTCTCCCGGCTCTTCGCGCGGGTTGAAGTTGACGCCCGCGCTTTGTTGCGCGCGATGAAATCTTCCTGCTTCTTGATATATTCTTGCTGCTTCTCATAAGCGTCAATGTGCTGCGTCTTGTTCATTTCAGCCATATCAAGGAATTTCTCATAATTCGCTGTGTAACGCGTCAATTTGGAAAACTCCAAATGATAGACAACGTTCACGACTTCATTCATAAATTCGGTATCATGTGAAATTAACATGAACGCATATGGGTAATCTTTCAGGTACATTTTCAACCATTCGATATGTTCCACATCTAGGTAGTTGGTAGGCTCATCGAGCAGAAGCACAGTTGGTTTTTCTAGTAATAGCTTAGCTAGAAGAACCTTCGTGCGCTGTCCACCACTAAGAGAGGTTACATCACGATCTAAACCAATCGCATTCAAACCGAGACCATTACCCATCTCTTCGATTTTCACATCAAGCAGATAGAAATCACCGATTTCCAAGCGTTCTTGAATTTCACCCATTTCCTCGAGAAGCACTTCAAGCTCCTCTGGCGTGGCGTCACCCATTTTGTCGGTAATGGCCATCATTCTTTTCTCTTCTTCATACAACGGCAAGAACGCATCACGCAATATATCGCGAATAGTCCTACCCGCGGCCAACACGGAGTGCTGGTCCAAATAGCCATAGTGGACTCTCGGTGTCCATTCTACTTTTCCTGTATCCTTCAATAGCTTGCCTGTTAATATATTCATCAACGTGGATTTCCCCACGCCATTCGCTCCAACGATACCAACGCGTTCACCAGCAAGTAAGCGGAACGATACATTTTTGAACAATGTACGATCGCCAAAGCTGTGGCTTAAATCTTCAATTGTTAAAAGACTCATTTTGTAAAACCAAACCCCTGTCTAGTTCTAAGATAATCACGTATTTTACTCGCGACTTCTTATTATACCACTGCTCATGGCAGACAGGAAGTAGAACTATTTGTATTAGATGCGAAAAGTCATTTCCTGTCGAATAATTCGCACAATGTCCCCATCTTTTAGCGGATAGGATTGATAGGTGACCAGAGGAAGATCATTTAAATAGGTTCCGTTGGTTGAGCCTGCATCTCGAAGCTGATAGCCGTTGCTAGTTAGTACAATTTCCGCATGAATTCTGGAAACACCTACGATATCCATCACATAGTCGATTTTGCTGCTTAGATCTCCCCTGCCAATAGTAAAAACTTCACTGTTGATGGGAACAGTTTGACTCTTATCTTCCACTAGAATTTCTAATCGGGGTCCGAGCGGTTTTTGCGTTGGGGATTTCCCAAGAAACACCGTGACATTGGACCCTGAGGGTTGGAGGAGGGTTGTATGCATCGACAGATTGCGATAGTAGTCTTGCATATCTAATGGAGCCACGATTGATGAGGAATCAAGGGAACTAGCGTATTCCGGAAAAGGATTATGTACAGCGAGAGAATGTTTCTTCAACTTGTTGTTTTTTGGCCTTTGTAGCTGTGGGAAGCCCCTACAAAGAAGAACAAAGCCCACATCTCCCAGTAGCAATGTTATACCAGCTATAAGCTGAAGAGAGCCCGCTGAGGGTGACGTTAAGTAAAGTTGCCATAGAAAGGCCACAATGATAACTATTAATGCTATTATCATCCATCGTGGTCGCTGGTTTAAGGGAATAAATGTTAGAGGAAATACACGAGAATCTGATTCTGGGGATGTGTGAATATCATGATCCATGAATTTCTTCTGATCAGGTTCAGTCAACTTGGGAATGCTAGGTTCTATTCGCATATTCTCTTCCTGTTTCCAATGTGCTTTAGGTAACCCTGGCTCTGATAATAAGATTTCATTGGATTCAGTTGGTTCATCAGGTGTTGAATTTCGCACCAAAATCGGCTCGTCCATTAATTTTAGTAACGATTCCTTATAACCAAGTAAGCTCTTGTTAGCCAAATGAGCTGAAATCCAAGTATTCAGTTGATCCTGCTCCTCTTCCCGAACATGTAGATGAAGCTTTGTTAGAAGTGAATCTATCGCTGGATAGATATCATCACTAACATGCTGTGTATCTAACGGTACATACGTCAGGTAAACGTCCGCCCAATCCTGTCCAACGAAAATAAAATTATCCTTCAGCACGAAATTCATTTCGTAAAGCATGTAATTTTTGCTTTCTTCGAGTGTACATATAATGGCATACAACAACTTGGCAAGCTGATGGATCGAGAACGGTTCCACCTTCAGAACATGTGACAGCATACGTTTGGAAGATAATTTATATTGCAAACGAAGACGTGAGTCCACCTCAAGGATGTCAAGCGGCAGCAGCCTCGGGACTTGATTCGCTTCTAGCATGCGTACTTGCAAGGAGGAAAGATCACTTGTTGCTAATCCCCCTTCCTTGTACAACGCCATATGGTGGCCATGTTGATAAACAAACTCATACCGAAGTCCGAATACTTCTTGTGTCATACAACCACCTCATCTCAAAGCAAAGAATAGTATAATGTGATAACCACCGCAGGAAAAACGGCGTACATAAAGGGAAATTTGATGTTTTTCTGATACTTGATATCGCGTAATGTTGCGATATTGTTATGGACAAAAATTGAGATAAGCCAGCCCGTAAGCTTTTGACCTGTAGCTCTCATTTGTTTTTGAATAAGTAATAGGAAAAGCCCGATGAGTCCAGCACATAGAATGGCATATACGAGTGTTTGTAAGACAAAAGCAACGCCCATGATTGCGCCAATAGCCGCAAAAAGTTTGACATCCCCTGCCCCCAAAGCACCTAGAACGTACAAAACGAGTAGGATGAGAAAACCAGTAAGTGCTCCACAGAGAGAAAACAGCAATCCATTCCAACCCTGTGTCCATGTGTGAAACAATATTCCCACTATAGTTCCACACATCGTCAGCTTATTTGGCAGCTTTGCATGACGAACATCAACAATAAAGGCAATCGCGATAAAAATAATAAAAAGACAATGAATCAATAAAATAATTCTATACCTCCCTTCTGTTTAAGCCCCAACCCAAGCCCGCTCATAGGCCCTCTTTTTCACAACAATCGTTTGGCTCATAAAAGGGATCGAAAGCTTATAACTCAGTTGCGCTTCAATCCCAAAGAAAGCCTCACCGCTTTGTTCCATACTCGGTAGGGTCACGGAAATCACTTTAAATTTCTTCTTATCGACGATTGCAGCATCACAAAAAGCATACACAAGAGGTGTAAAGACAGCTAGAATGCGCGGTTTTACTTGTGATTCATAGAGCCCATTCAGCTCATCTTGCGCCATTTCCTCCCCAAGTTCCCGCTTCTCTTTTTCCAAGCGTACAAGCTCCAATAACGGGTCTGGTATGTAGGCAGCGTACTCATCGGCAAAATCCTCCGCACTCGTCACATGATTGCGAGCAGATTGAATTTGATCCACAGCTGTATTAAGTATGTCCGCGGCGCGGCTTTGATCATATTTCGCGCGAGCTTCTTGAACCAGAATTCGAACAGGATAGAGTTGACCTGCAATGGATTTCGTCGCCTCGGAAACACCTGACTGCATCGCCATTTCGACAATGGCAATTTGAATGAAAAGCACAAGACCTACCACAAACGCCAGAAATATAGGCAAAATGAGCGAAGCTTCCAACACGATGCCGCCTTCTTGCCCTTTGCTCAATTTGAGAAGCAACTCTTTGCCCCCTTCCCTAATACGAAACGACAGCTGTTCGACTCATTTGACATTGTGTTCCGACTACTTTACAGCCTAAAAGACCTGTTCCATCCAGCAGCTTCATTATTTGCGGAATAAACCAAAGCCTAATTTCACTTGTAGCATTTGCTTGCATATAGGAAGTCTGTTGGATCAAATCTTTGCCTGTTTCTAATTCAAGGAGTGCTTGTATTCTGGACAGCAGCTTAGCATTGTTACTATGCAGCATCAGAAATAGCCGTAAATAGTCTTTGTAAGTCAACTTAAGCGCTGCCACGGAAAGCTTGGACGATAATTCAACCGCGTCACCTTTCACCAAGGTGTTCATATCGACCAACGCCTCTACTGCGCCTTGTGCAGCTGCAGCCAGTAGCACAAGCAATGGCGACCCGATGTTAAGCATTTCCTTTTCCGGATCTAACAAGGCTTCGACGGTACGGATCGCTAAGCGTAATGAAAACATTTCGGCATACGCTGCAGACAGGTTAGCGGCACATGAAGAAAACCCGTATAAGAGATACTCCACCTCTTGGCTTGCTAACATATGAGAACCAGGGTCTACGAATTCGTTGGACAATTTGGGCTGCCCGTTTGGGTCTTTCTCTAACCCGTATGTACGATAATTAAATTTCGTTAGTGCGTATTCATTTACGTAAAGTTCATCACGCAGCACTTCGGCTGCTTGGTTTATTGCACCCAACATGTCCATTGCTCTTAAACTAGCAGGTTCGGCTTTATCTAAGTCATACATAGCTTCATACCCAATCATCGTATCTTGAGCGTTCGCTTGGCGATATTTCTGATATAAGCCTGATTCGCCTTGGAGCTTGTTGTAGTGGTCAGCATCACCGGATTGTGAATTGGTAAGACTGCAACCTCCAATGGCTTGCTTCGCCTGATCCAAAACAGCTTGGATTTTATTCTTTTGAGTTTGTTTATTTTTATTAGTTGTATCATTCTTTTCCATTCTGGAGTGCTCAGTAGAGCTCTGTTTATTGTGAAAATCATTTGAAGCTGCCCAATAGGCTTCATTCGCTTGATTGACCTCGCTCGTATGCTCCGAAGTATACAAGATGACTCGCTCAACAGATGACTGGAATGCTGAAAATAACGCGGCAATTCGTGCGATTGCTGTTTGATAGCTATAAAAATAATCATCTCCAATTAGTGAAACATGTTGAAATACCTCATTAGCATCTTGACCACCATCTGTTGCGGAACTCGAAATTCCTGTTAGCTTTAATCGTATCTCGTCATTTTTTTGCTTGGCTATCCGTAAGGCAGGTTCAATCTCCTGTTGAAACTGTTTAACATCACTTTCATTGGCAGATACTTCTAGCTTTGTGGTAATTACAAGTGCTGTGTACTTCAGGATTAGCTGAACTAAAGCTTCCAGCTCATTCAACTTCTGAGAAAGTGTACTGACCTGCAACTCAAGTGTTTGTTTACCAGCAATGATGGCTTGCATACTGGCACCCGCCTCAGGACCTGCTTGTGCCAACGAAGCCAAGGAAAGATCCATATTCCTAACCGTATTCGTTAAAGATTGCAGTTCAGCCTGAACACGACTGATTTCACCACGAACTTCATCAACCGTATGAATACCTATGCGCGCAGCTAAATCATCTAATTCCACTATTCTTGTTCCATAGTAACTATGAAATGTGGATGTTTTGGCATAGAGCGAATCCGCGCTCTGCCATGCTTCGTCTAGCGCGGATTCGCGCTGCTCGATTAGCTTCTCTAGTTCTGCGGCATCTTTGGCAAATTGCGACCCTATCTGAAACGGCTCTCTGACTCCGCTTTTCTGAAATTTATCAGCGATTTCGAGCGAGTATTCAATGGGTGCTTTAATTTTCATATCTTGGATGAGCTGACCCTCAAAAATGACATGACTAGCAAGCGAATACACTGGCGTAACACGAGCAGCTCCATCAACAGCTTTGGTATTGATAAAATGAAATGCATGCGATGTGATGCCACTGGATAAGTTTTTAACAAAGATATCGTTAAGTAATTGTTCTGACGCCTCCTGAGAAAGGCCCATGCCATAAAGTCCTCTCTTCTGCAGTTCGTTATCAAAGGAAGACATCACGGATCTTGCAGCTGCTTGAATAGCCGATTCTGTTTCTCTCTCAGCTGCTTTGATTCGGGCAAAATCGATGAGCACCGCTTGAAATAAGAAAATCGGCACAATAATGAGTATCAAATAAACGGATACCGCGCCGTTCTCTGCAAATAGGAATCTCCTCAAAAGCTCCCCTCTTTCTAATTGTGAATAACGACCACGATCCCTTTGCGTTCGAGTTCCTTACGAAAAGCATCCGCAGGCATCCCTTTACCGCTCGCATCCTTCTTAAAAAAGTGCCAGACAATCCCCTTCACAGTCGGATCCTGCTGGAGCAGCTCGATGTCCTTCGGAAGCTGTTCAGTACGCAGCTGAGCTTCGGTCATACTATAAAAGGCTTGATGCCCAATACCACGCGCGTCTAAGGCATCAATTTTTCTTCTTTTACCAGACGCAGTAGTCCTCATAACCTCCGAACCTCCCACCAATGATCTTAAGTAGGAGGATGCCTGACGTTCGGATTGGATAGTGACACTAGGACCAGACAAATCACTCTTCACAGGATCTACAAGTGCTGCTTTTGCTTTCTCGGGAGAGATCCTTCCTACTAATGTCGGCAGATAGGTCCGCGTCAGATCTGTGGTTCGGATTAGCTCTATTGAATCAACTACGTGGGCAACAGCTGTTCCTTCCGGTTGAGCCGATTGCATCCATTTCCGCAGGATAGAAGGTGTAAGAAATGACTTGGAAACAGCAACTTCAACTTGATGATCTAGTAGATAATTTGTATATGTTGCTTTGCCCGTCACTCCTTTTGGGAATAAAGCCGCGGCTTTTGCCAGCTTTTTCTCCACCAAACCATTAGCCTGATTCGTGGGGAGTGCGATGCTTGTACCACCATTTCCCTGTAGCAAGCCAAATAAGTCACTCACATTGTCCTGCGTCAGGCGCCAGTACAAACTGTCGGTTTCCCGCGGATCAAAGCTTCCTGTAGACATATCCTTATGGCTGTTATTCCAAGTAAAAGCTAGCTTTTCTGCAGCTGATCGCGCTAATTGCTGGAGATATACATGCTGGTAGGCATACATCCCAACGAACAACAGTGTCACCGTACAAATTGAAATAACTGGAAATACGAGTGACGCTTCTAAAGTGAACGTACCATGTTCATTTGTAGTGAAACGAGAGAACCTGCTATGGCGCACAGCTCGTAGTTGGACTTGGTGCACACGGGGCCACCGCGCTGTTATCCTTCAGATCAGAGTTCGCATCGCCGATGAGTTTCTGGAACCAGGAAACAATCCACTTTCTAAAAATAATCGCAATCGCAACGAGCACCGCTACAATCAATAAAATTTCTAACGTACCCAGTCCATCTTCCTCTTGCCACACACGTTTAATGCCTTCAATCATCGGTTTCATGTCAACATCCCTTTCTTATTGGTTCATCATGAGTAACGCGGGCGCGGCGACAATCACCATCACCACAACAAATATTAACACCATTGGAAAAACGAGCTTGGAAGATGCTTCCTCCCCTAGAGTTCGCGAAACACTTTTCCTCCGCTGCCACAGTTCCAGCGAGAGCGCCTGCAGGGCGACAACAAAATCATTACCGCCTCTTTTAAAGTTCAATCCAAGCGTTGATGTGAATAACGACACTTCATGTAACGCACATCGCTTACTGAAATCCTCTAAAACCTTCGTGAACGAGATATTCATCTCCAGCTCATGCACAGCTACAAGCAACTCTTTAAATAAAGGAGAATCCGTCATATGCGGCTTAGTCTGAACACACCGAATCCATGCACGGTTGACGGTCTCGCCAGCATTCACTAAGAGCACGATAGTGCTTAAAAACTCGGGCAGCTCTAGTATCATCCGTTGCTGCTTCTTTCGAATTTTGGTATCTAAATCACGAACCATCATCATCGGAGTTCCTGTTGCTGCAACCACTCCAAAAGCTAACAAGGAGCTGTCTTCACCAGCAAGAATTGCAAGAAGAGTAACGATGAATAAGCACAAAGTACCAGCAGAAATAAGCTCTGCCATGAACCACTTACTGCCTTGCGAGGACAAACTTCTTCCATACAATACCAGACATTTATGATGGATTTTCGACGTAAAATCAGGAAATCGCTCCATCAATTGAAGCTTATCTATGAAGTAGTAGCTATATGGTAAGAGAAACTTCAATCGAAATGGATACATGTGAGACTGAAGCTGTAACCCGTATCTTTTCTTTCCGCGCATTAGTAATGCAATACAAACGACAATTTGCGTTAAAGCGAATAACCACATCCACATGCTACACCTTGATATTCATTATTTTTTGAGTGAGTAAATAGCAAGCACCTAGTAACAACAAGCAAATGGTCATGATCAGAATTCCGCTCCCATTGTAAAGTGGAACCATATAATCTGGTGAAGAAAAGGCCAATACAGCAACAATACATATGGGGGCAACAACAAGCACTCTCGATTCAAGCCGCTTTTGGGCAATCATGACCGAAATTTCCTGCGTTATTTCTAGTTTTTCAGCGATAACCGTCGCTGTGCGTTTCATTACCTCTACTAAATTACCTCCCGTACGCTTACAGGTTAGAAATACATCTGTAAAGCTCTGAATATCTTCTAAATGGCTTCGATCAGCAAAATGTTTAAGCGCTGCCTCAATCGGTTCGCCATTCTCAACCTTCCGGCAAATCATTCCGAACTCAACGACGATTAGGCAGGCAGGATCAGGATACAGCAGCTTCAAATCCTCCCAAGCCTCTCTGAATGCTGATTCAATGGATTTCCCCACTGTCATGGAGGAAGATAGACAACTAAGTGCTTGTTTAAATTGTACAAATAGCATATTTTTGCGTTTTTGGATGAGTTGCTGCCGACGAAAGCGAGGAAACACAAAGCCCGTCGATGAAAGAAGAGTGGCGAGGATGATATTTTGATAGAAAATATAACCGATCAGGAATGCCGGAAAAGCAAGCATCAGAATCGCAGTTGTTCTCTCTTTGGCGGACAATTGATACTGGCTGTAATCGATATAGGGGACTACAGGAAGGGTAGCTCGAGATTTGTGTTTAGAGGCATTTCCAATTGATTTCGGAGGGGATTTTCGGCGTTCAATATATAACAAAATGATCCAACTTCCACCACCAATCAGAAGCAGCAGCAACCACACTATCATATCGCCTCACACCCAGCTTCGCTCCGTATAAACCAATTTGGCAGCTGCTTGCCCGCCATTTGAAGCTTGTGCATATTCGCAAGAGCTTGTCCCGTATAGCGGAGTGCTCCAAGGATTTTACCATCTGGAGTCTCCCCGCTTTCTTCGAAGAGAAACAGGGGCTGCAATTGGACTTCTCCATCCTTCAAACCAACGACTTGTTGAATCTCTGTTACCTTTCGTGTGCGATCTCTCATACGGGATATATGTACAATCACATCTAAAGCTGAAGCAATCTGTTTACGAATGACTTCAATGGGCAGAGGAGCTGCACTCAGAACCATCGCCTCCAGCCTGCTGAGCATATCCAGTGAGGTGTTCGCATGACCAGTGCTTAAGCTTCCATCATGTCCCGTATTCATTGCTGCCAGCATATCCAATGCCTCAGCACCTCGCACCTCACCTACAATTATGCGGTTGGGACGCATCCGTAGGGAAGATCGAATCAACTCTCGCATGGCGATAGCTCCCTTCCCTTCTGTATTCGCATTTCTCGTTTCCATTCGAACTAGATTGGGAACAGCTTGGATCTGGAGCTCTGCAGAATCTTCTATCGTAATCACGCGTTCATGTTCAGGAATCCAAGCACTCAAAGCGTTGAGAAACGTCGTCTTCCCTGACCCCGTACCGCCTCCAATGAACAAATTAAATCCCGCTTCAACCATCAACCGCAGCACTTCTGCAGCTTCCTCTGAAATACTTCCAAATCGAATCAAATCTGACATATCCATTGGCTTGGCTGGAAATTTACGAATAGTTAACGTTGGACCACTGAGAGAAGCGGGTGGAAGCACGATATTTACGCGTGAACCGTCTTTCAATCGTGCATCCACAATAGGTGTGGCTTGATTAACAATTCGATTCACTTTGGAGACAATCATTTGGATAAGATCCTCTAGTTTCTCAGCACTTTCCAGCTCATAGGGGTAGCGTTCAACTAAGCCCATCCGTTCAAAGAAAATACAGGTGTGACCATTCACCATAATCTCTGTTACTGTTGGGTCATCGATGAGTGGTTGTAGAATGTCTAATCCTCGAAAGCTATCAAATATTCGCTTGACACCAGCATGCATCTCACTCGAAGTCCAGCCATGAACACCTGCAGCACGAAAGATCGTTTCTTCGATATGCCCCCTTAATTGAGCGTCACTTACCTCATGAGAGAGGTCGAGATTCTCCTTAATCTCCTGCTTTAATTGATTAAACAGCTCTTGATTCAAAGTAAGCAGCAGCTCCTTCTTTGGGAATTTCCACATTCTCATTAAAGACAGCTTTCAACATGGCATACACTTGTTCAGAAAATATATCCGATTGCCAGACTTGCTCTGCCGAACTCATCACCTTCCATTCAGGAATATAAGGAAGCTTATACGATATATTTTTACCAAGGGATTCGAAAGATTTGGTTTGACTGCCTCTATAACTCGTCATGACAAAATGAATGTGAGAATACGCGCTCATTTGTTTATAAAGTGACTTTGTTTTGAAAGCATCATTCCAATCATCTTGAATCAGCCAAATGATCGTATCGCTAAGTTCTAAGCTTCTGACGATTCTCGGATGAACGGATGCTTCAAGATCAACAATGAGCGTATCGTAGGCCGACAAGCCAACTATGGACGTAATGAGTTGCTTGACATGGTCACCACTCATCTCTTGCATCTCTCTCATTTGATCGTGAGGAGTCAAATAATCGAACCTTCGAATCGCATCATGTGATTTTAAAAGTGCCAGCTTTGGCCCCAGAGATTCAGGCGAGCCTTTCAAATAATAGAGGAGCTGCGATAATCGCCCCGATTGTCCCTGCAGCCACTGAGAAGCTGCACTCACAGACTCCAAGCTCAGATACAAGACACGTTCCCCACGAAATGCCAGCTGTTTCGCCATATGAACGGCTGTTATCGATTTTCCAATGCTGCCACTGCTGCTGTAGACAGATATCACGCGTGTGCGATTGGGATGAATTAATCGATGCTCACTTGGCATGCCCTTCGAATACAGAGCTTGAATGCGTGTGAGGAGCTGGTGCAGTGGTTGAAAACGGAATAAGAACGGCAGTACAGTTTCAAGCGCATCGGAGTTTGCAATGTTTTGACTCAAAACCATTTTGATTAGCGATGTACGATGATGCTGCAATAATGGATAATACGCTTCAGATAACAATAGAACTCCTTTGATATCTGGATCCTCCAACACCTGCAGTAGGAGCTCTACTTGTGAGAAGAGCTTCACTTGCACACGTTCAGTGCACTCCGTTGCCCGTATGAAAACGGCTAATCGCTCGGCATAGGCCATGTCATCATCTAAGACATACAGTTGAAGTTTACTCATTCCGACTTCTCCTCCTTCGTTCTTGAAACTACTCAGCGAATTTCGCATAAACACCACTGCCAATGAGTACACAGCTCATGACGGCGAGTACAATCGCTATACGTGTGGATGTTTCAGCTCTCATATTTCCCTCCTGTCTGACTCGGAACAGCAAAAAAGCACTCACTGACGAGAGAGAATATTTCTCTATCATCAGCGGTGCTTCCGCTTGTCCGATTTTTAATTACCCAAATTGTACCACATTTCCCTAATAAATCAATGATTTTATTCCCAAGGATACTTCATCGTGAAAAAGCTAGCTAGCTTCTTACTCTCCACTCGGCGAAGACGTCTCATCTCAGCGCGATGCGGCGCGGACTCGTGGAGCTTCCTTTCTTCTTCTGTTTCCGGGATGACATCCGGCACCTCCACCGGTACCTTATTTTCGTCCAAAGCAACAAAAGTTAGGAATGAGGTGGCTGCAATTTTCCTTTCGCCTGATTTCAGATCCTCGGTTACAACCTTGACGAATACCTCCATCGAGCTTTTGCCTGTCCAAGTAACGAATGACTCTAAACAAACGGAATCCGACGTGTGAATCGGGTACAAAAAGTCAACCGAATCCGTTGATGCCGTTACGACCGACCGACGACAATGCTTATGTGCCGCAATTGAAGCAATGTCATCGATATAGGACATCAGCTTTCCACCAAAAAGTGTATTATGATTGTTCACATCAGTTGGAAAAATACGCGATGTTTTGAAACATCTGGATTCTCTTGCGTATCGCTGCTCCATGGCTGTTTCCCCCTCGTCTCCTCATACAAAATATGACTCATCATACCATACTTTTGGCTAGATTTGGTTATAGGATATCCTTTGAATCGTCACCTTATTAGCATGGACGGTTTATCAGTTAAATAAAAGTACTAACCGCGTTTAATAAAACGGGAAAACATCGACTTCCTATGTCGAACGGAGAGTTGGTTGATGCTTTCATTGGGGAGAATTTCACGGAGGAATGGTTTCAGCGCTTCGTAAAAAACGTTCAAATATTGAGGTTGATCCTGGATGCAATCTCCCTTCCAAACCGCTTGCATAACTTCTGATCTGGGAATGTATGGCATCGTACACAGTGGCGAATACGGAAGTGAGTCCTGCCATTCCCTTTGAAGATGCGCGGGTAAAGCGCCATTCGCGATGTAATGAACCTTTTTACCTCGCTGCCGGTAGGATTCGAACTCCCCAATCAGCTTACGCGAGCTGGGTCGATCACACTTACCTGGCGAGCTATCTACCATAACGATGATCTCATCCGCACTAAAACAAAGCTCCTGCACTGCAGGGTGCTCCCACTGAGTCGATACGTCCCATATGACGATCGGCTTCTTCATCATGTGTAGAAGCTTAAAAGCATGGGAAGCTTGCCATATGCCTTGAAATCCATCAGGGTGAATGGGAGCCCAAATTGTAAAACCGTTGTTCCATGGTGTTGTGTAAGTTGAAGTTGCGTCACGAATGTGATCGGAGGGAAAGATGTAGGGATTCGGGGCGTTTCGATCACCGAAAAGCAGCATATATAAATCGGGTTCAATCGTTGGCTGCTCGACTAGCGCGTTTGGGATTTGGAGGGCATGAAAGATTCTAGCTAGTGTGATAGCCGTGAAAGTCGCACCTACTCCTGCGAATAACCCGCCAATCACAATTAACTTATCGGTCATATGAGATGGGCGTGATGTTGATTGAGGATTTGCGACTGTAATGACCGGATTAGCTTCGGGGTAGATGGAACGAAGTCTCAGCTTCACTTCCATTGCGGTTTGGCAGCGGTTCTGAGGTTGATCTTGCAGGAGAAAATGAACCGTGGTACGTAAGACTTCCGGTATTCCTTCTTTTAGCAGCTCCAATGGCTTGGCCTTACTGTACGCATAGTGACCGCCGGACAATAAGTAATACAGCATCGAGCCCAAAGTGTATAAGTCTGTGCGAGCATCCGTTTGCAGCCCCAGATATTGCTCAGGAGCAGCGAATCCGATGGTCCCCAATTGCATCGTATCGGATGCTTGTCCTTGTTTGAATTGTCTAGCTACACCGAAATCAATTAATCGGACCTGATTATGTTGGTTGAGCATAACGTTGGATGGCTTAAGATCGCGGTAAATGATCGGTCGAGGTTGGAACGTGTGTAAATAGTGGAAAATATCGAGTAATTGAAACGCAATTTGAACAATTTGTAGAATTGGCATCTCGTTATGATTCTTTTCGAATATATCCTGAAGCGTTGGCCCCTCGATATAGTCCATAACCAGGTAACCTTTACCATCATCGCTTATAAAATAATCGACCAATTGTGGAAGCTGCGCGTGCCCAAGCTTGGCCAACATTTCTGCTTCCTCCATGAAGGATACCTTGTCGGAACCTGTGCACAAACTTTCCTTCACTGCCCAGCGCTTCCCCATGAGCTTCTGATCTTCCGCTAGATATACCTGACCCATGCCGCCTTGTCCAAGCATATCGACGAGAAGGTATCTCCCTCCTACTATTGATCCTTGCCACTTTGGATGTTGATTCAAGATAGTAAAAAACCCCCTCTTATATCCAAGTCATAATGCTCTTGATTATAAGGGAGGGTCATTTGAAAATCTAGCTATTTTTCCATATTTTATATTTTTTGCAAATATAGCGTTAGTTCTTCGCGATTGTGAAACAGCTGCTTTGCTTTCAATAGGAAGAGCGAATCCTCGAAAATCCTCAGGATATCACGAACCGTTTGAAACGGTTTCTTATGCATAAGCTTCACAGTGATGATGGCAGTCCCGCCACTTTGCAAGGAGAAAAGTAAATCCGCCACAAGGCGCCCCATTTGACGCGGGTCCCAGCTCATATCACAAACAAGTAAATCAAACTCGTTTTCACGCAGCTTCACTTCACCTGCATTTTTCTTTAAGAATGTTAACAATGGATTGCCTAGTAGTCGAGGGTTCAATGCTGCTGGATCGATGGCTGTTACTTTCAATCCACGTTCGAGCAGCAAGGAAGTCCATCCACCTGGTGCAGCCCCAATATCAATCGCTTTGCGAGCAACACTGAAATCAATCCCGAAACGCTGCTCTGCTTCCAAAAGCTTGAACTTGGCACGAGAAATTTGATCCTCTTCCTTCATAAAGCGGATCGCCCCGCCAGACCAATCGGATAAATTGTCTTGTGGCTTCGATATTCCGATGTATAGCTTCTTGGCGCTAATGTACACCGAGATGATGTGGTCCGCATAACGAACAACAGGCTCTCCCCCGCATTCCGAAACGAGGATTTCATCGATGGCGGCCTTAATGGAAAAAGGCGCGTAGGGAACATCTGCCCGCTCTTCTTTACGAATTTGCGTAGCAATTTTCTCGCCAAAACTAAATAAACCAGCAGCATAGGCTTCACGAAGCCAAGCTGTTAAATGCGCAATATCAGCATCCGTTCGAGTAAGCTCCCATTCCTGATGAACAGGTTGAACATGTCGAAGAAAGATCGGCTCATTCTCTTGCATTGTTGAAATCACATCTGACGTATCATCAGGAATTTGGAAATAAAACACTTCCGTCGGCACCAATAATGTAAATTTCGTGAGTGGGAATAGCTTACGTAGTTCATCTTGCGCATATTGTGCGAACCCGTGATTCGAGGTTCCAATATAGGTCGTTAATTGTGTCATAGCCGCATCCTTTAAGTAATCTACGTTCATTTTAGCTAGCTTGCCAAAGCAAGCCTATTTGTCTTCAATAACCTTAATCCATGGCCGATCTTGAAACCATTCTAAGGAAACATTAATGCCAAAAGCTTTATGAATATTTTCTGGCGTCAACACTTCTTCTTTGCGTCCTGAGGCAATCAATTCTCCTTGCTCAATAATAGCGACATGCGTAAATAAAGGCATAATTTCTTCGATGTGATGAGTGACATAAACAACAGTTACATCTTGCTTACTGAGATCATTAACATCGGATAGAAACCGCTCACGTTCAAATAAATCCAGCCCAGCCGCAGGCTCGTCCATTACAAGGATTGCTGGCTTACTCATCAAGGATCGTGCAAGCATGACCTTCTTACGCTCTCCTTGTGAAAGGCTTCCCAAAGGTTGGTCGGCCAGATGTGGAATCCGAACACGCCCCAGCATCTCGAGTGCCCGATCTTTCACTTCCTGCGGAATTTCTTGATAAAATCGAAGAAAAGCAAACTCCCCCGTTGCCACGACTTCCAGCACAGGATCACTCAAATTCAATTTCTCAAATAGCGATTGGGAAATGTATCCAATTTGCTTACGTACTTCCCTTACATCACATTGACCATACCGATTGCCAAGTACATCAACTGTACCACGGCTCGGAAATTCATAGCCATTCATCATTTCTAGCAGTGTCGTTTTGCCGGAACCATTACGGCCCAACAATACCCAGTGTTCACCGGATTCGATATGTACATTCACATCGTTTAAAATATGGCGTTCTCCCCGAATAAAATGAATATCGGATAAATGGATCATGAGTTCGTTTCCTTTCATATTACGGTTTACTTGGATAGGTTCCTTGTGCAACCCCCAACAATACATCATCTGGCATACGATGCGCATAAAGCTCCATGCTCTCAGGCTTGGCAGCATTAAGCATCTGGTACATCTGCGTGCATGCAGAAGGACTGGAGGTATGAATATAAATCGTTCTTGGAAATTTACGCTGCTGAATCAACCAAATGACTACATCCATGCCTGTTTGCTTCGACATCCAGCCCAAATCATGATCTAAAGATAAGATGTCGATCTCACAATCTTCAAGCAGCGTGATACATTCTTTAGCATCTTTGGCTAGAACAAATCCTTGAGGACAAGGACGCGAATCATCTAAGTATACATGAATCATCCTCACATTTCCTTTCCAGCAACGATTTTACAAGTACAATCTCTTCCCGATGCGTGCCATCGACCCCAGTACCTGTCTCAAGAACTATTGGTATGTCCCGTAAGAAGGGGGACTCTAATAGACGTTGGAAATTCGCAATGCCGATATGACCCGCACCAATGTTAGCATGCCGATCGCGGTGTGATCCGAAGGGATACACGGAATCATTCAAGTGAACAGCCTTCAAATGAGGCAGATAATCTAGTTGATCGCCCTTCGATTCCAGCTCTAACCAATCTGAGCCTTGCCAAAGTCGGCTTGCAAAGGCATGACACGTATCTAGACAAAAACCAATCCTCTCAGGTGAATCACATAGCTTGCGTACTTGTGCCATTTCTTCCATGGTCAACCCTAATTGAGACCCTTCTCCAGCTTGATTCTCAAGCAAAATGAAAGAAGCTCCCGTGTAACCCTCCGTAGCACTATTCAAACATTGTATTATATTTTTGTAGCCTTGTAACGGGTCTTTTCCAGTATATTTGCCAAAATGCACCACAAGTCCAACAGAACCGCAGGCATTTGTAATGTCCAGCCCATTTTTCAGTAATTTAACCATTGTTTCACGTTCAGGCTCATCCACAGCGGGATTCAGCGCATAAGGCGCATGTCCAATCGAAAGAATTCCATGCTCCTTACACAATTGCGCACATGCACTCGTGTCTTTGTGATTAACAGCTTTCATAGCTAAACTACGAGGGTTCATAGGAAAATATTGAAAGGCATTTGCACCCAAGGAAAGGGCGGTTTTAGCTGCATTCAGATAACCACCACGCGTACTTACATGGGCGCCGATAAACAAATTCCATCCGACCTTTCAATTTTGGCAATGGGCACAATAAAAGCATTTACGACTTGAAATCTCGATTTGAATGATGGGATGTCCGCAACGCAAACATGACTCATCTTTGCGATCATAAACTCGGCATCTCGCATTATATTGTCCTGTTAGTCGATCCCCCAAGAATAGGGGCTCCTCCATGTAGCCACCGACTTGAATCGCTTCCCGAAGCAGGGATTGCATGGCTTGATAGAGCTGGGATTGCTCCAAATCGGTAAGCGATGGAATCTTTCGTAAAGGGAGGATGCCCGCTTCAAAGCATATCTCATCTGAGTAACAATTCCCTATGCCAGAAAGAAAGGTTTGATCGACAAGCGTTACTTTAAGATTACCCCTTTTTGGCCGAAGGGCGTTTCGGAACTGTGCTATGTTTAAATCGAGTGGCTCTGGCCCTAGCTTTTGCAAGAGAGCTGAGATCTCCTCCGCAGTATGCATGTGTAAATAACCTAATCGCAACCCAATAAAAGATAGACTTTGAACACCTAGACGGATTTCCACTTGAATGGTTCGATCTGGCTTCTCTTCTTGCGTTCCAACGAACATCCAACCGCCTAGCATGAGATGCAATAGCAGTATCTCACCAGAGGCCAAATGAAACAATAAGTGCTTTGCTCTTCGCTCGATCCGAACAATTCGGTTACCGATAAGCTTTCCCGTAAATTCTTCGGGGTCTACATTCAAGGATTTCGGACGTGTCACATCGACTCTCGTAATCGGTACGCCTATGATCAATCGTGTCAATTGCTGACGATACGTTTCCATTTCTGGAAGCTCAGGCACGCGAATCGCTCCTTGCCATTTTTTTACCTTGTATAACCAAATGGCGGATTGCGTAAACACGTAGAAGAAGGTTATATGGATGAAATGCGCATAAAAATCCCTAAATTAAGCCTTCACTGACGTAAGCTGGCTTGGGTGCCTTCGGGTTTCGTTTTTTACCAAAAATATTATCAGAAGCTACTGCGTGAGGAACTTGTTTAACATTTGAAATGTTTTCTTTTTTTCGCATTTTCTGTTTCAAACGAGCTATACGCTTCTCCCAAGCTTCCTCAATCTCGTTGATTTTGCGATCACCACGATGAAGCGCACGTCGCCGCCAGAGCCTCGCCCACGCTTCCTCTGCATAAAAGACCGCTTGCCCTAAGTCCTTCTCTCGATGCTCAAAATACATCGCTAGCTCCAAGTACGGCTCTAGCTGCAAGGAAATACTTGAAGGTTTGAGTAAAATAGCCTGCTTCCACAGCTCGATTGCTCGGGTATATTGGCCATTTTTCTTAAAATAGCCTGCCAATTGAAGATGTGCATTTTCTTGTTCAGTCGTGATGGTAGCAGAAGCACTATTCAGAAGCATTGCGTATAGAACATTGAAGTATCGTTCCGACTTGGAAGATCTCCCCATTTTATCAAGCCATAGTCCTGTTCGGAAAAGTTCCTCGGGGTCGAGGAGATCTAAGCCAATTTCAGAATTGGAGGCTAGATCAGAGTCAATCTCCAGATCATCATTACTTGAGTCGATATCTATGTCAGGTTCTTCTGGGCGCAGCAATTTGCCAAAATGGATCGTCAAAGCAGCCAATGTCACAATATCATGTTCATTATGAATAAAAACACCTTGAAGGACAGCCGGATCCTTCTCCGCCAAATATTGAAAATAAAGCGCAGGTGCCATCGAACCCGGCACGTCATCAACTCTCTCAAAGCCAAGCCGGCTCTCCTCCACCTTGCTCAACCGACAGGAGGGCAGCGTATTGCGCCACAAACTTCTTGAAGGATACAGCAGATCAAGCTGCAGCAGCTCTGAGTCGTCTAAGTTGAGACGATTCAGGACGAAGCGATTTTTGAGAATCGGCCAATCAAACGTACGGCCGTTATAAGAGACGATATGCGTATATCGTCCTAACAGTTCTTGCAGGTACAGCAGCATCGCATGCTCCTCTGCTGGGTTGCGTATCAGGAGCTGTTCAACGGTGAACAGCTCGCCAGTATAGTAGCCGATGCCGACCATAAACGGCACATTGCCTGCCCCGACGCCGAGTCCGGTTGTCTCGGTATCGAAGAAGAGCAGCTCTTCGAGCCGGACGACGGCGTCCTGCTCGTGAAAGCAAGACAGCTGCGGCGCAACATCGGCGAGCTCACGCAGCCGATACTTGCCGTGCACGCTGTCTGCGCCGTACTCGCGGCGCCGCATGACGAACGAGCCCGCGGGGCTCGTCGCAATATGGGCGTCGAGCTGCGCCCACTCGCCTCTTGCCTCTGGCGGGGGCGGCGGTGTTACCCCAGCCGCCGCGGGTCCTCGCAGGCGGCCGAGCCTTTCACGGAGCCCGCTCATCGGGCACCGCCTTCAAGCTCTGCGAGCAGCTCCAGCGCGAGCTTCTTGCCTAGCAGGCCGACCTCTTCGATCGGCCCGACACAGGCCGGGCAGCCGCTGATGCAGCCACAGCTCCTGATCAGGCTGCGTGCTTGATCCATCAGCTGTCCGTGGACCTCGTACAGCCGATCACTAAGACCTACGCCTCCCGGGTAGCGGTCGTAGAAAAACACCGTCGGCAGCTTGCTATGCACCGCCTTCACTTGCGGAACGACCCGAATATCCATCGGGTCGCACATCAAATACAGCGGCGCCAGATGCGCCAGGACGTTGGCAATGCCAAGCAGCGCATGCTGCATGTCATTGGCCGAACGCCCTGTCGCCATCGCCTCGTCGAAGGTAAACCAATAGGAGCTCGTATGCAGCTCCTCCTCTGGCAGTCGTATCGGCCCTGAGCCGATATTCTCATGCGTGCGCAGACGGATTTTCTTGAAAATCGTTGGCTGCGCATTCACAGTCACCTCGCCAAGTTGACGCAAGAGACCACCAACGCGCCCCTCCCGATTTACATGCAATACTTTGAGTTGTACAGCCATACTCGCATCTGTGAAGTAATCGACATTCACTTGTCTCACGAATGCTTTCTTCTCTTCGTAATCCAACTTTTCCACTTGGAATTGAATGCCTTCATGTATATAGATAGCCTCTTCATGAATCAAAGTCGGTGCACTAAATCGATCACATTCACCAATCACGCGATGGCCATTCGTCATATCGATAATGATAAAATTCTCTTGCGCCGCAGAGCGCAAAGATATGTTATGGGCTGGGAACGATTGCTCCATCCAATACCAGCGATCATTGACCTGATGGAGCACTTGTTCCTCTGTTAAATACTCCAAAACATCGGTGAGCGACTCCTCACCGAACTTCTCCTTCGCTTCGAAAGGCAGCTCATAAGCCGCGCACTTCACATGATCGACGAGAATAATCAAGTTATCAGGATGAATTCGTGCCTGCTCCGGCGGACGCTCGAAGAAATACCGCGGATTCTGGATCAAATATTGATCCAGCGGATTGCTGCTCGCAACGAGTATCGTCAGCGAGGTCTCCTGCCTCCGTCCGGCACGCCCGGACTGCTGCCAAGTGCTGGCTATCGTGCCTGGATAGCCATTGAGCACGCACGCTTGCAGCTGGCCAATGTCGATGCCCAGCTCCAGCGCGTTCGTGCTGACAACGCCGCGGATTTCCCCGCTGCGTAAGCCACGTTCAATCTCCCTGCGCAGCTTCGGGAGATACCCGCCGCGGTAGCCGCGGATCGATTTGCTGCCCAGCTCGTGACTCACGAGCTCCTGCAGATAGGTCAGCAAGATCTCCACGCGCACGCGGCTCCGTGCAAAAACAATCGTCTGGATCCCGCTCCGCAGCAGCTTGCCTGCTAGCTTACGCGTCTCCAAGACGGAGCTCTTGCGGATTCCCAACTGTTGATTAACAACAGGCGGATTATAGAACACAAAGTGCTTCTCCCCTGCTGGAGCGCCGTTGTTGTCAATCAGCGTTACGGTTTCACCGATCAATCGTTCAGCGTGCTCCTTCGGGTTATCAATTGTTGCTGATGCACAAATAAATTGCGGATTAGAGCCATAGAAGCGACATATTCGCTTCAATCGTCGAATCACATTAGCCACATGACTGCCAAATACACCCCGATAGGAATGCACTTCATCAATCACGATATAGTTCAAATTCTCGAAAAGATTCACCCATTTGGTGTGATGGGGCAGGATCGCAGAATGGAGCATGTCGGGATTAGTAACGACAATATGTCCCGCATTTCGTATTGCTTGGCGGACTGTTGGCGGCGTATCACCGTCATAAGTATGCGTTTTAATATCAACGTCCATAAACGTAATCATTTCCTGAAGCTCTGCCACTTGATCTTGTGCCAACGCTTTGGTAGGAAATAAATAGAGCGCTCGTGAAGCATCGTTTTCTAGAATTTTCTGAACAACCGGTAGATTGTAGCATAGCGTCTTGCCAGACGCCGTAGGAGTAACCGTTACAACATGGTTTCCTGCCGTAACTTGGCGAAACGATTCCGCTTGATGTGTATATAACTGCCCAATATGTTTCTGTTGAAGTGCAGCACAAATACCCTCATGCAACCCTTCTGGAAAATCAGCCAGCTTAGGATCCCGTGGGGGTATTGTGTGCCAATAGGTGACTTGTTCCATGATTTCAGGCGAATTACGCAGCCCGTCAATCATCTCAATCATTGAAGAAACCTTACCTGTGAAAGGATTCATAAACCGAATCTCCTTACCCATTTCGTTTCTTCCATTTTACAGAATATACGTTCGTATGTCTACATTAAATCGGCTGAATCATCATAATCGTATCGAATGCCATCATGATCATCGCTTGTTATAAGAGCTGAGACCGACAGCGCTTGGTTTGCACTTTCTTGCATTTTAAACAAAACTTCTTGATAGTCTCTAGAACGGTGCTCTTCTCTATCATATTTCATGGCAGTTCTTAAAGCTCTTTCAATGATAATGACATCATGACTCGTGAAATTCACGGCTCCTCGCACCCTTCTTAGTCCATCATTTTCATAACAACTAGCTTTGCCAATTTGCGCCAAACCCATACAATTCTACAAAAATCATAGAAATTCGTAAACCAGCTTGTAATCAGGTAAAATTAGGATGAAATACAAAAAAAGGAGGAATAATTAATGTCCGCATCGTTACCAAATGAAATTGAAGCACATCGCCAACCTGACCATGAGATCAATCCGCAGTTTCTAGAGCGTTGGTCCCCACGTTCCTTCTCCGACCAAGAAGTGTCCGAGGACGTTTTGCTTAGCTTGTTTGAAGCAGCCAGATGGGCACCATCAGGAAGCAATAATCAGCCTTGGCGCTTCATTGTCGCACGCACACCTGATCAGCTAGCAAAATTCTATACGTTCATAAATCCGTCTAATCTTGTCTGGTGTGAAAAATCCCCTGTTCTTACGCTCGTTTTTTCACATACCAAAACGCCTAAAGGTACAGACAATCCAAGTCATGCGTTCGATGCTGGCGCAGCTTGGGGATACTTAGCACTTGAGGCAAAAAATCAAGGTCTAATCACCCACGCGATGGGCGGATTCGATGCCGAAAAAGCCCGTGAAACACTTCAAATCCCAGCTGATTATCAGCTTCATGCCGTTGTAGCCATCGGGTACCGTGGTCCTGTCAACGCCCTTCCCGAAAATCTGCAAGAACGCGAAGTCCCATCCGGAAGACGCGAAGTTAGCGAGTTCATATACGCAGGACAATACGAGTGATTCGTTTCAATTTGACGCAAAACAGGACCTCACTTACATACAAGTGGAGTCCTGTTTTTCTTGAGTCCGTTAATACGGTGACTCGATTTTATCGACCTTTGATTTATAAGAGGGATCAAAATAAGCGGTAAAAGATAGATTTATCGTAATCTTCTTATTTTCTTCCTTCGGTAAATTCCCATAATTAACGGCATCTATCGTGATCAGCCGCGGAAGATTTTGCAATTGCGTAATCGCAGCTGTCACTTCCTTAAACGTACCACTCAGCGTCGTTGTCCCTTTGACCTCACGCACACTTGGGAATGCAGTCTTTTTCGTCGCATCAGCAGGCTGAGTCGCTTTCTCACTCACAGTGAAGGCAATGTTACTTAAAGATACGTTCTGATCCATTCTAATCTTATTCAAATCTAGCGTTAATTGCTCTGTGTTATCCCATAAAGGAACGGCTGCCTGTACGTCTTTCATTGAGGGACCCACAGTCGTCTTCTGTTTTTCGTTAACCTTTTGAGTGAGAAGCTGATTTTGCTTTTGGAGTACGCTCTGTTCACTCGCTTGATTCTTAAGTTTCGAAGAAGAAGGAATCTGCACAAAATAATAAAACACGAAAAGTCCCAAAAAGAGCAGCATTGCGCAAATCAACAATAAAGATTGCTTATTATTTTTGATTGACATTAGTCGTTGCTGCTCCTTTCGCATCCAATGTTTCTGCCTTGCTAGTTGAATCTTTCGCTGCATCCTTCTTCAGTGTTACAATATAATTCACTGTATATTGCTTTGTCGACATTTGGGCTGCATTCAAATTTCCTGGATTCGTATTCGTCCCCGTCCCGTCACCAGCACCAGTGGCAGCCACTTTTCCACTTGTCGTTTCTGTAATGGATTGCAGAACTGTATTATCCCCAAAAGCCAATTTCCTTAAATCAAATAAATAACGTGCGGAATCTTCCATACTCGTAAACAAAACCGTTAATGAAATCTGAGCATTTGCAGCATACGCTAAAGTACTGATTTGAGCATCAACGGGCAGAGGCTTTTTCAGATCATTCACGATCGATACCACATCTTTTCGAGCCGCTTTCGTTACCGCAATGAAATTAGCAGGATCCGATGAAGTTTCCGGTTTTACCGTTAATTTGGCTTCAAGAATGGCTTTCTCCTGTTTGAACTGTGTCAGCTTCGTCTCATTCGAGGCGATTTCTTTCCTATTTTCCAAATATGTCATTCCACTTAACCCCATACAAGCCACCCATGCTAAGGCAAAAATCAATAAAATAAACAATTTGATTTTAGTTTCTGTTTTCCGATGAGGCAGCAAGTTAATTTGCGCATTACGCTTCGTAAATTTAGCGAGACCGAGAGCAACCCGAAACGCGTTCGCATCAATTCTTCTCGAACGACCTTTCCTGGATACATCAAAATCTACGGTCTCTACACTAATTTCTAACAGAGCAGATTGCAACTCTCTATGAAGCTGTAGACTAGCTTGATTTGCTCCTGTTCCCGTTATTATGATATGAGAGATTCGACTTGCTCCCTCTTGAATACTATATTGATAAAAACTCAGCATTCTTGAGATTTCAGCGATAATTTCGCCAATTTGGTCGGAAGTCAACTCCTCAGTTTCATTGGCATCATGCTCCACTAAGGTAATCGTACGCATAAAAATGGGATTGCCATTCTGCAGCATATAGACCTCTAGCGAACTCTTATCCAAGGAAATGAGCATGGATTCTTCAAAAAACTCATTCTTTTGTGAAGCAATCACTCTTGTCAGCGCCGTTGCGGTAATTTCTGCAGCTTTGACACGAATCCCCGCATCTTCGAAAATACTCACATAGCTTTGAATTAATTTTTCCGGCGCTGCGTAAACAAGAATTTGTGTATTTTCGTCATCATGTCCAACATTAATGAAATCATAAACGGGATCTTCAAAAGGCAAGCGCAGCGCAGTTTCAACCTCTAGCTCCACAAGCTTCCTGAGCTCTAATGCCTTGATGCTTGGGATTCGCATTTTTCGAATAATGATTTGAGAGGTCGGGATCGCGATCGTTGCCTTAGCGCCTCGCAACCTTTCCTTTTTTACCCATTGCTTGACTTGGAGACTTAAAGACTCAGTGTTCATAATGTGGTCTTCAATGATTAAATTCGGTGGTATCGAGAGAAAGCCGCCTGATCCAACTTCCCATGTTTTTTTCTTCTTCGCCGTTGCATATCGGATACCCGTTTGATCGATCGTAATCCCGATTCGTTTTGTCCCTAGCCCGAACATTCGCATCACATCCTGCTATCCGATTAAATTGAGGTAAGCCTCTATAAGATCCGATCCATATCCGTAAGAAATCAGGATGCCCACAGCCAAATAGGGGCCAAATGGGATCGGTTGTTTTCTCTTAATAATATTTAACAGCAGCAGCAATCCGCCAACTAGACTGCCTATCAGGCATGCTAAAACGAAAGCCACAAGGATATGAGTCAAACCCACGACTGCGCCGCAAACCAACAGAAGCTTGGCATCTCCCATTCCCATACCACCGCGAGTTATTATAGAAATCAAGATCACAATCCCGCATCCAACGACAGCACCAAGTACGTAACTCCACCAGGCCTGATCACCGGAAAATACAATTCTAACTAACACACAAATTGGAAAGAAAAATAGTAAAACTTGATTGGGAATCCGCATGACCGTCAAATCTGAAATCGTAATAATAACTAATAAGCTCACCAGTACGAGACCAACCAAGGTTTCGCCCGAAATCCCGTTATGCCTATACACCCACAGAAATAATAATCCCGTTACCAATTCCCCTATCGGATATAAAATGGAGACTTTTGTCCTGCAATATTTACATGTTCCTTTACTCAAAAAATAACTGATCACCGGGATTAAATCCCTCGGTTTCAACTGTGTCCGACATGTCGGACATGCGGATGGTGGATGTATTAAGGACCGCCTCGCTGGCACGCGCAGCGCTACAACGTTGAAGAACGAACCTAGAACAAGTCCAAGGATGAAAACATAAACAGCGATTAGAATCGTCATGTGTTTGGGCCGCTTTCGGTTGATTTTAAAAAAGGAATCGGAATGGACCGATTCCTTTAGGCAATTTTCAAAAGACTTTTTATGGGACTATAACCTTTTTGCCTTTTCCTATTAGAATTTCCGCTCCTGTAAGCTTCCAAGTTTTCGCATCATTAACTAGAGTAATATAGTCTATTTTCCCCTCAGTATCAAAAACCACATTGCCACCTGTTATACTAGTTTTAGTACTAGGGAGCACTATTGGTGTTTCAAGATAATTTTGCTTTTGAAGACCCTTTGTTGCGTCACCTGAATTTGTAATTACACCAATTGTTTTACCTTTAGGATCAGAATCAAGCTCTGAAGTTACGTACAACCTTGCAGCCTGATAAACTTGTACAAAGGTAGCAGTATCTGAATCCTCTTTAGACTTTTCAATTACCCCCAATATATAAGGCACGGCAATCGCCGCAATCACCGCCAAAATAACAATCACCGCCAATAATTCAATCAGCGTAAAGCCCTTTTCCTCTTTTTTCAAACGGTTCATCATTTTAATTAACATAGTTATTACCTCCATATTTTTTTTATCAACTCAAATTGGAATACATACTAAACATCGGTAGCATAATCGCAGCTACTATTCCTCCAACTAATCCGGACAAAATAACTAACAATAAAGGCTCCAACAACGATTTCAAACGATCTACGGTATTCTCAACATCCATTTCATAGAAATCAGCGATTTTCTCTAACATCTGATCTAATGAACCTGTTTCTTCGCCAATCGCAATCATTTGTGTGACTAATGGAGGAAAAACCCACGCTTTCTTCAATGGCTCCGATAATGGGTTACCTTGTCTTAAGGACTCTGCTGATTTACGAATATAACCGCCTATCACCTTGTTGCCCACCACTTCTTCTACAATAGCTAATGATTGCAGCACGGGAACAGCACTCGCGTACAGAGAGGCAAGCGTTCTAGTCATGAGGGCCACGGACCCTTTTTGCTTCAGTTTCCCGAAAATGGGAATTCTCAATTTCAGGTAATCGATGGCATAGGCGCCTTTACTGTTGCGTTTAGCAACTTGATACACGACTATAACGGCAGTAATCGCGAGCAGCCATGACAACCACTGGTGTTGAATACTATTGCTTAACAATAGAACAATGCGTGTGATCAAAGGCAATTCAGCATGTAATGACTCGAATGTGCTCACGAACTGGGGCACGACGGACTTCAAAAGATAGATAACGGCAATAATCGAAAGCCCTCCAACCGTTGCCGGATAAGTCATCGCTGATTTAATCTTCTCGCGTGTTACATGTTCTTTCTCAAAAAACTTAGCTAAACGATCTAATGTGCCTTCCAAATCCCCTGTCTCTTCTCCCGCTCGGACCATGTTAATAAACATCGGAGGAAAAATCCGTTTATGATCGGAAATCGACTGAGAGAACGGAATCCCTTTGGAAATTTTCGATGCTACGTCGGTTAAAGCTTTTTTTAAGGCTTTACTCTCCGTCTGGACTGCTAATATGGTCGTCGCCTCTACGATATTTACGCCAGCTCGAATCAACGTGGCAAATTGCCTGCAAAACACGATAAAATGAATCGTTTTGACTGGATTACCGATGTAAATTTCAGTCTTAAATGCTTTGAATTGATCTTCCCTCACGGAGAGAACGATATATCCTTTTTTACGAAGCTCATCGACCGCTGCCGGCTTATCTGAAGCAGTAATTTTACCCTTCAACTGCTTGCCACTGCTGCCCCTAACCTCGTATATGTACTCTGACATTACATGACACCACCCTCAGCAAGATAGGCTCTCGCTGCGATCGGATCAATCAGTCCTTGCTGCATTTGCTCCTTGATGGACATATCCAGTGTATGCATGCCTAGATTACGGCCTGTTTGCATAACGCTCTTAATTTGGTGTATTTTCTCAGATCGAATCAAATTACCTACGGCAGGCGTGTTAATCATAATCTCTGTTGCACAAGAACGGCCTACGCCTCCTGGTTTAGGAAATAACCGTTGAGAAATGACTGCCACAAGAACAGCTGCAAGCTGCACCCGAATTTGGCCTTGCTGATGTGCAGGAAACGCGTCGATGATACGGTCAATTGTTTGTGGAGCATCTGTCGTATGTAAGGTTGCGAATACCAAATGCCCTGTTTCTGCCGCAGTCACGGCTGCAGAAATCGTCTCGAGATCACGCATCTCACCGACCAAAATAACATCTGGATCTTGCCGCAATGCTGCACGGAGACCATTCGAGAACGACTTTGTATCGCTACCCACTTCACGTTGATCAATGATCGAAGACGAATGAGTATGTAGGAACTCGATCGGATCTTCCAGCGTGACAATATGCTTCTTCTCTTTGCGATTGATGTAATTAATCATGGCGGCTAACGTCGAAGACTTCCCGCTACCTGTTGGACCAGTTACTAGTACTAAGCCTTGCGGCTTCAACGCTAATGTTGAGATGATCGATGGCAGCTGCAGCTGTTCAAGCGATGGGATCATCGTTGGAATCGTGCGAATCGCCACACTAACCCTTCCTCTTTGTCGATAGGCATTGATCCGATATCTCGAACATCCTTCTAACTCATAGGAGAAGTCCAACTCACCTGCATCTTGGAAACGTTCAATTTGCTTAGTACTCAATAATGCTTCTACCATTCCACGCGATTCATCGGCCGATAATGGCTCTTGACCTACAAGTTGCAAAGCCCCGTGGACACGTAATACTGGTGGTGAGCCAACAGATAGATGTAAATCTGAAGCGTTCGACTCATGCGCTTGCTTCAATAGGCCTAAAATACGAGTTAACGAATTAGACATCATAGCCACCCCTCACTTTAATAAGCAACAGTTTCACGAATGACTTCCTGTAGTGTCGTAATACCTTGCTTCACTTTTTCGATACCGTCATCCATCAGTTGAATTAATCCAAACTTCTGCGCTGCAACCCTCATCTCTTGAATAGAAGCTTTTTCACTTATCAATTGACGAAAACCTTCGTTCATAACAAGGATTTCATGTATAGCAAAACGTCCACGATACCCTGTACGATTACAGTTGCCGCAACCTGCACCTTTGTGGAGCTTTTCAGCCCGAATACCTTTATTTTTCATAAAAATCACTTCTTGATCTGTAGGTGTGTAAGCAACCTTACACTCTGAACAGATTCTTCGGACAAGTCGTTGCGCCACGACGCCGATTAATGAAGAAGCAATCAAATATGGCTCAACACCCATATCTCGAAAACGCGTAATTGTACTAACTGAATCATTCGTATGTAAGGTCGATAAAACGAGATGACCTGTCAAGGAAGCTCGAATCGCAATCTCGGCTGTTTCCGAATCCCGTATCTCACCGACCATCACGATATTCGGGTCTTGTCTCAAAATCGACCTGAGACCTGCTGCAAAATTGAGACCAATAGTAGGATTTACATGCACCTGATTAATGCCTTGGAGCTGGTACTCGACAGGATCCTCAATGGTGATAATATTCGCATTTTCACGGTTTAAATGACTAAGCGCAGAATAAAGCGTTGTTGTCTTACCACTTCCGGTCGGGCCTGTTATAAGTAAAATGCCGAATGGCTGTTCAATCATTTCGCGAAACACACTCATATTGCGCTCACCAAAGCCCAATTGATCAATCGGCTTAACGCCTGTCGACAGGTCTAGAAGTCGAAGTACCATCTTCTCTCCATGAATTGTCGGCAAGGAGGATACCCGAATATCAACATGTTTAAAATCAACTTGCATTTTGATGCGACCATCCTGCGGCAATCTTCGTTCTGCAATGTTCAGCTTGGCCATAATTTTCAGCCTTGCCGTGATGAAACCTTGCATTTGTTTGGGAATGACTCTCTCTGTTCGGAGATGTCCATCTAACCGATATCGAATGACCACATTAGCTTCACCAGGATCCACATGAATATCGGAAACCTTCAATTGAACTGCCTGCTGAATCATTTGATTCACAAGTCGAACAATGGGCGCATCCTCATCCGTGATTTCCGTTTCTTTGATATCGTCCGTTGTAGGCATATCGGTCATCATTTGACTCATGGAATCCTGAAGACCGTAATGACGTGCAATGGCTCGTTGTAACTCATCTCTACTCGTTATGGCCGGTTCGATCCGATACCCTGTACTCATCCGCATTTCTTCAATTGCAAAATAATCTAACGGATCTGCCATCGCAACCATGAGCTTGCCGCCATCTTTATGAAGAGGGATCGCCTGATAGCGCCTAGCCATACTCTCAGGAATAATTTTAGTTATCTCCGGATCAATCTGGTATTTGAACAAATTCACATGTGGGATTCCAAGTTGGAACTCGAGGACTTCGATCAATTGCTGCTCCGTAATATATCCTTGGGTGATGAGCAAGTCACCAAGCTTTTGTTTCGTTTTTCGCTGCTCCTGAAGCGCCTCTTGGAGTTGAGCTTCCGATATAATTCCGCTCTCGACTAACAAGTCACCCAAACGTTTCCTTATCAGCGCCATACCCTTCAACTCCATCTCTGTTTGCTAAGGCATTCATGTTTAATATAGGACTATATACCTATATTTCTAACAACAAAATTCATTATACAACATTAGGATACGTTCTTGTATATATCTTCGCTCTTTTGTCACAAATTCCTTCCCGGAAAACGACAAGTATATAGGTATTTTTGTTCATGAAATCTAGAATTCCACAAAAAAATTTCAATTTTATGTGCACAAAGTGTATATTTCCTGAACGTAAAAGTAGTAAAATAGTCTCATATACAAATCCTGATTTCAGAAATAAGGAGGAGAAGTGATGTTGTTGACCACAAGAAAAAAAATAAGCATCCTATTGCTTATTACTTTGCTTACATCATTGTTCGTTCTAATTGGGGAGCCGGCAACTCAAACCGTATTTGCTACCGGGGAAAATGCAGCTTTAAAAATTCTCGAAATTAAAGATTTAAAGAAACCGAATAACGGGGATGCGTCCGCGGTTACTTCAGATCTTGCGAGCATAATCGGCTCAAATTCCAATTTCCAATTAGAAACCATAAGTATGAAGAAATTTGTCGCTCTACGTGATGAGCTAGACGGGAAATATGATGCCATTTATTTCGGCAAGAGCTTATTCAATCCGACCATCGAGACAGGCAATGAGCATAATACTCGCTACGAAGAGAACGATATCACACTGCTCAAATCGAATGAAATTAAAGATAAGTACATTTCAAAAGGACTTCCTGTTATTGTCTACAGCGACTCCTCAAAAAAACGCGGTGCTCTGTATCAGGGATATTTAGATAATGATAATAAATGGGTGAAAAAATCTGGAAATTTATACAACTTATTTAGCCCTTATGATACTTCATCTAATCAAAGTAGTGTCATATTCGTTGATGATGATGAAATCAATTCATCGAGTGCTTTTCTAACCAAAACTAAACTACTTACGAAACCAACGAATAGACCTCGAATAAGTGTAACTAGCAAGCCTATCGATTACACGTTAACTACGAATAGGGCTTCAAATTATTCTCCTGGCAGCACCCTTTCTTACACGTTTGATGTCAAAAATGTACCTAATCTTGTAGGGCGGAACTTAGTTGCGAACTTATATCTTGGGATTGATAGTGTATTAACGTTCGATGCAACCAAATTAGTTCAATCCATTTCAGTTACTTCCTTAACAAACAATACGATTAGCTTCACTCTGCCAAAAGGTTACTCGGGTCTTTATTACTGGCGCTTAGAGCTAATTGACCAAACTAGCACAGGAAAGCTTAAAGATGCTGCCTCTGGCGTGTTTCGATTTAAAGACCAAGCTCCTACCATTAACGTTCTTCAAGTTTTGCCGAACTCCCAATCAAGCGCCAAAACAAGTAGTCTACTCAAAGCCACTAATATGACTCAAAGTTATTTAAAAACAGATGATTACGCCATTAATCTCACCGTCACCGACTTTACTACATTTAACTCCACGGAATATAGCACCCTAAACAGTAAATATGACATGGTTATATTTGGGTTTAATGACTCCTATAATGGAACGGGTAATATTTCCGACACTGCTGCTGCTGCAGTCAAATCTTACATCGGGACAGGTCAAGGCGTCATGTTTACGCATGATACAGTTTATCAGGGGAATCAAACCTGGATTACGAACTTCAAAGAAATTACAGGCCAATCTGGGTCCATGACGAATATGGGACTAAGTGCACCAAATCCATCAACATCCACTGTAAAAGTAAATGAAGGTCTATTAACGGAATTCCCGTTTTTCATTAGTGAGATGACACCTCAAGTTGCTAATACGCATGACCAATATTTCAAGCTTAACTTAGAGGATCCAACCGTTATTCCTTGGTATAACATTAACGGAAGTCCCCGCGATATTGAGGACAGTTGGAACCATTACTACACATATTCCAAAGGAAACGTAACCTATTCAGGTACTGGTCATAATTTCGTAAACACTAGCATCAGCAATACTTACAATGGAAATGCATTCCCTGAATGGGAACAAAAGCTATTTGTGAACACGATGTATCGTGCTTTTATCGGGTCAAATCATAAGCCTACTTTGGACATTCTGTCCCCTGTTGCTTTCAACGAAGCTTCCAAAAACTACATATCAGCAAATAGTGATATTTCATTAAGCTTTAAACCAGATGACTTGGATCTTAATGATAAAACTGTCACTTCTTCAGTAACCTTTAAGTACAGAGATAGTCAAGGTAACAATCAGTCACGGAGTGTACTCAGTGGCTTACAGACGAAAAAAGGGGAAACCATCAATCGAACATTTGCAAATCCACTCTCTTTGAGTGGCGGCGATCTTACCATCTCAGTTTCAACGAAGGACGCCTCCGGTGCTCTTGAAACGAAAGAAGTCGCTGTTAAGGTTATTACATCTACAAGCTTAACTCCAGAGCGTACAATCTCAACCGAGAAAACCGAAGTTAATCTTCCGGTTACTGTCAATTATGTCATTAAGCCGACAGCGAAAATATACAATGCTGCAACAGACTTAAACAATTTAAAGATTAGTGGTCTTCATTTCAAGGAGGTTTTACCTCCGTACTTAGACATCGTAACTTTACCTGCTAATTTGACCAATGTAACAAAAGTTGGCTCACTTGCTACAGGTTATACAGTTGAAGGAAATATTCCAGATATTCCTTACCGAAGAGAAGGCAATAACTTTGTCGCAGACAATTCCAGCTTTACCATTGTCGTGAAACCAACAAGCAGTGGTGATTACTCACTTTCCAATGCAAACCTAATTTATAACGATTTTGCTTCAAGTAATCAAAATGTACTTTTCTCGAATAGAGTATTTAGTGCTTTCATCAAGCTGACTAGCTTAACTTTGGATAATGTCATTATTGCCAGAGGGGATACAACCAAGCTAATCCCGAAGGTGTTACCTGCAAATGCAACCTACAAAACGAATGAAGATTTCACGTGGACATCTGATGATGCTACCACAGTGACCGTAAACGCAAGCGGACAAATTAACGGATTAAAAGCAGGGACAGCACACATTACGGCAACTGCTACAGACGGTAGTGGACTCGTAGCAACCTCAAACGTATCCGTCATTCAGCCAGGTCTGAATATAACAGGTCCAACACAAGTAGCAGTCAATTCTTCAATTAACTTAACAGCAGCACTTGTAACGGTTAATGAAGAAGTAACATCGACTAGATGGAGTTCCTCTGATACGAGCATCGCGAGCTTTACTGCTGGGACAATGAATTCAATTACAGGTTCATTGCAAGGCCATCGCAAAGGCACAGTAACTGTCACAGCAACAGTGGTTACGGATAAAGGAAGAACCTACACCAAAGATTATGTCGTCACCGTGTTCATTCCAGTTTCTTCAGTTAACCTAGAGAACGCCACGATTCGTGTAGGCGAGAGTGCTCAATTATCACCCAATTATTTACCTGCTAATGCCGATTTTCCTACCTTCACTTGGGGCTCAGATCGAACCGATATCGTTTCTGTTGATGGAACTGGAAAAGTAACTGGGAAAGCAGTTGGTTCATCCCAAATTACAGTTACAACGACGGATGGTACTAATAAAAGCAGCAGTGCAACAATTACCGTCATGAAACCAACATTCTTAGTTGATGGCCCGAATACGGTAAACATCGGCGAGAAAATCACGTTAGAAGCTAAACTTACTACCGCAAATGAAGTGATTTCCAGTATCAGTTGGCTGCCAGATAATCAAGTAAATGCAAGCTTTGCGACAGATGGCGATCTGAAGCGGATCTTGACTGGTGAAAAAGCTGGAACCGTCAATGGTACTGTAAAGGTAACGACAGATAAAGGAAATGAGTATACAGCACCGTTTGCAATTACTGTAACAGCAGTGCCAATTACATCCATTTCATTAACGTCTGCCACCATTCGTGTGGGAGAAACGATGGAAATGTTATCGGATATTTTACCGAAAAATGCAAGTATTAAAGCGTTAGACTGGCGTTCTTCGAACCCAAATCTGTTTACTGTTGATCAAAACGGGAAAATACGCGGTGTGGCCGTTGGGACAGCCACCCTTACAGCAACTGCTAAGGATGGTTCCAACGTATCTGCAACAGCAGAGATTCACGTGAAGCAACCAGCATTGACGATTGATCACCCAGCTTCCATACTTCGAGTTGGGGAGTCGATGATACTTACAGGAAGATTATCAACTGTCAATGAAGAGGTAGACACAGACACTATTAAATGGGATTCACCTCAAAAAACGATACCTGGGTTTATTCGAAATACCGCTGATAGCGATCCGTATAAACGAGTAATTACAGGAATTACACCGGGAGTTGTTGAGGCTTCACTATCACTCAAGACTGATAAAGGAAATCCATATAGTGCCTCTACTTCTGTAACAGTGTTCACTTTGAATTTAGAAGACAGAAAATTAGATATTGGAGAAAGTGCTCAATTAACACCAATTATTAATCCAATTGGAACCATACCTTCTAATTTTACTTGGTCATCTAGTGATTCTACTATCGTATCTGTTGATAATAATGGCATCATCAAAGCTTTGAAATTAGGCACAACTACGATCACCATCGTATCGAAAACCGATTCATCTATATCTGCATCAGCAGTCATCACGGTGACGAAACCAGGCATACAATTTTCCACGCCGAATGGGATTCTTGGCTTAGATGGCATAACCGAGCTTTTGGTAGGTGAATCAATGGAGCTCATTGCTTCCTTCGATTCTACGAATCAAACAGTCGTCCCTGGATCGGTCAAATGGACGGTTAATGATCCAAATAAAGAGTTTGTCAAGTATAACGAAGGAAATGATAGCTATCACTATCAATTCGAAGGGGTTAAAGCCGGGATTGTAACTGGAAGTGTAACGCTCATAGCCGAACACAATGACTCGCATGTACGTACACCGTATCCAGCGAATTTTACGATTAACCTAACAAACCCTGTCAAAAGTGTTTCAATAACGGGAGCACTCGAGACTATCAAAGTAGGTGATTCCGTCAACTTGAAAGCCATCATTACACGTCCAGATGCGGTACATAGTGGCTTCGAATGGTCCATTAAAAAGGGTAATAATACAAACGCAACAGACCTTGCAGAATGGACCACTATCGCACCAAATGAAGTGAAACTAACCGGTAAGCAAGAAGGCAAAGTCATTGTTAAGGTGCAGGTTGGTGATAAAACTGATACGAAAACTATCGAAATAAAAGAAGTTCTTACGAGTATTTTACTACCAGATGGTCCAATAACATTGTTCGTGGATAGCGCGACTGAAAATTCGAAAGACCTTTGGACACCATTAAAAATCGTCCCTAGCCAACTTAAAGATCGTGCATTCACGATGCTAGACTGGGCTATAATTGGAACTCCAGGGATCATTTCAATTGAAAATGGCGTTGTAAAAGCTGAACATGTAGGTACTGCCACAGTAAAGGTATCCGATAAGTCCAATCCTTCTCTCTCGGATTCCGTTCAAATCATTGTCGAGGAGCGGAAGAAATTCCAAAATAAATACTAAACTGAAAAAGCTGCCGATTACTCGGCAGCCTTTTTTCATTCCTCTTATTGATCAGACATTTTCTTCTTCCCTCGAATTAATTGAACCGACTTAATACGCGGCAATGCGGCAGATTGATGATCAAAAATTTCATTATTATACGAAATAATGAATCTGGCACGCGTGCCAAGGATCGAAGGTTGATTTTCTTCACCGACGATGTCCCCGTTATAGACCTGTGCAAATCCCCTTAACGCGTTAATCGTAAGATCATGTTTGGCGAAGAAACCACCTTTAATCCAGAAAATCGATCCTACCCCATACAATTCAGCCGTAGAATCGGTATAGAAGAAAGCATCCAATCGTTGAATAACAGCACTGTGATCTTGAACTAAACCAAAGGCTTTGCTAAATTGGTTCTCATCAATATTTTTAAACTTTCCATCACCATTCGTATTAACTCTCGTTATTAATATGCTCCCTTTGCTCATCAATACAAGTTCTCGATCGTCTAAGCCCGTTATAGAAGCATCCTCTATCACCGTTTCACCTAATGCAAAGATGGTAGCATCCATTTTCACGTTGCCCGTAATATGGACATCCCCAGTTACTAGGATATTTGCCCTTACTTGAATCGGTATTGTTAACGTATTGGTTATGTTCAAATCACCATCGATGATGAACCAATTGCTTTTACTATAACCGTCTGAATCGGGATCCGTTCTTAAATTTTTCCCATGACCTTCGGTGTTGTCAAATAATAATTGCGAATAATCCAGATTATTCAAATTAAAATCACCACGATGCAGAACCGAACCGTCTAATTCTCCGGATTCTACCAATAACTTATATGCAGCTAAGGCTTGGTCATAAGTCTCAGCCTCTTCATTCGTTTCAGGTTGTAGTGGGCTGATAGCAAACAAGTTCTTGGATCCAATTAAATAATCCATGACATCACTCATTTGATGCTTGTACCTGGATTCAATCGCAGTCCACTGGACACTCCCGCCACCAATTGCTTCGGTTAGCTTATCAATAAACGATTCGTCCATATTGATTCCGATAAAATCTTTATTGCTTTTGATTTGTTGGATACTGGTTTGACCTAGTATGTTACTTGCTTTTTTGGCATTGCCATCTCCACTAACCTCTTGAATTGATTTATAGCTTGTACATTTGGGAGTATCACAGTATTTGATGTCCGATAACGATTGCACATAGGCAGTTCCTACAAGGTCCGGGAACTTGGTTGGCTCGTGTTTCTTCGTTTCACTTTCATAAAAATATTCAGCTTCGTTTTTAATCAACAGCTGTTTACCGGCGTAGAGCCCTCCACCATTGTTGTCTTCTCCAAGAAAATAAGGTGAACCGTTTATGATTAAATTACCATCTTCTGAGCCTGCAGCGTATTTCAGAACATCCGGATACCCATTCACAACCAAAGACTGCTCTAATTTACGTGTAACCCCCTGAATTGAAGCTGTGACTTGTACCGTTATCGTTGGATGAGCCAAATCTTTCTCCAGTTTGGCTTCCGTCTTAACGATGGATTGACCTTCCCCGTATTGCTGATCGTACTCGGTGCTAATGTCATTCGATTTATTCACCACAAGCATCACAGCTTCCAATTGATTCTCAAGAAGTTCCAAATTAATTGACTTTTGGCCCGCCAACATCCCTTGGATGATGGCAACAGCCTCATTTAAGGCCTTTTCAGCCAAATGAACACTCTGTACATCTTTCTGCTTTGTTTGAGTCCGAACAGCCCCACCAATACTAGCACTAATCAATGCCATTCCAAGCAATGTAAATATGATAATAATAAAAAGCACAAGCAGCAGTGCAGCGCCACGCTCATCCTTTAATCGCTTGAACACAATCGCACTCCCCCATTAAAAACCGAATCTGCTTTTTAAATTCAAAGTATGCGCGATCCCTTTCGCATCTTTCTGCATGAGATGTAAATCTACTACGATAAGTCCGCTATGGCACTGCTTAATGGATCCGCACTCAAGTTGAATGGTCGAGCCCTTGAGGTCGGACGCAATGTCGAGTGCTTTTAACGTTGACGGCGCTTTCTTCGGATCGCCATATCGAAACTGATTTTTGGCACCCGACTGTACGGGATCAAAGTATATTTCACTGTACGAGGTTGCGGAATCAATTACATCTTTCCGGGTGAGTATAATGCCATTCACACCTTCTTCACTTTCAATCGTCGTCGGGCCAACCGTGTACAATTCCGTCATAATTGTTGACATTACAATGTCTGCCTCATCCCGCAATTCATTCTCTACCTTTACTTTATTGTAAGACGTATAGCCGAACGTAATCACGCCATAAATGGTTCCCATCACTAAAGAAAGAATGGTCAGTGCAGCGATTAACTCAATTAACGATAAGCCCTCATCCTGTTTTAACAATCTATTAACGAATCGATTCATCCAAAATATACCCCTCTACGTTAGCTTGATTGCGAGAGCTATTATCCGATGTATGCTTATCTTTTACGGTGACAGAAATCGGAATCAAATAATTGAATTTCACTGTATTCGTTGCTTTCGAAGCATCAGTCAACTCACTTTGATACTTCACCGTTACCTCATACTGCTTCCCGTTCACTTCCGGATTAAACACATCCCAAAGCCCAATCATTTTTTCTAGAACTGGTTCCTCTGAGCTGCATTTGAGCGGTCCCGACACTATATTACATTGGGAGAGTTGAAGATCAATAACCGCATTTGTCTCAAAATAAGTCTTCATATCATTAAACGGCTGCTTCTCCAAATAAAACAATGCATTTCTCGCCAAATTGATCATCACGGTCTTATTCTGATTGCCTTTATTATAGGACATGGCCTGTATGAAGAAAGCCATCATAGCCATCGAAACCACTGACAAAATAACCGTCGCCGCTAGCACTTCGATTAGCGTAAAGCCTTCATCACGCGGTTCTCTTCTATTCATCCAATCCCGCTCCTATTTTACATATTCTCAACTTACAAATACCTATGTACCTAGGACTATTGTACCATATATTCGATTCCGACTACGGATTCCCCTTCTATTAAAATGACAATTTGGGATCAATTCGTATGTACGGTCAAATGCAAAAAGCCTCACTCCACAATGGAGTGAGACTTTACAAGTTAGTTTACACAAACGGAGGGTCCCATGCTTTTTTGTCCATCCCGATACGATCACTTACCACTTTCATATCACGATCAAGGTGGACATCAACCCCGAAGGAGAACTTCCGATTGTGCCAGAAGCGCATATCGCGCCATTGTACTTCATAACCGCCATTCTTCTCTTTCCAAGACACATAAATGTGCTGAGCAAAGTACAGAAAAGCACGTACACCTTCGGTTCCCATGGATGCTTTCACAATCGGATGAGAAGCCTCGCGATTGTAATCTTTGCGACTGTACTGCTCTAAGACAAGAACCTGATGATTTCGAATCTCGCCCAAATAGTAGCTCGTGTCACTTTCAAAAACAAACTGCCAATAGGACCACTTCAAGCTAGGCACAAGTCGACAATCCCCGGAGGCTTGCTTTAACTCGTTACGAATAAGTTTTATAAGAGCCTTACGCTTGGAAGATTGAAACACAATATATAAGAGCGTAGCTGCAAATATAAGCGCGAACATCTCCCCGATATGACTCCCTGACTCTCCTCGCCAAACGACAAACCAGAGGATTCCTCCTGCTGCATGAAGCACAAACAAGAAAGGATCATAGAGACATAGTGTATCCAAATGCACCCATTTTTTCGTAAAAGGCCGTAAACATTGAACACCATATACATTCAGAGCATCAAGCCCCACATGGCAGACAACAGCAAGAAACGTCCATAGGAATAGGCTTAGGAAGTGACCCCAAACTCCAAATACCGCCGCAAGCGGTAAATTTATTATTAGCGGCCATATAAGCAGAGCCGGTAAAGAATGCGTCACTCCGCGATGAATTCGGATATAACTAGCATAGCCTCGTAATCGAGCAACGGTATCTAAATCTGGCGCATAAGATCCTGCTAATGTTCCCACGAGAATAGCTTGTGCAAGAGCAGGCTCTTGCACAACCGATGGTTCCAAACACGCTAGCCCTGCGAGGCTTACTCCAAACAATAAGTGGCTTGCTGAATCCATATATCGTTCCCCCGTTCTTATGTTATTACATGCTGCTGAACGTTCTCCCAACGTTCATGAACGTTAAACCAATAAAACCAAGAAGCAGGCTGTTCGCGAATAACTCGTTCAATGAAATGATTAAGCATAAGATTCGTATCTGCTCTAGTAGTACGCGAAGTTCGCTCCAACTGTGCATTTAGGCTAATTGGAGTTCCAACAATAAGCCGATGTTTGAAATTTCGCTTCCTATACCCATAGAAAGGTACAATTGGCACCTGCTGTTCATGCGCTAGCATTGCTGCACCTTCTGGTGTGCGAGTAACTCTTCCGAATAATTGCGATAACGGAAATGAAGACCGCCAGAAATCACCTAACAGAAAGACGACCCCTCCAGATTGAATATGATTTTTCAAGGTCCGGTACAGCTCGATTGGCGGAACACTGTCGTAATCTAACCCTTTACAACCTAAGGCAGCAAATTTCATATATAGCGGCAGCAGCTCAGGGCTTCCCGCGGAAGCAACGGTAAGACAATCAAAACGTTTGGTTAAGAACCAATAATAACTGAAAAAGTTACCCACATGCGGCGTGTAAATGATAAACCCTTTCCCTTTTGCCAATTGCTTCGCAGCTTGTAAATGTTCTTCACCCTGCAGCTCGAAATTGCGCTCATTCAATCGATTCGATAAGAAAAAAATTTCATACAGCGAGAAAACCACATTCCTCACATAACGCCGCCTCAGTGACCTTATTTTGCGTCTCGACATAGGGGCTAAGAGATCGGCCAAATTATGTTCCACGCGTTCCAGAAACCCATTACGTGAAACCACACACCATACAGCTGCTAACATGCCACATAATAACGACATCATCCACAATGGGAAAATGGGTAGGATTCGCTCCAAACGACTTTCTTTTCCTTCACCTGAAGTTAGCTTAGCTATCCATTCATACAAGGCAAGAACACCTCATTTCACTCCGTATCAAGAAAATGACGTTTGTACCGCCGCGCCACTTTATCCTTTTGTAATATAATGAAAAAATCCACAGTCCCAAAAAGCTCATCATAGGCAGGGTCCCCGCCAATTTCAGCCCCTAACCACTGATAGCCTTTCATCAAAGGAGGCAGCTTGCGAAACATTTCTTTCTCGTTACCAGCGAGTTCAATATGAGCGAGCCCTGAAATTCGATGTGTATCCAGCGGCATTATCCCATAACGGTCAGTCAACACCTGTTTCTGCCTCAGCATCGAATACATCTCGTTTAAATCCTCTATATTTGAAAAATGAACACTGGCACATCCGATTAAATGTGTGAAATTACGCCCGTTGATATAATCAGCAATCCCTTCCCACAGCATTTGAATCGCCCTACCCCCACGATAAGCAGGTACAATGCAGCTGCGTCCCAACTCCAAGGATTGTTGTTTCAATTCCGAAATAGCGCTTAAATCAAATTCTGTCTCCGAATAGAAGCCAATTCCCTCGCATGCGCGGTCCCCAGGAAGAAGTCGATATGTCCCGATGACCTGATCCGTTTCGAGATCTTTGACAATAAGATGATCACAATACGAATCATACACATCGGTTTCAATTCTTTGTTCATTCATCAAGCGTAAATTTTTCTCTTCTTCTACGAAAATCTGGTATCGCAGTTGCATCGCTTGCTCAATTTCTTCAGCACGATTTGCAAGCTTCATCATCAGCTTTGCAGGTTGTGGCGCCGTTAATAGAGGTACTCCATTCATTCTTCCTCACGCCCTTCAACTAGAGTTTACAATTCTAGATTAACAGAGCTTTATTTTCTGCTGATTTGCGTGTTGTGAAGAATTTGTAATCATCGTGACATTCGTCTTGAAAATGAAAAAAAAGAACACAATCGCCTACTGGCGAAATGCGTTCTTCGGACTCGTTAATTCATAAATTTCAAATAAATTAATAACCTTTTCAACATGACTGCTGCTTGCGCTCGCGTTGCAAAGGCATTGGGATTAAGCTGTGTCTCTGTAACTCCTTGAATCAACCCTTTTTGCAGGGTAAAGGCCATCGCATCTCTTGCCCAGTTATCGATCGCATGCTGATCGCTAAATGACTTAAGAATCGAATCCTGTGCATAGCTCTCTTGCTGGCTTCCTGTGATTTGAATCGTTCGTTTGATCATAGCAGCCATCTGTTCGCGCGTTACCTGCTGAGAAGGTCGGAAGGTCCCATCCTCATATCCATCGATTAAGCCCGCTTTAGCCGCTGTGTTAACCATTTGCGCATACCAGTCTATAGCGTGGATATCCCTAAACCCTGAGGTTCCCGTATCAGAGTCGCTTACTCGGATGCCTAGGGCACGAATCAGTAATGTAGCAAACTCAGCACGTGAGATTTCCTTCTCTGGCGCAAAGTTCTGATCATCAACCCCAGTGATGATGCTTTTGGACGCAAGTTTCTCTACATCCTCTTTCGCCCAGTGCGTTCCCATATCTTCAAAATGCCTATCCTTCTGGATGATGGTGTATATTCCGCCATACTGATCTTTTATCACCATTTTCCAACTATTATCCCCACCTTTAAGTAGGGAAGGTACAAAGGATATTTTCCCTGAATCTACATCTAATCGAACAGCAGTCACATTGGGTGAGTACGAAGTGCCTGGAAGAGCAATGGCTCTCTCCACATGCATGTTTTCGTAATAACGAATCGTATTGCCACTTGCTTGGATTTCGAACTCTAGTGGGTTTGTGAGCAGCAGGTTTGCGTGTTCAGAGACCGCTATCCCCGTTAAAGTTTCCGCAAGCTGACCAGCTTCATGCCGAATTTTCACAGCAAATAGTCCATTCGTTTCTTCAGCTTCACCTACATGATTTTTGAAAAGAAGCCATGGGATTGTAACCTGAATCGCCGCCAAATCTAGTTGGAGACTTCCGTTCGTCCCTATTCCTTGCAGTTCGTTTAACAAGCTAGCTGAGAATTCAACCACTGTCGTATCATTGTCATCCTGAATTTGCATGGACAATAAGGAAGCCGAACCATTATTTAAAGCGGTGAAAGCCTCCCGTAACTCACTCTCATCGATACGGATTCTTGAAAGCACACTGCCGTCTGGTGCGGCTTCGCGTACCCGATCACTCGTTAGAAGGAGTGTGGAAGAACCTGATAGTTTCAAGCCTCCAGTGATCGTGTAAGTAGCTGTTGGTCCATTAGAAGACCAATTGTTCGCTAAATCTCCCGCTTCAATTTTAAACCTCATATTCGTGCCCGTCGTTAATTCCGATAACTCCGTAGAGAGCTCACTTCCGCTCACAGTCGTAATGAGTTCCGAATCCTTATATACCCGATAGGAAGTGACCCCAACATTATCCGTTGCTGCCGACCAAGTTAGCGTTATAGAAGTACCTGAAACCGGTGTTATAGTTACACTTGAACCATAATTCCAATTTGGAGCTAAGATATCTTTGAGCGCTACTGTGACATACACAGTTGTAGAGATACCATTATACGTCGCAGTGATGATTGCACTCCCTGCACGCAAGGCTGTGATATAACCACTACTGCTAATGGAGACAACGGATGAATTTGAACTTACGAAAGTCGTACTCGAAGTTACATCGGATGCATTATTTTGACTATCATAAGCATGAATAATGAGATAATGTGTTGCGTTTACGTCCAACAATAATGAGCTTTCATCTGGTTCGATCCGACTTACTGGAATTGTCACTTGTACACTCGCTGATGCCGTGAAGCTGCCATAATTAGCTGTGATCGTTGATACGCCCGCTGATATCCCTGTCACCATACCACTTGCGTTGACACTAGCCACCGCAGGATTTGAGCTCACATAGGTCAAGCTTGTCAGAGTTTGGGTAGTGCTGTCATTCTTATACGCAATCACAGCGGGAGTCCGGGTGGCACCAATTGGGAGCGTATACGAATAGCTATCAAATGCTATACGATTGACATTCACCAAAGTTGGAGACACGATTATGTCAACTGTTGTCGTTTGGCCATTGAAGTTTACCGTCAACGTTGTTGTCCCAGAAGCAACTCCTGTGATAACACCATTCGCATTTACTGTTGCTATAGCGGTATTTGCGATTCTAAAGGTGGCGCCAGTTTGGATACTATTGGTGTGCCCATTTGCGTAAACCCCTGTCAAATAACTAGCTATAGTTTCGCCTGGTTGTACACGATAACTTTCCTCATTCAAATAAATACGAGTTAGCGTCTGTGGGTTGTTCGAGCCGTTATCTGTTCCATAAATTTGAAATTCTGCGACACTTGCGTATCCGCCTGAAGCTGCACTTGTCGTCGTCAGTCGGAAATATCGTGCAGTGACATTCCCTTCATCCACATAACGCGGTTCTCCCCTCAGCGTATTCGTTGTACGATCCGTAAAGGTATACCAGGTAAGACCATCGACAGAAAAATCAATTTTGTACCCATATACATCTTGCTGATTTGTGTAGGTCGTCTCAAACCGCTGCACGTTGCGCAGCTGACCGAGATCTACCACCAGCCATTGTGGCAATGAAGTACTGCTTGGTGCCCAACTGGATAATAATTGACCATCCACCGCTTTATCAGAGCCCCAGCTGCCGGAAAAACTACTAAACGCAGCCGTTGTCTTATTTTGTGAGAGCAGGGCAAGAGGTTCATTCGTTGAATAGACTCGAAAATCATAAACACTGGCTAGATCCCCAGGTGACCCAACGCCCAGCACTTGTAATCGGACGAATCTTGCGAGAACATCACCGCTATCCGAATAAAAAGGAAAGTTAATCGTTGAATTCGCGGAACGATCCGCAAAAATGCTCCAGTTGATACCATCAATAGAGGATTCTATCTTGTACGCATAGGAACTATTCACATGTTCAAACACCGCTTCAACTCGAGCAACATGCACATTCTGCGAAAGGTCTACCGTTAACCATTGCGGAAGTTGTAAAGTGCTTGCTGCCCATTTCGTATAGATGAATCCGTCCACCGCTTGACTTGCACTATATGTAGCTCCTGTAACAGATGATGCCACTACAGATTTACCTTGAGAAACCGGTATTTCAGAGGCATATGTATCCTTCGATATACATAAAATCCCAAATATAGCACAAATAAAAATAAAAAAGGAGATATGGTATACAGTCGCTCTGTAAACCGAATACGTCATGTCCACCCCCATTTATAAAGCGTTTACATTTATTTTATCAGAAGCCCTAGCATTCCGTATAGGGCTTCTGATATAAATTCCCAACTATTCTGAATCTTTGTAAGACTTCCTGATTTCCTTAATCATTATGAAAAAGATCGAGGATATAAAGGTAGAAAGCAGCACTTCACCAAGTGTAATTTCCATACTTTCACCTCGATTTTCGTTGGTTTTGTTTAGTGTATGAGGTGAACGCAGGAAATTGACGTTGAAATGTAAAAATAAGCTTCTCTCGCTAAGTAACTAGCGAAAGAAGCTTATTTCATTTACACTTTACGCGGTACTTCAAAGCTCCAGAAATCCCTCGCCAAGTGACTGTTGGCGTGAATTTGCTGCGCCTCGTGAAGCAGCAAATTCACGCTCTCACCCTGATACCGGGAGCTTAGATGCGTCATGATCAAGGCATTTGCACCTGCCTCCTGCGCAGTCCTTGCCGCATCGGTTGAAGTCGCGTGATCAAACGCATACGCAAGCTCCTGCTTATCCATCGCGAATGTCGCTTCGTGCACGAGAACATCAGCACCACGGCCTAACTTTTTGGCCCCCTCACAATAGCGTGTGTCACCTAGAATGACAACCACTCGCCCAGGAACGGGAGCGCCTAAGAAATCTTGCCCATGAATGATCCGGCCGTCCTCGAGCTGAACGGATTGACCTTGCTTTAATTGACCATAGATTGGACCCGCAGGTATACCAAGTTCCTTGAGCTTTTCATTCAACAGCTTCCCAGGTTGATCCTTCTCCACGATTCGGAAACCAAAACATTCAATGCGATGCTCTAAGCGAGCTGTTTCCACAAGAAAGCTTTCATCTTCGAAAATAATCCCCTCTTCATCAAGCTCAACAAGGTGTAGTGTATAGCTTAGATGAGCTCCGCTGACTTCTAAAGCTGTATCAACAAATTGCTTGAGTCCACGCGGACCATACAAAGTTAATGGAGTATCCCCTCCCAAATAGGAGCGACTGGTCAACAAACCAGGTAGTCCATACAGATGATCACCATGTAAATGTGTGACGAAAATTTTCTCCGTACGCCCTAACTTCACTGGCGAGTTCAAAATCTGCTGCTGTGTTCCTTCACCGCAATCAACCAGCCAGTAGGTTCCCCGTTCGTCTAATAAATTCAGGGCAATTGAAGTTACATTACGCTGTTTGGAGGGCATGCCAGCCCCCGTTCCCAAAAAGTACAAGTCCACAAGCCTAACTCCATTCTATCTCAATATCACATCGGCAAAACGGAAAGCGAGGATGCCGCGGAACATGATTGTTCACCCTGGCTGCCTCGCTCTCACATGCTTATCCTACGTTAAAATAACGTGCTTCTTTATGTGCAAAAACAATTGCAGATACGGAGGCTTCCGGCTCCATCATGAATGACTCTGTCAATTCAACGCCGATATCCTCTGGCTTCAGCAAATTAAACAGCTTCGCTTGATCATCAAGATTTGGACATGCCGGGTAGCCGAACGAGAAGCGTTGTCCGATATATTTGGCCCCAAATCTTTCTTGCATCGTCATGTCCACACGATCCGCAATGCCAATGACATCACGCATGATGTGATGCACGCGCTCCGCAAAGCCTTCAGCGACTTCCAGTGCTGTCGCTTGCAGCGCATGGGATTTCAAATAATCCCCTTTATCACGCCATTCCTTTGCCAATTCATTTATGTCATGGCCTGCTGTCACGAGTAAGAAACCAACATAATCCATTTCGCCGCTTTCGACGGATTTCAAATAATCGGCTAAACAGAGGTACGGCTCTTTGTCTTGACGAGGGAACGTGAACGTTTCGAGCACTTTGCTAGTATCCGAAGGATCATAAACGATCACATCATTCCCGTTTGATTGCGCTGGGAAGAAGCGATACATGCCGTGAGCTTTAATAATGCCGTTATGCTGCGCTGCATGGAGGATCGAGTCGACCGTATCCTTCAGCTGAATCGCTTTGGTATCTTTATCGCTGAGCAGCTGCTCCACTTTACCCTTCAACCCAAGGTGATGCCCTAGCAGCATCTGCATGTTCACATAAGGCATCAAATGACTAATCGGATAGTCACGTAAGATATGTCGATCAGTATCCTGAGGCACCTGAACTGGCAGATCCTTGGAAACAGCGGAAGAACTCACTCGCGTTAGCTGAGGCAGTTTCTCTTCTTTTCTGCCTGTATCCATGACATCAGATTCCAGGCTTTCACGAAGCTCTTGGATCAACCGTTTGCGTTGCTCTGGATCACTCAGACGATTGGCAATATCAAGTCCATCCATGGCATCCTTCGCATAAAGAACAACGCCTTCATACTCTGGCTGAATCCGCGTTTTGGTGAATTTGCGCGTAAGTGCTGCACCACCAACGAGAATCGGTACATCCACGCCCGCTGTGCGTAAATCCTGCGCCGTAATAACCATCTGCTGGGCTGACTTTACTAGCAACCCTGACAACCCGATCGCATCCGCTTGCTCTCTGCGGTAAGCTTCAATAATTTGTTCTGGCGGTACCTTAATCCCTAGATTGATAATCTTGTACCCGTTATTGGAAAGGATGATTTCCACGAGATTTTTACCAATATCGTGAACGTCCCCTTTGACCGTTGCCAAAATAATTTTACCCTTCACCGCAGTCTCGGATTTCTCCATGAACGGCTCCAAATAATTAACGGATGCTTTCATCACCTCAGCGCTTTGAAGCACCTCAGCAACGATGAGTTCGTTGTTATTGAACAGACGACCAACTTCCTCCATCCCCTTCATGAGCGGTCCATTAATAACTTCTAACGGGGAATAGGTTTGAAGAGCAATCTCCAAGTCCGGAATTAATCCTTCCTTCGTGCCTTCAACAACATAAGAGCCTAGTCTCTCTTCCAGAGATAGATTCGAGATCTTCTCCTTCTTTTCCACCTTTTTCTCACGGAAATGGGCAACGAAATTCGCCAAGGTCTCATCATTCGTATTATAAATGAGCTCCTCTGCTAGCTGACGCTCTGTATCAGGAATCGACGCATACCGTTCTAGTTTCTCCGTATTTACGATCGCATAATCAAGTCCTGCCTTCGTACAGTGGTACAAGTAAACAGAGTTCAGAACCTCGCGACCCGCATCCGGTAAGCCGAATGAGATGTTACTTAGTCCGAGAATTGTTTTTGCGAGCGGATACTTCTCTTTAATCAGCTTAATCCCTTCAATTGTTTCCACAGCGGAACCAATGTATTGAGGATCTCCTGAGCCGACAGGGAACATATTCGGGTCAAAAATAATATCCTCTGGATTCATGCCGTACTTCCCAGTTAGAAGCTCATACGAACGAGTTGCCACTTCAATCTTCGCTTGACGCGAAACCGCTTGGCCACTCTCATCAATTAGAATACATACGACCGATGCCCCGTAGCGGTGAATCAGAGGTAAAATCCCTTCGAATTTCGTCTCTCCATCTTCTAAGTTAATCGAGTTAATGATCGCTTTACCTTGTGAATACTTGAGTCCAAGCTCGATAATATGATCATAGGTCGAGTCAATCATTAAAGGTACTTTTACCTTTTTCACAACCTCTTGCATGAATTCCTCTACCGCATAGGCTTCATCAATATCCGTATCCTGTAGATTAATGTCGATCACATGAGCGCCGTTCTTCACTTGATTACGAGCGATTTCAGAGCCCTCTTCAAACTTACCTTCTTTAATTAGACGCTTAAACTTTCTGGATCCGGAAATATTCGTCCGTTCACCAACCATGATAGGACGGTTTTCAGGCTCGATATAAACGGTCTCAATACCAGAAATCGCAGGTGGATGAGTGCCGTATTCCGTTCTTGGTTGATAATTCGCAAGTGTCTCTGCTATTGCCCGAATGTGATCTGGTGTCGTTCCGCAGCAGCCTCCGGCAATATTGATCCAGCCTTGCTCAGCAAATCCAGCCATTTTTTTCGCCAAGGATTCCGGAGATTCGTGATAGTGACCATTCTCATCCGGCAAGCCTGCATTTGGATAACAACTGATCGCTGTATCCGCAATACCTGAAAGCGTACGAATGTGATCACGCATAAATTCGGGTCCCGTCGCACAGTTCAAGCCCATCGAGATCGGCTTCAAATGCTCCAGGGAAATATAGAAGGATTCAATATTTTGCCCGGCCAGCGTTGTGCCCATTGGCTCAATCGTACCGGAAATCATAATTGGAAGCTCTACGCCTAACGTTTCAAAAGCTCTGCGAATCCCAATACTGCCTGCTTTCACATTCAGTGTATCTTGGGAAGTCTCAAGCAGCATCGCGTCTACGCCCGCTTCTACAAGGGCAAGTGCCTGCTGATAGTAGCTTTCTTCCAATTGCTCAAACGTCACGCCACCTGTCACCGACAAGGTTTTGGTCGTTGGTCCCATGGCGCCCACTACATACCGAGGCCATTCTGGCGTCGAATATTTCTCAGCAGCAGCAATCGCCAATTTTGCAGCAGCGATGTTTAACTCCCGATGACGGTCTTGTAAGTCGTACTCCGCCAAAACAACACTCGTCGTTCCGAACGTATTCGTTTCTATCATATCAGCGCCAGCGGCGAAATAAGCTTCATGAATTTTTTGAATCACATCTGGGCGTGTAACACATAGGATTTCATTACATCCATCCAGGTCATCACTACCGAAATCCTCAGCTGTCAAATTCTCTTGCTGAATCATCGTACCCATGGCACCATCTAGGATCATAATCTTCTTCTTAAGCTGTTCTTGAATCGGTGGTTTCTTCATGGCAAGACTCCCTTTCAACTTTTCCTAAACCGAAATGATAAAAACTTCTATCGAAGTCATTCGTGGATGAGCGACCGCGTTATAAAGGTTGTTTTTATCGCCAATAAGAATTTGTTTTTCCGAGAGCCGGAAACTTCTTAATTCTTATGTGGAAGAAAAAAAACGACAAATTATGTTAAGATTTAGTGTAACAGAATACGGCTTCTATGAAAAGATTTTGAATTATGATTAATTCCTATAGGTTTTATCGGAAAAACTTATATCCTTCCATCGACAGTGAGCTTGATATCCTCTATAATATGGTTATATTTATTTATGAAAGAGGGATGTTACGTGGCACAAATTAGAATTCGCAATACCAATGAACGTATCGAAGGCGAAGCTGAAGTTAAAGCCTTCTTGGATAGTCAAGAAGTTGTCTATGAGCACTGGGACGCTAACAAGCTACCTGTAGCGCTTCGCGAGAAATTTATCCTTAGTGATGATGAGAAAGCAGAAATCATTTCCACTTATGAAGCTGAAATTAAAGATCTAGCTGCTAGACGCGGTTACGAAATTTGGGACGTTATCTCCCTTTCTGATGTAACTCCAAATATTGAAGAACTTCTCAAAAAGTTCGAACAAGTGCACACGCACACCGAAGATGAAATCCGGGCTATCGTTTCTGGTAAAGGGATTTTCATTATCAAATCCGAAGAACATGGCTATTTCGATGTTGAACTTGAGCCAGGTGACGTGATCTCCGTTCCTGAGAACACGAATCACTTCTTCACCTTGATGGATAATCGTGAAATCGTTGCTGTTCGCCTTTTCATCGAAAAAGATGGCTGGGTTGCTTACAATGTTGATGATCCACAATTTAATAAAGCCTAATTTCATTTCCGCAAAAAATAGCCCAGCAGCACTTCAAGACCATTAAGTCTTGCATAGCTGCTGGGCTTTCTTCATGACCTTTAGACTTAACCGTTTGAAATAATCGGCAAAATTTCTTGCAGACGGGATACTTCATACGCAGGTACGATCTCATCGCCGCTTTGGAGTCCGTGATGATTAATCCAAATGTTACGCATACCAATGCTTCCCGACCCCAGAATATCCGTCGTTAGCTTGTCCCCAATCATAATGCCTTCCTCTGCTTCGATCTCAAGTAACCCTAGTGCATAATTGAAAATAGCTGCAGCTGGTTTCCCTTGTCCAAATTCACCTGAAATAATAATGTGATCAAAGTATGGAGCAATCGCAGGAACACCTGCTAATTTCTCTTTTTGCAGATCTGGCGAACCGTTTGTTAATAGAAGAAGCTTGTAATTGCCTTTCAAAGCATCCAATACACGGAAGGTTTCTTCATAAACATAAGGACGACTGCGGCGTTCAGCTGCAAACAATTCACCTAGCTTGTACCCAAGCTCACGATCTTCAATTCCAAGAGCAGCAAGCCCTCTCGTCCAAGATTCTGTGCGATAGCCAGGTGCAAGCTTCTCTAATTTACGGAAGTTTTCATCTTCACCCTGTGTGAAATTAGCCCATAGACCTTCGAACGGGTTGATCCCGATCATTTTGGTAAATGGGAATGTTTCAAAGGATTCATATAAGCTTCTCGCTTCTTTACGAACAGATGCTTCTAATTCCTCTGGGTTTACACGAACATGCTTCGCCGCTTCGGCACAGGTTGCAGCAAAAGCCTCCTCCACACTGCGATCATCCCATAACAGCGTATCATCCAAATCAAACAGCACAGCTTTCAACGTCATCATTCATTTCCCCTTTGAATGTAGTATCTATGTGTAAGCTTATTTCTCTTCGTCAGTAAACTTAATGGAATCTAGTTGGACCTTAAGATTACCTCTAAACGCATTTATATAGATCTTTCTTAGTTCGTTACGTTCCTCTAACTCTGCGTCTGTAAGGCCAACCGTCTTCGCCTTTCGAGCTAGTTCATTGATACGTTCAATCGTCTTATCCATGCTGTCACTCATTGTAATCCTCCCAGTCAAAATTTTAATATGAGTACTACTTTGCCATCACCGATTGGGATTGTCAAGGATACAACGCAAAGAGACATAGCAACAGGCGACTATGTCTCGTACATTCATCTATATAATTAACTTAGAATTCGTTCATTAAGGAAGTAATAGAACTTGCCCTTCTTGCAAAGAACTGCTCGACAAATGATTGAATGATTTCAATTTCTCGACATAAGAACGAGTGTTCTCACTCTTCTTTTTGTGAGCGTCTGCGATTTCCCATAGCGTGTCCCCGCTTTGGATGACAATTTTCTCGTGCTCGGTAGCTTTCACCGATGGTTGAACAGAAGCGATTGATGTAGCCACTGTAACGGTCCCATCACCTGCATAGGCTTGTACAATCGCACCAAACGAAAACACAGTGCCAAGAATAGCTGCGATCAACAAGAAACGAAGTAGTAGTTTCGCATAACCCCGTTTATTCGTCATCCCTCTGGATGTGTGAGCAGTACCTTGAAGTGTTGTTGTTGTGTTCGATTGTGAATAAGCCATATACATAAAAATCATCCCCCAAACATTTGTTCTGATATTAGAATAACACGAACACATGTTTGAGTCAACCGTTTCTCGAACTTATGTTTGTACGAACTCGGGTTCTATGTTATACTTTGGGTAATGATTCCCAGTATTGGAGTGATAACTTATGAGTAAAATTTCGCAGCGTCAACAAGCAATAATGGAATTCATTAAGAACGAAGTGAAAGATAAGGGCTACCCGCCTTCTGTTAGAGAAATCGGCGAAGCTGTTGGACTAGCTTCGAGTTCAACCGTACATGGGCATTTGGAGCGTCTTGAGAAAAAAGGCATGATTCGTCGAGATCCTACTAAACCACGTGCAATCGAAATTCTTGGACTAGATGGTGCCGAATCCCAATTCGCAGTCTCCGTCGCTCGTGTTCCCCTCGTTGGTAAAGTAACGGCTGGTGTTCCTATTACAGCCACTGAGAATATCGAAGACTATTTCCCACTCCCTTCAAGCATGGTTGGCGATAACAACGTGTTCATGCTAAGTATTATGGGTGACAGTATGATTGAAGCTGGAATTCACAATGGCGACTATGTCATTGTCAAACAACAGCAAACAGCGAATAACGGCGATATCGTTGTCGCGATGACCGAAGATGATGAAGCTACTGTCAAGCGTTTCTACAAGGAGAAGGATCATATTCGCCTTCAACCGGAGAACTCCGCGCTTCAACCAATTCTATTGAAGAACGTGACGATCCTTGGACGCGTAATCGGCTTGTTCCGGGATATGTAAGCCCAAGGATACCAAAAAAGCAAGGCCCTCAAAGTGATCACACACTTGAGAGCCTTGCTTTTTTTCATTATTTTAAAACGACAACACCCAGTTCCCCGCACGGAAGATCGGTTCGATCGTACCATCCGCTAATTCCCCATCGATCTCAAGCTCGGCAGACCCAATCATAAAGTCCACATGTATTAAAGAGGTATTCCCTCCGCGAGCCTTCAATTCCGCATTGGAAAGCTTGGTACCATCCTTCAAATTAATTGGATAGCAGCTACCCAATGCCAAGTGACAGGAAGCATTCTCATCAATGCCCGTATTGTAGAAAATACGATTTAAATTGGAAATCGGAGAATCAAACGGTACAAGTGCAACCTCACCCAAGTAGCGCGCCCCTTCATCCATATCCAATAAGCGTGCCAAATGGTCGTGCCCAACCTCAGCCTTGAAGTCCACTACCTTACCCGCTTCGAAAGTAAATGTAAACCGATCCACCAACGCGCCATTAATATTCAAAGGCATCGTACTCGCCACCGTACCACTAACACCCGTTCGGTTTGGTATGGTAAATACTTCTTCCGTCGGCATATTAGCCACATATCGGATGCCTCGTGCGTTCTCATTATCCCCACCTAGCCAAATATGTCCTTCTGGCAGCTCAACACGCAAATCCGTACCAGTAGCCCGGTACCTCAGAGCTTTATAGCTTTTTTCATTCATCAAGCTATGTGTAGCCTTCAACCTATCCAAGTGTGACTGCCAAGCCGCAATAGGATCCTCTTCATACACACGATTGATTTTGAAAATCGCATCCCACATCGCAGGAATTCGCTGCTCATCTGGCAGATCCGCATACACAATAGAAGCCCAAGCTTCTGTAGGAGCTTTGATTAAACACCAGCTAAACTCACCTGTTCGCACATAGTGCTGATACTTGGCTCTAGCAGTCGAAGCAGCTTTGGATGCTCTAGAAATCAGACTTGCGTCAATACCATCATAAAGATTCGGATTCGGCACCTTAATGTTCAATAAGGCTCCACCATTCTCAACAAAACGTTCGAGCATCGTTGTATACCACTCAGGGTAGTAGTCCATCGAATCATCTTGCGCATAATCGAATTTATTACGAGTAACGACATCATCCTGCCAATGCACATGGACAAATTTCGCGCCAGCCTCATATGCTTTCTGAACGATCAGTCTCGTTAAATCAAGTGTTTCTATGGGAGCTTCAATCAACAAATCTTGGCCTTTATTCAAGTTAACCCCGATTCGAATCACTAACTCTGCGTACTTTTCTAAATTTCGCTTGAAATTGTCCATAGTTCAATTAGTCTCCTTCGCGTTAAAAAACCCATCAATTCTCCAATTTGAGATAGACGGGCTTTACGTATCTAGTTGTCAAATAAAACCCATTTATATGATACAGTACCTGATAAGGGATTGGCAATGACAGGCTGCTCCAAAAAAAGAAAAACCCTCAACGCCAAGAGCGTGAAGGGTTTCGTTTATTTTAGTAAAGGGACAGATATTGATCTCTTTCCCATTGGTGAACTTGCGTTCTATACATATCCCACTCAATTTCTTTCAACTCATAGAAATGTGCAAGGGCATGCTCACCCAGCGTATCGCAAATAACATCATCACGAAGTAACTCGTCCAAAGCTTGTTTCAAGTTCAGCGGCAAGCTAGGAATACCTTCCGCTTCACGCTCTTCTTCACTCATCACATAGATGTTGCGATCTGTTGGCGGAGGAAGCTGCATTTTGTTCTTAATGCCATCCAAACCAGCTGCAAGCATAACAGCCAACGCCAAGTAAGGATTCGCCGCTGGATCCGGGTTACGAACTTCAACACGCGTGCTTAAGCCTCGGGAAGCTGGAATACGAATCATCGGACTACGGTTACTTGCTGACCATGCCACGTAGCAAGGAGCTTCATAACCAGGAACTAGACGTTTGTAAGAGTTAACTGTTGGGTTCGTAATCGCAGCAAAAGAACGCGCATGACGAAGTACGCCCGCCATATATTGTCTTGCAACTGTGCTCAAGCCTAATTTGTCGCTCTCATCATAGAATGCATTTGTCTCACCTTTGAACAAGGATTGGTGACAGTGCATTCCAGAACCGTTCATTCCGAACAAAGGCTTCGGCATAAACGTTGCATGCAAGCCATGCTGTCTAGCTACTGTTTTGACAACAAGTTTGAAGGTTTGAATTTGGTCAGCCGCTTTAATTGCATCAGCATATTTAAAGTCAATTTCGTGCTGTCCTGGCGCTACTTCATGGTGAGAAGCTTCAATTTCAAAGCCCATTTCTTCCAGTGTTAGCACGATATCACGACGGCAATTTTCACCAAGATCCATCGGAGCCAAATCGAAGTAACCACCTTGGTCATTCAATTCCATTGTCGGATTACCTTTTTCGTCGGTTTTGAATAGGAAGAATTCTGGTTCTGGTCCAACGTTCATAGCGGAATAGCCCATTTCTTCAGCTTGCTTCAACGCGTTTTTCAAAATGGCGCGCGGATCCCCAGGGAACGGAGTGCCATCTGGCATATAAATGTCGCAGATCAAACGAGCGACTTTGCTTTCAGTTACCCATGGGAAAATAACCCATGTATCTAAATCCGGATATAAATACATATCCGACTCTTCAATACGTACATAACCTTCGATGGAAGATCCATCAAACATCATTTTGTTGTCAAGCGCTTTCTCAAGCTGGCTCAGAGGAATTTCTACGTTCTTAATACTTCCCATCAAGTCTGTGAATTGCAAACGGATGAAACGAACGTTTTCTGCTTTGGCGATGCGAAGAATATCTTCTTTGGAATAATTAATGTTATAGCTCACGTGTGCATTCTCCTCTCAAATGTTAAGCGATTAGACAACAATTTTATTTGTAAAATCTGGATAACTGTCCTTGAATCAAAGAAACCTGATCCGGGCGTTTTCCCCCGCCAATCAACTGCTGCTTCAGCATTTTGTGCAATTGAGAGTCGGTTAATTCTTTACGCTTCACTTCGGTGTGCTCGTTAAGAATCGTTGCATCTTCAGAATCTTTATCCACAGGGATAAGAACCTGCTTGATGCCAGCAATGTTAACGCCTTTTTCAATCAAATCTTTAATTTCAAGAAGACGTTCCACGTCATTAAACGAATAGAGCCGTTGATTACCAGCAGTTCGTGCCGGGATGATCAGTTCGTGTTGCTCATAGTAGCGAATTTGTCTTGCGGTTAAATCAGTCAGCTTCATGACGATTCCGATAGGGAATAACGCCATATTTCTACGTATCTCATCACTCATGCTAATCACTCCTGGTCAGTAAGTACCTCACTCTTATTGTACCTTTCTAACAAAAACGTGTCAAGGAGTGTCAGGTTTGTTCACAGTTTAAATTTTCACAGTAATCCCTTGTCTTCCATATGTTGGATTGCCGTTAGTACACCTAACTTACAATGTGAGTAGGTCAAGCCACCTTGCATATACGCAATATACGGCTCGCGAATCGGAGCATCAGCAGACAGCTCCAAGCTGCCTCCTTGAATGAACGTTCCCGCCGCCATAATGACGGGATGCTCGTAGCCAGGCATGTCCCAAGGCTCTGGAACGACATGCGAATCCACCGCAGAAGCCTTCTGGATGCCCTGCACGAATGTAATCAAATGTTCCGCCGAGGTGAAGCGGATCGCTTGAATCAAGTCCGTCCGCTGTGCATCCCAGCGCGGATGGCTTACAAAGCCGAGGTCTTCGAACATCGCAGCTGCGAAGACCGAGCCCTTGACCGCTTGCCCCACCAAGTGAGGGGCAAGGAAAAGCCCTTGAAACATGGCTCGCGTCGCGCCGAGCATGGCACCGACCTCGCCCCCAATACCTGGGGCGGTCAATCTGTACGCGGCGAGTTCCACGAGGTCGCGTCGCCCGGCGATATAGCCGCCCGAAGGGGCGATGCCGCCGCCGGGGTTCTTGATCAGCGAGCCGGCCATCAGATCGACGCCAACCTGCGTCGGCTCCTGCAGCTCGGTAAATTCACCATAGCAATTGTCCACGAAGACAATCAGCTCGGGGTTGATCTCTTTCACAAATCGGACCATTTCGCCGATTTGGTCTACCGTGAACGACGGTCGCCACGAGTAGCCGCGTGAACGTTGGATGCCGATCACCTTCGTGTTCGGCTGAATAGCCGCTTGGATAGTTGGCCAATCCGGCGATCCATCCTCCAAGAGCGCGACCTCATTGTAGCCGATGCCAAAGTCCTGTAAGGAGCCTGTGCCGTCGCCAGGCTTGCCAATGACCTTGTGCAACGTATCATAGGGCTTACCCGTGATGTAAAGTAGATGTTCGCCAGGGCGCAGAACACCAAACAAGGCGGTTCCGATGGTATGTGTTCCCGATACAAAATGCGGGCGTACAAGCGCTGCTTCTGCTCCCATCGCATCCGCATAGACAAGGTCAAGCACTTCTCTGCCTCGATCATTGTAGCCATAACCCGTTGAAGAAGCAAAATGATAATCACTTACTTTATGTTCTTGGAAGGCACGAATCACCTTCCATTGATTAAGATCAATGGTTTTCTCGATTTGACGAAAAGCGCTCTCTACGCGTTGCTCAGCTCTTTCCATTCTCGCAATAACCTTTTCCCCGAAATGCATCTTAGTTGCTCTCTCCCTCGTTCTCATCCTGCTCTGTTTTTGCCACCGATTGATCGTAATCAACCAGTAAATACGCCTGCTTTACATAATCATCCTTGTTCACACGAACCTTGAACACCATGTCTTCCCCATCCACATCGGTCTCAAGCACCTCGCCTATGCGATACATGAGGGCGATGACATCCCCTTTATTGGCTGGAATACGGAACTCCTTACTATCGCCCATCAACTTATCCTCAATGGTGATGCGAAGACGTTCCAGATCCTCAGGCGTGTAGGCACTCATTTTCATGAATTCGCCTTCAGTTGAAAGCATCTCCCGTTCCGCTTGCGGACAGAGATCTATTTTATTAAAAATTGTAATTTGTTCTTTCTGATGCGCGCCAAGCTCTTCTAATACTTCTTGTACAACACGCATCTGCTCGCCCCGCATATCCGTAGAGCTATCCACCACATGGAGAATTAAATCTGCCTCATTCGCTTCTTCCAACGTGGCGCGGAACGAAGCGACTAGATCATGCGGTAGATTTTGAATAAAACCAACTGTATCCGTAAGTACAATTTCTTTGCCGCTTGGCAATTCCATTGTCCGTGACGTTGGATCTAAGGTTGCGAACAGTTGATTCTCAATATAGACATCCGCTTGTGTTAATTGTTTCAACAGCGTAGACTTCCCTGCATTGGTATACCCAACTAAGGCGACTTGGAATACACCGCTTTTCTTACGACGTTCCCGATGTAAGGTCCGGTGACGAACAACTTCCTCGAGCTGCGCCTTCAATTCATCAATACGCCCGCGGATATGCCGGCGATCAGTCTCCAGCTTCGATTCCCCTGGTCCTCTTGTCCCGATACCGCCACCTAGTCGTGACAGGTTTTTGCCTTGGCCAGACAGCCTTGGAAGCAAGTAGCTTAGCTGCGCCAATTCAACCTGAATAATCCCTTCACGTGTTTTGGCACGTTGCGCGAAAATATCCAAAATAAGCTGCGTCCGATCAATAATTTTCACATCGAGCGCCGCTTCCAAATTACGAACCTGTGCACCTGACAGCTCTTGATCGAAGATAGCCGTATTCCCGCCATGCTCTTCCAACAGCAGCTTTAATTCCTCGACCTTCCCTTTACCAATAAACCATTTGGTATCCTTGGCTTCTTTGTTCTGTGTCATCGTCTCCAGCACTTGTACGCCAGCTGTTTCTGCCAGCTTCACAAGCTCCTGCAACGAATATTCCGCCAGAAGCTCATTTTTCTTCTGCTTCTGCGTGATCAGACTGACGAGCACCGCTCTGTCATCGATATCTTTTTCTACCATATGTGAAGTTGTTTTCATTGTCGTCTCCTTTACTTCCCGCATAATGCTTATAATGACTGAAATAAGGCCAAATTGGCCTATTCCTTCATCATTGTGGAGGAAATGATTAGGAAAGTCAATTTGCCAGACAGGAAAATTCGATTATAACGGACTTACTCAGTATTGCCTTCATTTTATCGGTACATCTGAGGAAGAATCCATCTAAACAAACGTAAAAAACCATCAACCTGGGTAGATTAAATGGTTTTTTAAGCTGTCATTTAAATTTCACATCTTCAGGACGAATCGACATCAGTTCAATTTTGGAGGGTGCATTCACATATTGACTTAACAATCGTACGGCTTGATGCCGCATCGCTTTCTCCAAAATGTTCCTCACATATCGCGCATTACTGAAAGCACGCCAGGTCATCGCTTTCTCCTCAGAAAGATGCTGCTTCAGCTTGGCAAGGGTTTGTGGCAGCAGAACATACTCCCGCTCCTTTGCCATCAGCTCTGTAATTTGGATCAATTGATCTATAGGATAATCCTCGAATTCAATTTGAATCGGAAAACGGGATGGCAGTCCCGGATTTGTAGCTAGGAATTGCTCCATTTCCTCGCTATAACCCGCTAGAATAAGGATAAACTCATTTTTCTTATCTTCCATTCCTTTTACCAGCGCATCAATCGATTCCTTCCCAAAATCTTTTTCTCCACCTCGTGCCAAGCTATACGCCTCATCAATAAATAGGACGCCGCCCATCGCTTTTTTCATTAATTCACGTGTTTTCAGTGCGGTGTGCCCGATGTATTCTCCCACAAGGTCTGCACGCTCCACCTCGATGAAATGTCCCTTACTCAGCACGCCCATCGCATGAAACATCCGTCCTAGCAGTCTTGCAACGGTCGTTTTCCCTGTCCCGGGGCTGCCCTTGAAAATCATATGGTACACATGAGCATTGCTCATAAGTCCAGCTTCAGCACGAAATTGGGATATCTGGAGGAGCGCATAAATTTCATGCACCAGCTCTTTGACATTTTCTAAGCCTATGAGTTGATTCAGCTCTTTGAAAATATCCGATAGCGGACCTTCCATTGGCGTCCTTTTACCAGAGATCATGGGCTCGGCGTCAGCAAGGGGGGAAGCGCCTGATTGCCCGCCTAATCCCTCAACTGTACGCCGCTGACTGCCAGGTTCCGGCTGCCGGAGAACGATGTTGATTTGTCTGGATGGCAAGCTTCTACCACTCATGAGGATCACCTCGTTTAGATGATGGTTTATTAGTTCGTATCCACCATCCTACGCTTGTGAAACCCATTTTAGACCGCAGCCGTCACAGTTAACCGAATAAGCTGTTAATTCGTTCTATGTGAAATTACGTCAACATCAGTAATGACACGAATGTCTCCACATCCAAAGCACCGAAGTAGCGCTTTAACTCCACATATGCCAATCGTTCACGAAGAGTTGTCTCCTCATACCGCGCACCGAGCAGCTTCTCTTCAAGCTCAGCCACATCATGTGCGCCGAAGAAATCACCATAAATTTTGACGTGCTGAAGATGTCCTGCTTCAATGGATAAGCGAACATCAATTCTTCCAACACCTTCAATTCTTTTCGCATGCTGAACTGTGCTCTTCGGTGATTTACCATAATTCCAATCCCAGTTCTGATAACGCTCTTCCGATATCTGATGAATATGTGTCCAATCTTCCTCTGTGAGCTGATAAGTAGGGACCTTCGCTTCGTTTACGCCGAAAATGGAAAGGAGCAGTTTAACGCGGAATTCCTCCATCGTGAGAGGCTCTTTAAGAAATTCAGCAATATTAGCTACTCGACTGCGAATCGACTTAATTCCTTTGGATTGGATTTTGTCCGGATCAACACGCAGTGCCGAAACGACATTCTCAATTTCAGAATCGAATAGCAGCGTTCCATGACTGAACATTCTTCCCTTCGTTGCAAATTGAGCGTTACCTGATATTTTGCGTTCACCAACTTGAATATCATTACGACCTGTTAATTCAGCTTGAATGCCAAGTGCGTGCAGGGCTTCAACAACGGGGGCCGTAAACTTTTGAAAATTATGAAAGGAGTTGCCATCATCCTGTGTTATGAAGCTGAAATTCAGGTTCCCTAGATCATGATACACCGCGCCTCCGCCTGACAATCGACGAACGACATGCAGGTTATTCGCTTTCACATATTCAGGATTAATTTCTTCCAGCGTATTTTGATTTTTGCCAATGATGATGGAGGGTTCGTTGATATAAAAAAGTAAATAACTCTCTCCCGCCGGTAGCTGACGCAAGGCAAATTCTTCAATGGCCAGATTGATCCGTGGATCGGTAATTCCTTCATTATCTATAAAAAGCATCGGTGATTCTCCTTTGTTTCTATTTCTTTATTGGTGTCGTAAGGGTTCGATTTAAAGTCAGCATACCAAGCGATGCATAAAAGCGAAGCGCACGCTCATTAAATTCCCATACATTTAGTTCTAATGATGCGGCATCGCGGTCTCGTGCCCATTGAACGGCAGCCTGATATAGCTTCTTGCCAATCCCTTGCCGCTGATATGAAGAGGCTACCGCAAGCTCATTCAAATAGGCATATTTCCGAGGTACTAGGGCTTCATAACCTGGACTTTGCTTCATCTCAAGCATAGCCACACCGACGACCTCTGACCCAAGCTCTGCCACGATAATTTCTTTGTCTGACTTAGCTGAGAAACTTCGATACCAGCCCATTGCCACAACATGATCTAATCGAGCAAATCGATCTGGCAATGCCTCCGCATGCTCTTCCTGGCCTTCGCAAATGATGGTATTCACAGCTTCATAGTCTTCCAAAGTGGCCGATCACAAGCGTATTTCCAACGTAGATTACCTCCAAATAATCAAATGCAATAAAATAATCGCAATTTTCATATGGTGAATGATTGAATTTTTATACAATAAAATGTATATTTATGTAATAGTTTAACGATTGGAGGCACGTTTTTCATGCAAACAGATCGTGATTTTTTCGAATTACTGGATCGAATAGCAGCAAATACTTGGCCAGCAGAAACCACCTCAATGGTTGATTCATGGCTCATCAGAGCCTCACATGGGGTCACCAAACGAGCAAACAGCGTATTCGCCATCGGCGCTTACCCCAATGATGAACATTGGCTATCGCATGTTGAACAATTTTACCATAGTCACGGGTTACCTGCTATTTTCCATATTAGTCATGCCTCTCCCGAACATTTGGATAGCTTCCTAAAAGCGAAAGGGTATGAAATAGATACCCCTTGTTATATGATGACGGCTGATAGTCAACAGGTTGCTGCTCACGCTCTAGAGCGATTACAGAACCAATATCCATCGTCGGCGTCACTCGACATAGAGATTTCACAAACCGTAACTAAGGAGTGGCTGGATGCATTCCTCTTCCTTGAAAAGTACCCAGAAGAACGTCGGAGCTTCTATCAAGGTTTAAGTGAGCGGATGCCGGTACCGAAAGCTTTCATCTCGTTAAAGGATCAAGATCAAATTGTTGCACTTGGCACAGCGATCGTTGAAGGAGAATGGGCAGGCTTCGTCAATGTCATCGTTCACGAAGAGCACCGAGGTAAAGGTTATGGGTATGCGATTCTTCATTCACTCACTGCATGGAGCATTAAGCAAGGCGCGACCCAGCAATATTTGCAAGTCATCGCAAGCAACGTGCCCGCAGTCTCATTATACGAGAAGCTTGGCTATCAAACGAAATATGGCTATCATTACCGTGTGAAGTATGATTTGGATCCACTTGTAACATCCTAACAACGTATTTTCTTAGATGAAAGGAGCCGATTACATGACTACCACGAAGGAGAAACCTGTTTTCCCGCCGCAGCATCAGAACCATCAACCCGGCATCGAATCAGAAATGAATCCACTTCCCGAATTTGAGAAAGCAAGCTATAAGCCTGCTGGTAAGCTTAAAGATAAAGTTGCCATTATCACTGGAGGAGATAGTGGCATTGGGCGCGCCGTAGCAGTCGCTTACGCCAAAGAAGGAGCCGATGTGATCATCGTCTACCTGAATGAAGATAAGGACGCGGCAGACACCAAAAACCATGTGGAGCAAGCAGGCCGCAAGTGCTTACAGGTCGCAGGCGACATCGGAGATGAGAGCTTCTGCAAGCAAATTATTACGCAAGTCATTAAAGAGTTCGGAAAACTCGACATTCTTGTAAACAATGCTGCTGAGCAGCATCCCCAGAAAAGCATTACTGACATTACATCTGCTCAGCTTGAGCGAACGTTCCGAACGAATATTTTCTCCTACTTCTACATGACGCAAGCCGCTCTTCCCCATTTAAAGTCTGGAAGTGCGATCATTAACACCGCATCGATCACCGCGTATCACGGTCACGAGCAATTAATTGATTATTCATCAACGAAAGGTGCTATTGTCACTTTCACTCGCTCGCTCTCCCTGCAACTGAACGCCAAAGGCATTCGCGTGAACGGTGTTGCTCCCGGGCCCATCTGGACACCACTTATTCCGTCCACGTTTACGGCACAGGAAGTCGAGGTATTCGGCTCTACGACGCCGATGAAACGAGCAGGACAGCCTAGTGAGTTGGCCCCCAGCTACGTATTCTTAGCCAGCGAGGACTCCTCCTATATGGCGGGGCAAATTCTACATATCAACGGCGGCGCCATCGTGAATGGCTAGATAAGAAAAAGCATGACAGACAGCGGTTCACCCCGCTTCCCAGTCATGCTTTCTTCATTTCAGCCCGAGCTTCAATTGCAGTTTGGTCAAATACCAATTCGTGTACGCCAGAGTTTCTCTCGTATCATGATAAGGCATGAAAAGTACCTGTGACTTTGTTGAGGAAACCAGCGGATCTTTGAAACCAATCGTTTCTGCAATATCTAGTGAACGGGAGCCATGAAATTTATGGGTGATGATGATCGAGCTCTCAAGCGACTTCTCATCCATAATTTCCTTGCTGAACAGTAAATTCTCATACGTGCTCGTCGCCTTAGGCTCAAGGAATATACTTGTCTTTGGCAGTCCTTTTTTCACCAAATAGTCCCTCATACCCTCTGCTTCCGTTAGCTTAGAGCCATTATGGTCTAATCCACCGGTAACAATGAGCTGTTTAAAACGCCCCTGCTTGTACAAATCCACAGCTAAGTCCAGCCGTTCTTGCAGACCAGGACTTGGAATGTCATTGCGCAGAGATGCCCCTAGAACAATCCCTACATCTACCTGCTTCGGCAAGGTATGTTGCGGCCCTACCTGCACCTTCCACTGGATAAACACAACCCAAGCAACCATCAGTGTAAAGGAGATCAAAATGAATTGAAACGTCCTCACAAAGATGCGATAAAACTTAGATGGTGCTTTACCTTTAGAAGAGTAGGTTTTCCGCTTGGGTGGCACGGGTGAGATGGCGCGTTGTTTCTTGTTCATGCTCGGCTTTGCCGTCATCCTCCCTACTCCTTATCCAGAAATGCACTAACTTGCCGAAATAGGGCTGGCGCATCCTCGCTCAAACAAATTAAATGATCTGATTTGGCGTGCCAATACAGCTCTCGTTGACCTTTTAGCTTGCTATAAATGTACCGCGCACTTTGAGGATGAATAACTTGATCTCTCTCCGACTGCGCGATGAGCGTAGGCTTATTCACTTGACTCAGCTCAGGTTTCAGATGCCTTACAAGCCTCGTAAATTGCCAGGTGGCAACGAGTGGTGTTGACTTCCCTTTGATTAGACTGATTTTACGTTGATATTTCCATTCATCACGAAGGACATTCAGAAGCCTGCCTGGGCTGACATAAATAACAGCCGTATTTAACAGGATTAGCCTCCGAACAGGGTAGCGAACAGATAAATAGGCCGCAAGCAGACCTCCCATTGAAAATCCAACCATATCAAAGGAGCCATACTTTTCAGTCATTCTCGCCGCATGCCATTCAGCCGCCTCCACCCAATCTTCCCATCGTGAAGCGTGAAGCTGATGTCGGCTTTCTCCATTCCATGGAAGGACTGGAACCTCACATTGCTGACCACGCTCTCGTAAATGCCGAGCTAACGGCTCAACCTCATAAGGTCCACCTGTAAATCCATGGAACAATAGGCACGGTTGTTTCATGTGATCCACTCCTATCCAGTATGAAAGCGTTCTTTATGTTAGTTTATTTTTCTTTGATGGAAATGGTGTTAATTGTTACCTTCTCTTTTGGCTTGCTTGGGGAGGAGTCTCCGCCATTCGGATCTCTTTCCACAGGTGTCTCCGCGATTTTTGCGATAGTAGCCATACCGTCAGCAGTTACTTTTCCGAAAATAGAGTAATTCGGCATCTTATTCAATGACGCGCAATCTGCACCGGAACAAATGAAAAATTGGCTGCCATTCGTGTTAGGGCCTGAATTAGCCATAGCCACAGTACCCGGTTCATAGGTATGAGTCGTCTTCAGTTCATCCGCAAATTTATAGCCTGGACCCCCTCTGCCTGTTCCTTGGGGATCACCTGTTTGAATCATGAAGGTTTTGATAATACGGTGAAACGTCACGTTGTTATAGAAGCCCTCTTTGGATAAGAAGACGAAGTTGTTTACAGTCTTCGGTGCTTCCTTAGTGTACAGATCAATAGTGAACGTTCCTTTGGACGTGGTTACTTCAGCCTGATACGTTTTGTTCGTATCAATGATCATGTCGGGAGCTTTGCTCCACTGCTTGCCTGCTGATGTCGATGCAGAAGGTGATGGGCTTGCGGCAGCTGTTGGTGCTTTGGTGGCGGTACTAGGTGTAGCCGTGCCGCCAGTCGTTTCTGTTGGTTTATTCCCACATGCGGATGCGATAAGAGTTAAAGTAAGCAAGGAAGCGGTTAGTAGCATTTTAGACTTTATTGATTTGGTGGCTAGGTTCATTGATCGGTCCTCCAGTTTGTATTTGTTTGACAATGCGAGCACGTAAGTGCCTTTCGGCGAGAAAGTGATTCTATAACGCCCTTTTCGGGCTTATGGCTTGTCCGCGTCGTTCAGCCGGAGCCGTAAGGCCCATTTCGGGCCTTACTATGCTTGCTCAGCCGCCTTACAAGCCGCTCTTCGGCTTGTCATCAATCGACTTGATAGCCGGCGACGGCGTTGGGCTAGGCTTAGGACTCGTGGATGGGCTCGGACTTGTGCTAGGCCCAGTTTCCGTTCCGGTGCCTGGTTTAACCGATGCCCCTGGCGTTGGCGATGGAACAGGCTTCCCGCTCGGTGAAGGGGACGGCGATGACCCATTACCAGGCGATGGTGACGGCGAAACCGAAGGGGTTGGCGAAGGAATGCCACCGTTAGGAAGCGAATCGTCCTTCGGAATTTCGACTGTAACGATGTTCGACTTCGCACCTGGTGTATTCGAATCCGTCTCAAGCGGTACCACGTAATATTGATACGTTTCTCCGCTATTTATCGTCGTGTCCTCGACTAGTGCTTTTGGTGTTTGAACAATCATTTTCGCTTCAGCCTCAGTCGCGCTTTTTCGATACAATTCGTAACTAACTTTCTCTCCGAGAGAGGTCCATGCTATTTTAACACGTTTTGACTCCGGTACATAAGTTGCCGTAACATCTGAGATTCCACTTGGTGGTTCCTTCAAATCCTGCACATTCGCTGGCTTAACAAAGCTTGTAACCGGTTTGCCTTCCAAGGACTTCGACATGATTTCCTTGAATAGTGCCGCTGTGCTGCCGCTTCCTACTGTGACATAGTGTTTGGAATCGACCTTATCGAAGCCTTCCCACACCGCCGCAGTCCATTCAGGTGTATAGCCAACGAACCATACATCTCGATCGTACTGTTCAATGCCCTTAATATCAAGTCCCGTTGAACCCGTTTTCCCTGCAACCGGTCGATTGAACTTTGCTTTCACACCAGTACCACCTGTTTCAACAACACCCTGCAGCAACAGTGTCATATAGTAAGCTGTGGACGGTTGTATAACTTGCTTTTTCTCCGGCTTATACGCCGCAATTTCCTTACCTTGAGCGTCTGTTATGCGCAAAATCGCATGTGTTTTATTTTGCGAACCTTGATTCGCAAAAGCCGTATAGGCTCTAGCCATTTGCAACGGCGACACGCCGTCTGTCAGGCCTCCGAGCGCTATTGCTAAATTCTGGTCCTTCTGAGCATTTAAGGTGATGCCAAGCCTCTTTGCAAACTCAACCCCAGTCGACACTCGCATTTGATTCAATAACCATACAGGAGCTAAATTGTACGATTTCTTGACCGCTTCAAACATGGTGACTTGCCCATGTGTTTGACGATCATAGTTTTGCGGCGTATAACTGCCATTCCCGAAAGACGTTTGCGTATCATCCAATATCGAATAAGGCGTATATTTCCCACTATCTAAAGCAGGTCCGTAAACGGCAATCGGTTTGAAAGAAGAACCAGGCTGTCTCTGTGAGTATACTCGACTAAAACCTTTGGTTTTATAATCCCGGCCGCCAATTAATCCCATAATACCACCGGTTTTATTATCCAAAATAACCATGGAGCTCTGAATTTTCTGACCATCTGATGCGTCCTTTTGGAAGAAACTCGGATTGGCATAAGTTTGTTCAATGGTTTTCTGAGCTTTGATATTCATTGTTGTGTATATCCGGTACCCTTTGGTCAATAGCTCATCTTCTTCGATGCCGTACATGTCTTCCGCTTCATTCACTACATAATCCACGAACGAAGCATATTCTTTCGTACCTGTGCTCGCAGAAGCTGGTGGTACATAATCCACAGCAGCTGCTTCAGCTCGCTCAGCCTCAGAAATATAACCTTGATCTGTCATCAATCTAAGGACAACAGCACGACGCTCTTTGGATAGATCAGGATGAGTCAATGGTGAATAACGTGAAGGTGCTTTTGGCAAAGCTGCCAAAGTTGCGATTTCCCAGACCTTCAAATCATTTAAATTCGATTTGCCAAAGTAAACCTTGGCAGCGGCCTTAATGCCGTATGCGTTACTCCCGAAGAAAATACGATTCAAATATTTCTCCAGAATTTCATCCTTCGTAAACCGCTCATCGAGAGCAAACGCGATCGACATCTCCGTACCTTTCCGGAAAGCCGTCTTCTCCGAGCTAAGGAATACGTTTTTGGCCAGTTGCTGTGTGATCGTACTTCCACCTTCAACAGCACTCATGTGGATAATATCCGTGACAAGCGCACGACCGATCGCCCTTAAATCAACACCGGAATGCTCATTGAACCGACGATCCTCGGTGGCGATGAACGCTTGCTTCAACCGCTCAGGAATATCTTTGATATTGACACTTTCCCGATTCTCGCCTCGATAAATTTTCGATATCTCGGTGGCCGGTTTATCCTTCCCATCTTTATCTTTACCTTCCTCTTGGGCATAAATAAGGGTGGACTCTGTCGTGCTAACAATTTTATCAATATTGGCATCCAAAATTTTAAAGCCGCTCATGATGACAATAATATAAATTCCCATTGCACAGATGACTGCCACGATTGCAGCAATGATGGAGCCCATAATAAGCTTACGTGCATTGAAGCGTTTCTTCTTGGAGCCTTTATTATTACTCTGTTTGGACTCCCTTGGCTTGGTTTGCGGCGTGGATGGATGTCTCGTAGGTTTATCCATATTCACCAACTCCCTTACGTTTCGTGTCTCTAGGTAGAAAAAGAAACCAACAAAAGAACAACCTTTATTCAAGGTTGCTCCCAAAAGTTTCTATTCGGTTAGACGTTTCAGTCCATTAAAAAGTTGCAAAATGTTTGGAAACCGCGGATTACTCCATGCCTTCTGCAGCCGCCATTAACGAAACAGCACGCTGTGGTGTGAAAGTAGAAATGGCATGCTTGTACACCATTTGCTGACGGCCTTCACTGTCGATGATAATGGTGAAGTTGTCAAATGCACGAATAAGTCCTCTAATTTGAAACCCATTAGTTAAATAAACGGTTACGGGAATGCTTTCTTTACGCAGCTGATTTAGAAAATTGTCCTGGATATTAATGGTTCGGTTCATCAGTATGTCCCCCTTTAATGGAATGAAACTTTCGCCAGACGGCGCTATTTTCTAATGGTGATATTTGTTAATTATATTCTATTTTATGTACAAACTTTCCTGCTAGTATATCACTAATCATTTCGAAATGGGCAGAAAAATTTGCTGTATCTGTTACATCAACCCAATCAATGTCCTTCATATGCCGAAACCAGGACAATTGACGCTTCGCAAATCGGCGTGTATCCCGTTTAAGAAGGGTCACAGCTGCCTCAAAGCTGAGCTCATGCTCCAAATAACTGACAATCTCCTTGTAGCCAAGGGCTTGCATCGAAATTGCCGATTTAGGTGTACCTGCATCCAGAAGCGCTTGTACCTCTTCCACCAAACCCTCCTGTATCATCGCATCGATGCGCTCTTCAATCCGCTGATAGAGCAGTGCTCTATCCATCGTGAGCCCAATAATACATAGTTCGTATGGAGATTCTTTTTTCTGGGAGGCTAAGTGAGCCGTCATCGTTTCTCCAGATACATGGAAAATCTCGAGCGCACGAATCACGCGTCTACGGTCGTTCGCATGCAATCGGTCAGCACTCTCAGGATCAATCTCACGCAGTTTGCCATGCAGGGCTTCTTCCCCATGCGTATTCGCAAAATCTTCTTGCGCCTGCCGGAACGCTTCATCCATGCTAACATCCGTAAATTGATAATCGTAACAGACAGATTCAATATATAGCCCTGTACCACCTACGATAAAAGGCAGCTTGCCACGCGAGTGAATGTCGTGAATTAACGCCTTTACTCGCTCTTGAAACTCTGCTGCAGAAAACGGATACGACGGCTCATGAATGTCAATCAAATGATGCGGGATTAACTGTTGCTCCGCCTCGCTCGCTTTAGCGGTTCCGATGTCCATGCCACGATAAACCTGCATCGAATCACCAGAAATAATTTCACAATTGAAGCGCTGCGCAATTTCCAAGCTGAGCTTGGTCTTGCCAACTGCGGTGGGACCAAGTAGCACGAGTAATTTCGGCTTGGCTGATGGGGCTAACACAATCGAATCACTCCATACGTTGTTTTCGTTGTTGATCGTAACACATGCTCGAACCCGAGCCGGGCAAACTCAGAGCTGTCTCTGCTTTCCTTTAGCACAATACTTTTGCGGGCTACACGTCTTGCTTCTGCGATTGAAGCCAAACTGACAGCTTCATTGTTCGCCCGATGCCGAAGCGGTGAAATCGCATGCGACTCCTCGATCGGACTGCGAAACATGGGATCAAAATACACGACATCCACACTCTGCGAGTCTAACTGCTGCAAATAGGGAAGGTGATGTGTCCGCCTAACCTCAATGCGTCTCATCGCTGCATTCAGCTCCGGTATCTCTGACTCATACTGCGCTAAGCCTTCTTGGATCAGCATCGCAGGGATCTCTGCACTCTCTAGTGCTGTGATATGCCCCTCAACGCCAACGACATAGGAGAAGACAATCGCATCCGATGCCAGCCCTGCTGTGCAATCTACGACACTGTCTCCGAGTACTACGCCTGATGCCTCAATGAGTAGATCAGACTCTCCTCGCTGCATCCGTTTGACACGAACGAGAGACATGCTTGGATGGAAAAAAGCTGCAGGTTGATCCTCTTCATAGTACCTGATCTCTTCTCTTGTCACAAGCAGGACGGAATTATCCTTATAATTTCTCCTAAGAAGTTCCAAAGAATACTTCTTGCGGGGCACAATTCGGCCACCGTACAAAGCTGATAAGCGCGCGGCCTCCGCCACTAATTCGGTGGACGGGTTATACGAAGTTGTCACTAACACAGGGTTACATCACTCGCTTAAACATTTTTTCTAACTCATAGGTCGTAAAGCTTACCACGATCGGTCGTCCATGTGGACATGTATAAGGATTCCTGCAGCCTGCGAGTCGATCAATTAACGTCTCCATCTCCAGGATGCTCAGCCCCTGATTCGCCTTAATTGACGCTTTACAAGAGCACATGATAGCCGCCTTCTCGCGCAGCTTGGCAATATCAAGCGCTTTGCGATCAGAGATGATAAGCTCGCACATTTCTTCGACGATGGACTTCTCTTCCCCTGCCGGAAACCAATGCGGATGTGCACGAACAAGGAATGTATTCCCGCCAAAGGCTTCCATATACACGCCTGCTTGTTCAAATAAAGCAAGTTTATCCGAAATAACACTAGCTTCAGAAGGGGTAAATTCCAACGTAATCGGAACGAGTAATTCTTGGCTCGCCTCAGCAGGATTGCCAAAACGCTCATAAAAATATTCATAATTGATGCGTTCATGTGCCGCATGTTGATCAATGAGGTACAAGCCAGTTTCATTCTGTGCAATCAAATAGGTGCCATGCATTTGTCCGATCGGATCCAATTTAGGAAACGTTGGGAGCTTTGGCGCATCATTGTCCTCAGCCGAAGGCATCAAGTCCATGAATGCCTCATTCGTCCGACGTTGCTGTTGAATCGAAGTGTTTCTATAAGAAACATCGGCTGCTGGAGTGTACCCCTGATAGGATGATGGCGTCTTTTTTGATGTATAGTCAGAATCCTTGGACGAGCTGCTGCTTGAATATGGTACAGAAGGTGCCTGCTGTTGAATAGGAGAGGCCAAGGCAGAAGATGACGCCTGACGATAGGCTGGTGCGTTTTCTTTAATTTGCGGCGGCACCCACTGGTTGTCAGGACTTTGCACAGGGCTTGCTTCTTTCAACACATTCGCAGTCGAACTCTTATTCGTATCCTCGGAATCCTGATGATCCTTAAAAAACTCCGCATCCAGCTCCATCGACGACGAACTGCGATTTTCTTTGGGAGGCTCTACGGTACGAGAGAGCTCCAATTGCTCTTGAACGTAAGCGCCTTTCGGAGCAGATGCCTTGATTCCCGTAGGAATCAGCACTTGTCTGCCGAATAGCCGCTTCACCTCGGCTTCTATCAACGCCGTTAACTCCGCTTCCTTGCTGAAGCGGACTTCAAGCTTGGATGGATGCACGTTGACATCCACAAGTGCAGGGTCCATCCCGATGTGCAGCGCTGCCACTGGGAAGCGATTAATCGGCAGCAGGGTATGATACCCCTGCAGCAGGGCTTGATTCAACGCGAAGTTGCGCACATACCGACCATTAACAATGGTCGAGATGCCGCCGCGATTCGCGCGAGTCATTTCGGGCTTGGCGACAAAGCCCGAGATTGTATAATCCAAGCTTTCCACTTGGAGTGGAAGCATTTGCTTGGCAATCGCAGTACCGTAGATGCCTGCAATGACTTGGAGCAGATCCCCGTTACCTAACGTTTGGAGCAGCACATTCCCGTTATGCTTTAAAGTGAATGCAATGCCAGGATGAGCGAGTGATAGTCGATATAAATAATCCGAAATGTGCCCAAGTTCCGTCTGGATCGTTTTCATATATTTCAGCCTAGCTGGTGTGTTGTAAAATAAATCCCGCACCGTCACTTCGGTACCGCGCGATGCTGCTATTTCTTCTACAGCGCGAATCGTACCGCCCTCGATGGTGATTTTCCGTCCAAGACCATCGCTTGTCGAACTGGTTACACACTCAAGTCTCGAGACAGAAGCGATACTCGGCAAGGCCTCGCCTCGGAAGCCAAGTGTGCGGATCGAGAACAGATCCTTGCTCGTCGCTATTTTACTCGTTGCATGCCGCTGAAAAGCTAATTCACAGTCCTCCAGCGCCATACCAGAGCCATTATCGGACACTCGAATTAAGGTCAAGCCACCCTCTTCAATCGTGACATCAACACGGGTACTCCCCGCATCAACCGAGTTTTCAACCAGCTCTTTCACGACCGATGAAGGCCGCTCCACCACTTCACCTGCTGCAATTTGGTTCGCAATATGCTCGCTTAAGAGCTGAATTTTGCCCATTGACTTAATTCCCCTTTACTGCCTGTATAGAAACATTCTCCCCTTGATGATTAACCTTCAGCTGCGGAAAATAATCATCAAATAGGTCGACATTTACGTAACTCGAGCCGTTTTCAATAATCAGCTTATCTGTTTCAATCGTGAACGCATGCGTTCCCTTGTCATCCGTGATGTCAACGGTCCGATTCGCATCATTCCATGTAATCTTGGCCCCGATCAGAGCGGCTAGTCCTCGTGCCGAAGCAAAGAACTTGCCATTTTCCTGGAAGCTGCCAAACCCATAACCAAGGTCATTGCCATTATAGGAGACACCGTGTTTCGTAAATATCACTTGGATATCAGAAACCCCTGTTTCATGAAGTGCAGTGATGAGTTGAGCTGATACCCCATCAACCTGCATGTCTGGTGTAATACCGACTTTGTTCACTTTTCTCTTCTTCGGTGTTAAGTATTCTTCTACAGTGACCTTCAACACGCTGAGATCAGGAAGCTCGAAAAGCTGCTGCACGCTTCCTTTTCCATATGTTTGCATACCGATCACTTTTGCGACCCCATAGTCCTGCAAAGCACCTGAGAGCACCTCTGACGCACTTGCACTATTTTCATTGGCTAAAATATACACTGGAATCTCAAGCGGATTACCATCCTTAATGAGCACTGGATCATCGACACCATCGCGATCCTGCGTATGAATGAGGACGCCCTCTTTCACAAAATGCTTCGCAATGTTCCTCGCTGTTTCAAGATAACCTCCGGGATTATCACGAACATCTAGGATCAACGACTTCAGACCTTTGGCTTGAAGCGCCATTAGTTGTTTGTCAAATTCATCATCAGCTTCATCCGAAAAGTCCGTGATTTGAATATAACCAACACCATTTGCAAAGCTGCTGCTGTAGACTTCCGGGGAATTTACGGCTTGGCGCGTAAGCTCGAATGTTATCTCTTTATCCCCGCGCAGTACAGTAACCTTCACTTTGGTACCTGCGACACCGATAATTCTGTTCCTAACCTCGTCAATTGACGTGGTAGAGGCAGGAACGTCATCAACAGCACGAATATAATCTTCCCGCTGCAGGCCCGCAGCAGCTGCTGGCGAACCTGGGATTGTTTTCGACACATACACACCCTTGTCATCGAGTCCAATCACACAGCCTATGCCTTCGAAGCTATTCTCTAGAGAGCTAGAAAATTGACTATAGTCCTGCGGAGTGAAGAGGACCGTATAAGGATCCTTCAACCCCTCGAGCATTTGCGCAATGCTCTGATTCTCAAGCGCTTCTAAGGATACGCCGCTCACATGGTTTTCAACGAGTGTTTTTCGCACGAGAACGGTGTTTAAATCCTCTTCTGCCATGGCACTTATAGGCATAACGAGTGCTAAAGCAGATGCTAGCGCTAAAGTAGCTTTCAAAGCTTTTGTGCTCAGTGATGATACTTTCATATGCATATCTCCGTTCAATTGAGATCTATTTGCTTGTAATAAGCTATTGCTGGCGAGACAAACCGGATGCTGGCATAACTTGGATTACTGCAGCTTTTGCTTCCATTCATACACTAAATTGAGCGCCTGCAAAGGCGTCATATTGATAAGATCAATGCCCTTCAACTGATCGAGCACCAGTTGAGATTTGCCGTCATGTTTCTTCTTGACGGCAACTTCGGCAGGACCGTCCTCCTCGAAGAGGGACAGTTGTCGGATCGGTGCCGCTGCCACTGGTTCAAATGCAGCGGCAGTCTCTGCGACCACGGATTCCATCGTGGTCTTATGGGCTTGCGGTACTGCTGACGACGCCGCACGCTCTTCAAAGCCATTCAGCAGCGCATAGGAGCGCTGAATGATCGCGTCGGGCAGCCCGGCGATTTCGGCACAGTAGATGCCGTAACTCGTGCTTGCTGCCCCAGGGATGAGCTTGCGCAGGAAGGTCACTTGCCTGCCGCTCTCTTTCACGGCCATGCAGTGATTGCGCAGATGCACAAGGCTCTCTTCTAGATGTGCAAGCTCATGGAAATGCGTCGACACGAGTGTCTTGCACCCGATCCGATCGTGCAGGAATTCAATGACGGCCTGCGCGATCGCCATGCCTTCGCCTGTCGAGGTGCCGCGGCCCAGCTCGTCAATGATGACGAGGCTCCGACTCGTCGCCTTCTCCGTCATGACCTGGATATCCATCATCTCGACCATGAACGTACTCTGCCCGCCGATGAGATCATCGGCAGCGCCGATCCGCGTGAAGATCCGGTCGGTGACCGGGATGCGCGCCGAGCTCGCAGGCACGAAGCAGCCGATCTGCGCCATGAGGCAGATCACGGCTACTTGCCGCATATAGGTACTCTTACCGGCCATATTCGGCCCGGTAATGAGCAGGATGCGGCCCTGCTCTTGAAGCAGGCTCGTCCCGTTCGCGATGAACGAGCCGTCCTGGATGACAGCCTCCACCACCGGGTGTCTGCCGTCTTCTATGGCAAGATCGAAGCCCTCGCCGATCTCCGGCTTGCGGAAGTGATGCGCCGCGCTGACCGTCGCCAGCGATTGATACACATCGGCGGTGGCAATCACCTCCGCCAGCTTCTGCAATCTGGAGATATGCTTCGAAATCCGGTCGCGCAGCTCCGTAAACAGCTCGTACTCCAGATCAATCATTTTATCCTGCGCTTCCAGAATGAGCGCTTCTTTCTCTTTGAGCTCTGGCGTTACATAGCGCTCTGCATTCGCAAGCGTCTGTTTACGCTCGTAACGCCCTTCCTGCAGGGCAGACATGTTGGCCTTCGTGACCTCGATAAAGTAACCGAACACTTTGTTGTAGCCGATTTTGAGCGACTTAATGCCCGTTGCTTCGCGTTCTTGACGCTCTAGCTCCGCAATCCATTGCTTCCCGTTCTTGCTAGCTTCACGAAGCTGATCCAAGTAAGGCTGATAGCCTTCGCGAATCATGCCCCCGTCACGAATCGAAACTGGAGGCTCGTCCTCAATGGCATTGGCAATCCAGGACATGACGTCATCACAGACGTCCATATTTTCAACGAGCTTCCGCAGCGTTTCGGAACCTGATGCGGCACATAGCTGCTGGAGCATCGGAACTTGCTGTAAGGAGTGCTTCAGTGCGATCATATCGCGAGCATTCGCATTGCCGTAGGAAATCCTGGCCACTAACCGCTCCAAATCATAGACTTCCTTCAGCGCCTGCTTCACATCTTCACGCACAATCAACTGATTGTAGAGTAGATTGACAGCCTCTAATCTTTCTTCGATACGAGCCACGTTCATCAGCGGCTTCTCGATCCAACGGCGCAGCATCCGTGCGCCCATAGCGGTAACCGTTTTGTCCAAAAGCCACAATAACGACCCTTTTTTGGCACGTTCACGAACCGTTTCGACAAGTTCTAGATTCCGACGAGTAAACGGATCCATCGTCATAAATTGATCAGGCTCATAGATGCGAATGTGCTTTACGTGCGTGAGCGCTCTTTTTTGCGTTTCTTTTAAATAAGCAAGCAGCAAGGCTACCCCTTGACGACTGATGCTAGATAAAGCCGACAACGCGGCATCCTCTGCGAAATGCTCATCCAACAAGCCTTCATCGGCTTTGGTCCACTCCGTTAACACCATATTCCGGCCCCACGCTGCACCAGACTCACGAATCGTAGTCAACAGAGCTTGATTGGTTACAATTTCAGAAGGGTTATACACGTTCAACTCGTCTACCACAAGCTCCCAAGAAGGGGGCAGTTGCGTCGTATATAGTTCCCCTGTTGAGATATCGCAGGCTGTAAAGGCATAGCCATCCGCGCGGTTTACCAAAGATACGATATAGTTATTGACGGATTCTCCAAGGAGTTTGCTATCCATGACTGTACCTGGTGTGACGATCCGGACAATTTCACGGCGAACAACACCCTTGGCCTCAGCGGGATCTTCCACCTGTTCACATATGGCGACTTTGTAGCCTTTCTCAATTAAACGGGACATATAGTTGTCAGCCGCATGATGAGGGACGCCGCACATCGGAATTTTCTCATCGCCGCCACCTTCACGGCCTGTTAACGTAATTTCTAATTCACGTGACGCATTGATCGCATCTTCAAAAAACATCTCATAGAAATCGCCTAAACGAAAAAACAAAAAAGCATCTGGGACCTGCGCCTTGACGGCTAAGTATTGCTGAATCATCGGCGTATATGTAGCCAACTTGTGTTCCTCCAACCTATTCAATAATGAAAAGTGAACTCTTTGAAACTATCATTCTTATTTTCATCTATACTCAGCCTAGTCGAAGTCATTCTGCTTCCTGCAGGTGAGTTACCTCCAGGAAGCAGAACAACTTGCAGAACTACAAATTCGAGTACAGCCTATGCTTTTATCTTCTTTATCAACAACTTACTATCTCCTATAAATCTATAACCCTATGATGTTACAGATAATCTATTATAACATGATTCCTTCCCCAAAAGCTTCTTTACGGACCCCGGGTGCAATTTTCCAAGCGAACCGAATGTCCGCCATTTCATCCCACGCCTCCATAGAGGTGATCTGCAAACGAAGACCTTCCAGCAAGCCTGCATGGACCTCATAACCCTTGAGCTGCTCCAAATCCTTCCAAAGCTTCCCTACCTCATCTTGAAGCCTACGCTTATCACCGCTGTAATACGCAGCTTGGATGTCTGGTTCTTGAAGAGGCCTCCGCGGCAAGCGCCAGTAGTTATTAACAATCAGAGAAGCCAGTGCGAAGACACCTCGGGTTACGACGGGAGAGGCCAACCAACTCGGCAGTGTACGGTACTCGAAACCCCCATGAGACTTCTTCCGGAAGTCCCCAAGATAGCCATATCGCGGGCGACGACCGCGCGTCGATTCATCTTCAATCAGGATTAGCGGCAACGCGAGGTAATTATCCAGCGCTCGAAGCAGATGCCCATTCATCCAGCAGCGGCTAAAATGAATATGACCGCCTAGCGGATAGCCCCGCACGGGCATCCCGCCCGAAAGCCAGGCGAGGCTTTCGTCGTTGATCTTCCGCGCGGCAAGCCCCATGGTTGCTCGCACGTGCTTCGCGAGCTGCAGCGGATCCACGCTGGGCTGCGGGCGCAGCTCAGCCAGCGGCAGAATCACGCGATGCCCGCTTAACACGATGGCGTCGCACCCTACGGCGCCATCCCGGGTTAGGAAGCGGTCGGCGAAGACGACCTTGCCCTGCGGATTCACGAGCAGGAACTCAGGATCGCAGCCGAGCATCGCTCGCTCTTTCCGCTCCAGCTCTTTCGCGAGCGATTGATCATACTGATCGATCGCCTGTGCGAAGAGCTGTGCCAGTCTCCCGTTCAGCTTCGGAACGGGATCGACATCCAGCACAAGCGTATGGCCGCTTGGCGTGATCCCGATGGTGACGAGACCATAGTCTAAGCCAAGGGCGTAGATCGCTTTGACAGACTCACGGCTCGCTCTGCGTGCGTGAAAGTTGATCTGTGCTGGAACAACTTCTATGTAGGCAGCATTCACACCCAATTGTCTTTGATGCTGTAAGGACTTCTCTGAAAGCAGGAGCGTCTCCTTTTTCTCATAAATAAGAAGTGTTTGAAGATGAAAGACAGCTACTTTATATTTATGTGTAAAAGGTTCTGGTTCCCTTTTCCCACGTGCTGTGGCGGCCTGTGAGACCATCGTTTTCATACCGTGAAGCTGCAGCAGATTATCCCTTTTCCTTCGATTCTGTGCTCGCATGATCGCTTTAATGGGCTGCAGAGCAGGTTGGTGCGGGTATTCATCATGCGCCGCTCCCCAATGAATAATCATCCGACCCTGCCAGTTCTCGGGAAGCCTACTCCCACTCGGAATGCGGATGCGTTCTGCGAGCTCGAGTGCATCTTTCTCCTGTGCGTGCAGTAAGAAGGTTTCCAAGCTAACACCCCCTCATATCACTCATTTCTACTTCTTATGGTGCCATGCATCCGCGAATGCCCAAATGTGCGAATACAACAAAAAAGAGGGCAAATGCCCTCTGCCGAACCTCTTTAGCCCGCATATAATGGCGTATAAGATTCCTTAATCCAGTTCATCCTCGAGCAGATCGGCGTCCAGATCCTCAAAATCACCATCGCCACTGTCATCGAAATCCACGTGCTTGTCGTCGAAGTCATTGCAGCCGTTGGTGCAAACGACTACACAGACTTTCGTTTCGGCAATGAGCTCAACTTGAAACTCGCGTTCCACCCGAATGATGACGCTGTCGCCGCTTGAAGAGATGCTGGCCTCTACGCAGTTCGGCTCTTGCGTCGCGACAGCTGATACTTCGGCTGTCGTCGGCTTATGTTTTTTGTCCAAGTAGCTTAGTCCAACGATTTCTACATACGATACGGTTTCTTTTGCTACGTCTGTTTTGGTGTTACGATCGTAAGAATACCAGATGTTGATATCGTAAGTACCAACTACCTCTACGCCCTCTCCAGAATGGACAGCCTCGAATTGGTTATTAATAATCCAAGCGCCCAAAATACTGGTTGGAGAATAAGGCGGAGTCACGGTATGACTTACATGAGAAAATTTGCGACCTTTACCGCAGACAGCCTTTGTAATGATCTCTCTGCATTGCAAATCTTTATCTAATGACATCCTTTCAACCTCCTCCATACAATCATTCATTACAAGTGTATGCAGGACAGTAGTCTAGAGTGACAATTATTTTATATTATTTTTGAGATTCAAAAATACTTATATCTGTCAGAGTCAACCCGCTTCCGGACGGTGTTTTTTTTGCTTTTTGGCAATAGCTAAGTATTGCATTAACTCCCTGTTAAGCTGTAAAATCGCTGATCTCACTTCGAATTCCTCACGACTCTCGGGCAATGGTAAACCCTTGTAACGGGCATTCAGCTCTTGTAATTCTTTCTCTGCTTCCCCTGTATAATAGTCTTCCTTCACAGTTTGGCTAATATCTTCGAAGATCACAGCGACCCATTCCCCTTGCGGTAAGGTTTGGTACACCTGCGCGACAAGATCAATCATCCGGTGAATCGATTCCAGCTGCTCGCCTCTCATGAAGAAATACACGCGCCAATAGGAATCTCCGCCAGAAAGCAATGTATTATCCATCGAACGTTTCGCCAAGCTCGCTCCGCGTTCTATAACCTCACTGACTTCCAACAGCTCCTTGCCATCCCATATCACGGTATTATCCCGAAGGTGCTTAGCTATGTTGACAAAAATGTCGGAAAATAAGCCTTCGATAGTTTGCTTATGCGCGGTAAGAGCGCTGTCTGCCTTCGGCATATAAGCAATATTAATTATCGTTGCAGAACCTAATCCAATAACCAACAAAAATAATTCGTTGAGCACGGATGCCCAGTCCGCTGATTCATAAGCAAAAAGATGCAACATCACGACGGCACCTGTTACAGCCCCCTCGGTAATCCTCAGACGAACCAGAACTGGAAACACGATAAGAATAAACAAACTCACGACCCATATATGGAAGCCAAGCAGGTTAAATAAGGCCGAACCGATGAGTAGTGCCAGAATCGAAGCCGCGATGCGGTGAAGGGCACTTTGGATCCCTTTTTTCTTCGTCACTTCAATGCCCAGTATGGCAAGAAGCCCCGCTGCTCCAGGCGTATGAACCCCTAATATATACGCCAAATACATAGCGATTATGACGGCCAAGGCTGTTTTGAGCACACGAAAGCCCATAGCATTTTCACCTCTTTACAGGTTTTTCTATGGGCTCATTATTTCATTTAGAGTTTGTTGTGGCAAGCCTTTCTCTTCTACCGATGCTTCGTTAGTTTCTTCTCTAGGTTAGCTACAAGCTGGTACATCACCGTGGCGACTAAGGCAATAACGAAAAGCGTGGATATCACCAAGGTGAAGTTGAAGACTTGAAAGCCATATATGATTAAGTATCCCAGCCCCTTCTGGGACACTAGAAATTCGCCGACGATGACGCCGATCCAGGCCAAACCTACATTTACTTTTAGCGTAGAAACGATGGTTGGAAAAGATGCAGGCAGTATCGCTTTGAGAAAAACTTTTCGCTGATTGCCACCAAAAAGCTTCACGACCTTGACGTAGTTATGATCGACTTCCTTGAAGCTGCCGTAGACGACAAGCGTCGTAATAATGACTGTAATCGAAAGTGTTGTTGCGATAATTGAAAGCAAGCCAGGCCCAAAGCCTACAATAAATAAAGGTCCCAGCGCTACCTTCGGCATACTGTTCAGCACCACAATGTATGGATCCAGCACACGTGACAGAAATGGCGACCACCAAATGACCACCGCTAATGCCGTTCCAAAAATCGTCCCCAGGAAAAATCCAATGATCGTCTCTTCCACCGTCACAGCTACATGAGGAAGAAGCGTCCCGTCAAGCAGCTTCTCCCACAGCAGATGGAATACCTTGGTTGGATAACTAAAAAGCAGCACATCGATCCATTTCAAACGGGATGCGAGTTCCCATAGGGATAAAAATAGGAACAAGATGGCAAATTGAAAAAGTCGAACCCACTTCGTCTCTTTCTTCTTCGCCTTCAGAAAACGTTGATGTACTTCCTGCTTTAACAACTCATTCGGTTGGTCAACTAGGATGCGCCGCTCATCTCGATTATCCATGCTGCACACCTCCAAACTCCTGCCAAATTTGCCGAAAAAGCACATGAAATTCAGGTAATTCTCTTGCTTCAAAAGGTACAGCAGCCCTTACCACCTCTGGCATCAGGAAGGACCTGCGAATGCGCCCTGGATTCGGTGCCAATACGATAATTCGGTCACTCATCGCGATCGCTTCTGAAATATCATGCGTGACCAAAATCGCTGTTTTCTTCTTAGCGCGCAGTGTCTCTACAACCAAGTCTTCTAGTTGCAGCTTCGTTTGGTAGTCCAGCGCCGAGAAGGGCTCATCTAATAACAGCAGCTCCGGTTCCGTCGCCAAGGTTCGGACGAGTGCTACTCGCTGCCGCATCCCTCCTGAGAGCTGTGCGGGGTAATAATCTTTGAAGTCCAGCAGACCCATTTCTTCCAGTAAGTGAAGCGCCTCCTGTTTCTTCTCTCTTGTCAGTGTGCCTGCGATTTCCAGGCCCATACAGGCATTAGCTTCAATCGTTCGCCAAGGAAATAAATAGTCCTGCTGCAGCATGTAGCCCACTTTGGGCGATGGCCCCTGCACGTGATGACCTGCTACTGTGATCTGGCCAGACGTGGGCGGGAGGAGTCCCGCGATGATCGATAAGAGCGTTGTTTTGCCACAACCGCTAGGACCAATCAAACTGACAAATTCGCCTTTCGCAATGTCAAAAGAAATTCCTTGCAGGGCAAGCGTGGCTCGCTCCTCTGTTACGTAAACCTGCGTGACATCTCCAACCTGCACAGCTGTGTCCATGGCGCCTAACCTCCTCTTGTCTCCATCTACGGTGACTCCTATTCCGCTGTTTTACTTCTTCACATTTGATTTGGCTTTTTCCGCAAAGGAATTATTTACTAGCTTGCTCCATGCGACTTTCTGTTTCAGCTCACCAGCCGATGTCATGACATCGAGCAGGTTATTCCATTCTTGTTCGTCCACAATACCATCCGTGGCGAATGAGCCTTGATCCTTATAACGTTTCACGACATTTTTTACAATTGCGACATCGATATCTTTAAAATAAGGCAAGACCGCTTCCGTTATCTCATCCACGCTTTTCGCTGCAACCCACAGCTGCGCTCGTTGAATCGCATTCGTAAACTTCTGAATTGTGCCTGGGTTGGCTTTGATAAAGCTTTGCTTCGACATAAACACGGTATACGGCAGATGTCCACTTTCTACACCGAAGGATGCAAGCACATACCCTTTGCCTTCTTTCTCAATGATCGACGCTTGCGGCTCGAAAAGCTGTACATACTCCCCTGTTCCCGAAGCATAGGCCGAAACAATATTGGCAAAATCAATGTTTTGAATTAGCTGCAAATCCTTCTGCGGGTCGATGTTGTGCTTCTTCAGCGTGAACTCGCCAGCCATTTGCGGCATGCCGCCTTTACGCTGCCCAAGGAAGACTTTCCCTTTGAGTGCATTCCAATCCAACTTATCTACTTTGGTACGAGCAACTAGGAAAGTGCCGTCCGTTTGCGTAAGCTGCGCAAAATTAATTACGGGATCATCTGAACCTTGCTGTGAAACATAAATAGATGTTTCCGATCCTACAAGAGCGACGTCAATGGCATTCGAGAGCAACGCGGTCATCGTTTTGTCGCCGCCTGGCGTCGTAGTCAGCTCCACATCGAGCCCCTCATCCTTGAAAAAACCCTGAGATAACGCCACATATTGCGGTGCATAGAACAAGGATCGCGTCACCTCACCAATTCGCACTTTCGTTGTTTCTTCCGTCTTAGTTCCACATGCTGAAGCTATTAGGCTTAAGAGCAGAACGACGGATAATGTGAATCCCCATCTTTTTCGATTGTTCATAGGACGTCCCTCCGATTCGAATTGTAATGTATCGTATGCAAGAGCCCAGACGTCGGTTAATGGTTCTTCCAGAAAAGCAATTGCAGCTGATAAAATTTGGGATTGATGACGAATCGAGCTTCAGGATTGTAAGTTCAAACAAACAAATTAAGACTTGAGTTAGGCTCGGGTTTAGAGCCTATTGCGCGGCGCTAGCGACTTTAGGCTCGGGTTTCGAGACTATTGCGAGGCGCTAGCCTGTTTCCGAAAGCGCAGAAATGCAAATATGCAGGTTTTTTATACCGTTCTCATCACCAAATGATGAATTGATGCTAAAGTGCAGGTATTTTCGAGTAATTAGACTTCAACTGCTGAAATCTACAATTATTCCTGCATTTTCGCAGGAATACCACTTAAAAGTTCTAAATCACCAGAAAAAAGATGCACAATCGCAGGTTTTGTTGAGGAGTGGAAAGCAACCGAAGTATTTACGGGGGGATTTTGATGTGGTGATGGGTAGTAGTTACTGGTTAGCGGGGTGCGGGGTGTGGCTTGTGGCTTGTGGGCTGTGCGTTGTGCGTTGTGCGGGGTGCGTTGTGCGTTGTGGCTTGTGGGTTGCGGGTTGTGGATTGTGGATTGTGAGTTGCGGGTTGTAGGTTGTAGGTTGTAGGTTGTGGGTTTCCGCATTGCCGTTGCTGTTTGCTGTTTGTAGTTTACGGTCAGTGCGCACTGGACTTGCAGAGCTACTGAACAGCAAGCAGCCAATCAGGCAAGAAAACTAATCAACAAAAAAACAGCCCTCCAGACGGGACACCGTCATAGGAAAGCTGTTTCACTCACTTTTCAACTGCAGTTTACCAACTAAATCCCATACACTTCTGAATACTTCTCTTCCAGATAAGCCACCAAATATTCCGGATTTAATGGTTCGCCTGTGACTTGTTGAATGATTTCGTTCGGTGTCAGTAGTTTACCATGCTGGTAAACCTTCTCGGTAAGCCACTCTTTGATCGGCGCCAAGTTACCTTCTGCAATTAAGCTATCGAAGTTAGGCAGCTCTTTGCGTAACGTGTTCGTGAATTGCGCCGCGTACATGTTCCCTAGTGCATACGATGGGAAGTAGCCGAACGCACCGCCGGACCAGTGTACATCCTGAAGGACACCTTCGCCGTCATTCGGAGGTGTAACTCCCAAATACTCCTCGTATTTGGCATTCCACGCCGCAGGTAAATCCGCTACAGCAATTGTGCCGCTGAATAAGCCTTTTTCGAGCTCATAGCGAATCATGATATGTAAGTTGTACGTAAGCTCATCCGCTTCAATTCGGATCAAGGACGGCTCAATATGGTTAATTGCGCGGTAGAAGTCATCTACACCGACATCATCAATTTGCCCGCTAAATGTCGACTGAAGTTCGCTGTAGTAGCGATCCCAGAATTGTTTGCTGCGGCCAATCACATTTTCCCAGAAGCGGGACTGCGACTCGTGAATCCCCATGGAAGTACCTGAGCATAGATTGGTTCCAACAAGATCAGTGGAAATGTTTTGCTCATACAGCGCATGTCCGCCCTCATGAATGGTCCCGAACAAAGCCGAGGTGATGTCATTGGGCAAATAACGAGTCGTAATACGCACATCTCCTGGATTCAACGCCGTTGCAAAAGGATGCACGGTTTCATCCAATCGACCTGCTTCAAAGTCATACTGCATTTGTTTCAAAATAGAAAGCGAGAATTGCTTCTGCTTGCCAATATCAAATTGTTGGTCTAAGAATGCACGATTCGGCTGATTAGCCGAAGCCCCGATACGCCCAAGCAGTGGAACTGCTTTTTCGCGCAAGGTACCGAATACCTCATCCAACTTGTCAACCGTCATTCCCGGCTCATACATATCCAGTAGTGTGTTATATTTATGCCCTTCATAGCCCCACAGCTCAATAAATTCCTGCGTTGCCGCCACGATTTTCTCCAAATATGGCTGAAAAGACGCCCAATCCGAATTATGCTTCGCGCCTTCCCATGCGGACTCAGCTTGCGAAGTTAAAACGACATAAGCTTGATATTTCTCAGCTGGTATTTTTTTGCTTCGATCGTACTCTTTTTTGCATTCCTGCACCATTTTACGGGAAATAGGATCTAACTGCTCCAGCTCCGCCGGCTGCATGAAGAAATCTACATAGCCGCCCATCTCATCCGACGTGGACATCCGAAATACTTCGGTGGAGAGCTCACCGACAACCTCAGAACGCGTCTCGATTCCTTTTTTCGGAGCACCGGTCCGCATGTCCCAATAAATCAAAGAGATTGCCTCTTCGTACTGCTTCATTTTACGAACATAAGCTTTGAACGATTCCAACTTGGCATTAACAACACCAACACTCATGTGCTCATCTCCTCCCAAATGTTTCAATATTTATCATACTTCCATTGAGGGCTAGAATCAAATTTCCGTCCAAGTGTGGTAGAATAAGGACAAGCCTTGCAATGACAGGCTATTTTTTGTGCAATTAAACGAGGGAGATGACTAAGATGAACATCACATTTACCGATACAGCTAGACAACGTTTAACACCATATATGGAACAAAACAACACCTTGTTGAAGCTCGTTTTTGATACTGAGGGCTGCGGTTGCTCCGTGAATGGTGTACCTACCCTGTGGTTGGTTACTACGGCGAATGCCGAGGATGTCTCTGCTGTGACGAACACTTTCCCATTGGTTTATAAAGCGAAGGACGAGATTTTTTTCGAGGATAACATGAAAATCGACTTCCACGAAGTAAATAAATCCTATATACTGAAGAGTAATAATCAAATTTACAATGCGGGTATGAGCTTAGTCGATAAACGATAAAGCTGCACAAACATAGACATGCAGCACATCAACTTACCAGGAGGGAATACCATGTCTTTAATCAATGAGATTTTAAGCTACAATAAGGATTTCGTAGAAACGAAGCAGTATCAAGAGTTCTTAACCACGAAATTTCCAGACAAGCGAATGGTCGTCGTCACATGTATGGATACACGACTAGTTGAATTGCTGCCCAAAGCCATGAACCTTCACAACGGGGATGCCAAAATTTTAAAAAATGCCGGTGCCATCGTCTCTCACCCCTTCGGCAGTCTTATGCGCAGTATTATTGTCGCTGTCTATCAGCTGGATGCTGACGAAGTTTTCGTCATTGGGCACTATGATTGCGGTATGACAGGGCTTAACTCGGAAAGCGTCATTGCCAATGCGAAGGCCAGAGGTATTTCCGACGATGTCATTGAAACACTGGGACATGCTGGCATTGATCTGAAGCGCTGGCTGACTGGGTTCGATCATGTTCGTGAGGGCATTGAGAAAAGTGTTAATATTATTCGAAATCATCCCTTACTTCCAAAAAACTTACCTGTACACGGTCTGATCATCGACCCAGAAACAGGTCGGTTAGATCTCGTGGATGCGGCATATGCACCATCACCTGAGCTGTTATAGCGCAGCTTATGGTTACCAGCAATAACAAAAAGAGTAGGTCCAGTTCATCACTGGACCTACTCTTTTTCTCATTGTTACCGACTATGGATTAATCGTTCTGATTAAGCGTTTCGCATCTCCATTCGGAGTGGAAATAACCTCATAGATGTTGAAATACGAGCCAGAGGTAATTTGCTCGGATCTTATATTCGTAAATTCAAGGAACTGAACGCCAGCCATAATTTTTTGCTGACCTGTGAAGGTCATTGCTTTGGAGCTCAAAAGGCGTCCTTCCGTATCCACAACCTCAAACAAGAGCGAGGAGAAATTCGCATCTGTAATCACTTGTGCTTGTCGCTGTACATCCAGATCTAACCGTAAACGGTAAGCGTACGACCCATCTTTGTTATACGTGGTGGTTAGCGAGTAATCGTCAAAATCGATATTAAATGGATATACCGAGATAGGACCCGTTGCTGGAACAGGCTGCACTTCCGCTTTGTAAGAGCCAACTGCCAATCGATTCGTATCGTACAGATTTAGCGCTAGCTTATCCGCATCCTCACTATCAGGTACCATGTACGAGTAGCTTAGGACGTAACTTGTGTTAGGCGCGATACTCTTCGCCACATTGGTTTGACGAACACCTGCATAGGTGTAGCCTTCTTCGTTCGTTAAATCAGTTTGGAAATCCGGCAGTGTCAATGTCGACGTCCCTCTATTCGTTAGTTTATATTTCCCAACGACAGTCTTATAACCAAAGTCTGAGTTCACACTCATACCCAACTCAACGAGCGACAAATCAATGTTGGAATTGATGCTATTCGTTGAAGTTAATTTAAAGGAATCGCCGATCTTATAATCTTGCGCAGCAGCATAGGAGGTTGATTCAACTGCAACGCCTGCCCCAGCAAGCGATGTAATGGCAACAGGCAGGGATACTGCTTGTTTCGAAGTATCCGTGTTACCAGCACCAGCACCAGCACCAGCACCAGCACCAGCACCACCTGTTGGTGTTGTTGTAGGTGCAGCCGCACCTTGTTTCTCCAGCACAACAAGCTGCAAGGCTTCAGCACTTAGCGAAGCAGGTACTACGCCTTGGAAATGGAATGTCGTCGATTCATTTGGTGATAAATAGGAGCTGCGAACAGCATTGTCACTCGACGTCACGCCAACATTGCCACGATTCGCCTGGAATTCTGCAGTCAAGTTAGGAACCGTTACAATCCCTTCACCATCGTTCGTCAATGTCACATTCGCTTGGACATGCAGCCCGTCCGATTGTTGGATAGCCGATGCCCAAGAAGTCGAAATAACGAGACCATTCACATCTTCATTAGCTTCTGTATTCGGGTAAGCCGTTTTATCGCCAATTCGTCCTACAGCAAAGGTTTTCGCTGCGTTCAAAGCGCCGAGCACTGTCGTTTTCACCTTGCCCTTAGGTGAGAATAACAAGGACAATTTATTCGTATCCAGTGAAGCGGGTACAGCAGCTTGTAGTTTCACTGTCACAGGCTGCTCAGGAAGCAATGCGCCTACATTTGCAACAAACTGTGCACCATAAGTCAGCCCTTTGCTGTCTTGGAAATTGAGCTCTAAACCCTCTGGAAGCTTTACGCTGGATCTGCTTTCATTGGCCAAGGTAAGATCCGTGTATACCATCCACACGCCATCTTTGTAAACTTTATAGCTTTGTCCTAATTTCGCGGTTACTAAAACCTCTTCAGCCAATGTACTGTCGATCTCTTTTAAATTAATAACAGCTTGTTGCTCCAGCGTTTGACCTGCTTCGGCCATGGCCGATTCGACCGAAAGCGCCCCGATGTCTGATGTCGTATTATTATTCCATCTAAAAATATCGACCTTAAGGTCAGACGGCGTAAGATTGCTCGGAACCTCTGACGTAAACTTAAATGTCCCCGTCTCTCCTGCCTTCACACGCGCAACGACCTTCTCATTGAGCTTCGCTGTATAGGTAATGCCCTTCGCATCAATGACTTTTACACCATAGTTATTGAAATCTACAGTAGAGTTACTATTATTGTTCAAGCCTAATGAGAAACGAAGTGAGCCATCATCGGCTCCTACCGATAACGACACTTTGTCCAAAGTAAAGTAGACGGAATCACTGAGAAATACGCCTTCCTTGCCAGCGAAAGCTGAGGTTGCCAGAGGAAGTGTTAGGAAGCTAGCAGCGGTTAGCATTAGAGCCGAACGGCTGAGCAGACGTTTCATCTTACGTTGTTGATTCACAGGGAGTCCTCCTTGTAGATAATTTTAGTCAGAACGTAATGCGTCAATTGGACGCAGCTTGGAAGCTTTGTTAGCTGGATATAACCCGAAAACCACACCAACTAATACAGAGAATAAGAAGGAATAAAGGCCTACATCAAATGAAAGACTGGTTGACTGTTTCGGACTAAAATAAGGCAAGGCATACGAGAATCCAATGCCGATGAGCAGCCCAATTAATCCACCCATGCCGCTGATTACGACCGCTTCCACCAGGAATTGAAGTAAAATATTTCGACGCTTAGCGCCAATCGATTTGCGAATCCCGATCTCACGTGTACGTTCACTAACCGTAACTAGCATAATATTCATGATCCCAATTCCCCCAACGAGCAGGGAAATCAAGGCAACCGCCACTAATTGATTCGTAAGTGTATTGGTTGCTTCAGTCCGTGCTTTCAGCAGCTCGTCCTGATTCGTTAAAACAAAGCCCGTATCACTTTTGAATTTATACGTCAGGTACTGCTTCATGGTCTCCTGAGCGATATAAATATCGTCCTTCGTAGGTGCTTCTACGTAAGTTGTTCGAATTTGACCCAGCTTAAATTGACGACGAGCCGATTCTAACGGCACAATGACAGAGCTATCTACAGAAGCTCCCCCAATATTAGAGCCCTTTTCCTTGAGTGTACCGATGACATTGAAAACAACCCCATCAATATTGATGTTTTCGCCAACAGGGTTTAGCGTACCAAAGAACTTTTTCGTCACTTCGCTGCCCAAAATTGCGACATTAGAACGAAACTCTAGATCTGTCGGCGACAGATTACGACCTTTATCAATTTTTGCTTTGATAATGTCGAAATAACGGTCGTTCGTACCTAACACATTATATTTCTCCTGCGTACGATCATATTTGATGTTGGAACCGTTCTTCGACATTGTTGGTGCGATGGATTTGAATTCCGGGAAATTCTCGAAATTCATCAGATCGTCATAACTCAACTGCGTCGCACGCCCGTTCCCTGTCGCAGTAACGACGAGCAAATTCGTTCCCATGTTCTCATATTGCTTCGCAATTTGCTCCGATGTCCCTTGCCCAATGGAAACGAGCGTGACGACGGAGCTTACGCCGATAATGACGCCAAGCATGGTCAGAAATGTACGCAATGGACTTGAAATAATCGTCCGAAGCGACATCCGGATCAGTTCAGTTAACTTCATACGCTCACCTCTTGCTGCAACGGGCTCTTCTTCGTGTCGTTCCGATAATCATCCACGATGACACCGTCTCGAAGGGCAACCACCCGCTTCGCATTGTCCGCGATATGATGATCATGCGTAATGAGGACAATGGTGTTGCCTTGCGCATTAAGCTGCAAAATAAGCTCCAATACTTCCTCACCTGTTCGCGAATCCAAGGCTCCCGTTGGCTCATCCGCCAAAATCAACGAAGGTGAAATTGCAAGCGCACGCGCAATCGCTACCCGCTGCTGCTGACCGCCTGACAGCTCGCTTGGCCGATGATGGCCACGTTCGCCCATTCCGAGCATTTTCAACATCGCATTTACGCGTTCTTTACGTTCCTTTTTTGAAATCCCCGCATAGATCATCGGGAGTTCCACGTTTTCCATTGCCGTTAATCGTGGAAGCAGATTAAATTGCTGGAATATAAAGCCGATCTTCTGATTCCTAAGCTCGGCCAGCGCATTATCACTCATGTGCTCTGTTACCACGCCGTCCAGAGTGTAGCTGCCTGAGGTCGGTACATCCAACAAGCCGATCGTGTTCATCAGGGTTGATTTGCCGGATCCACTCGGGCCGATAATAGCGACGAAATCACCTTCGGCAACGGAAAGCGATATGTTACGCAGAATGGGAAGATCTTCCTCGCCGCGCCTATAGGTTTTCGTAATATCTTTCAGTTCAATGATATTCATCCCGCAATAGCTCCTTTCAGGGCAGCATTATCTGTTACCGCCACCGGCATTACCACCACCGGTGGTACGCTGTACATTACCGCCACCAGCATTACCACCACCGCCTGCTCCACCGGCACCGCCTGCACCACCTTGTTGGAAGCCACCAGCGCCGCCGGCACCGCCGCCTTGCTGGAATTGTTGTCTTAAGCGATTGATCTCGTCTGTACTTAAATTCTGCTGTCTTCTCACAGCAGCAGGCAATACGACTTTATCGCCTTCTTTAAGACCATCCGTGATCTCAATTTGCGTTGTAGAACGAATCCCAATTTTCACTTCATGTTCTGGTTCTGATGTTCCATCCGCTTTCTTCACCGTTACAACACGTTTACCACGTTGCAGCTGAAGCGCTTCTGGCGGTATATAAAGGACATCTTTCTTATCTTGAATCAAAATTTCACCGGTTGCTGTCATCCCGTATTTCAACACGTTATCTTTATTTTCTGTTGCCAAAATAACATCATAGAACGTTACGCCATTCGTTGTTGTACCTACCGTAGATACTTGTGTCACTTCTGCCGGGAAGGTGCGTCCAGGGAAGGAATCAACCTTAATTTCCGCCTTCATTCCAACTTTAATATTCGGTAAGTCCAGCTCATCCACTTGGACTGGAAGCTGCATTTTAGCAAAACTTGCCACAGTACCAAACTGAGTACCGCTTTGAACCCTTGTTCCCGGTCGGAAGTTGCTAAGAATATCCACTTTTTTATTCACGAAATCTGTTGAGAATACACCATCGAAAGGAGCAAGAATTTTCAGTGCGGTTACGCGATCTTGTGCCGCATCTACTTTCAACTTCTGACGTTCTAGCGCAGCTTGCGCTGTAGTTATATCATCGTCTAAGGTATCATTCAGGAAGGATGCAAGCAGATCACCTTGATGTACAATTACACCTGTTTTGAAAGGCAATGTCGAAATACTTCCTGTCGTTCCTGCAAGTACTGTAGCAACCTGCACGTACTGAAGTGCTGCTTTCCCTTGTGAATCTACCGTACGTCCGCCAATGGTTGCAGAGCCCAAGACATTCATACCCGCATCCATGGAATTGTCATTCTTAATTTGAATATCGATATCGAATAGCTTACCACCTTTACCATCCGATTTTGGGTCTTTGGAAATTGCCACAATCGTTCCTGTTTTGGTGATCATGAAGCCATCAACCGTTAAGTCTATGGAATCACCTTTATGTAATTGCGCAGCATCCTCCACGTTGAAAGGCAATGTAACAGTTAAAGTACTTGCATCGCTAATAGTAGCGATTTTCGTTGATTTATTGATCGTTGCGCCAACATCAATATTGGCATACGTTAATTTCCCGCTAATTGGCGCATTAACGCCCATTAATCCTTTTTGTTGTTGCTTCGTGTTCAAATCTTTCACCATTTGCTCATAGGTCACTTTTGCATCTTGAAGATCGTTTTCCAAGTTTGAGCTCGTCAGCTCAATAAGAACATCTCCCGCTTTAACCGCTTGATTACGAGTCAGGTTAATCGATTTGATGCTAGCATTTTCCGTTGACGAAATGGTTTGGGTATCCTTCGGCTCAAATTGGGCTGTCCCAGAAACCGATGAGCGGATGTTCCCCTTTTTTACATCAACCGTCACTTCTTTCGTCTCTGCTGATTTTGTTTTCTTTCCTTTCGTTAAATACGCATAGGAACCACCAGCACAAACGATGATTGCCACAATCACGATGAACCATTTACTGCGAAAAAATTTCATTCTGATACTTCCCCCTTAGCATTTGTACGCTGTCTTACGACTTTGAGATCAATAATTCAATTAATTGTTTTTCAACGCTGATCCCCAATCCACGTGAATCCGGAGATGAAGCATCGCTGTTCACTTGCCCTGAGACACCAGCTTCAACTTGTTGCTCGTACTTCCGCCTTCTTTCGAAAGCGTTTACATATCGCTCCCTCTCCGCTGCAGACAACGCTTCCCTATGAGTGTTCATTCGTTCAGCTATGCGCATCTTCAATTGCTTCGATTGTTCATCCAGATAAGCTTTCTGATCAATCGTTAACACATGGATGACTGCTTTTCGTTCGGATTCGTCGATGCTTCCTTCTTCTTCACTCTTGCGTACAATGGGCAAAATGGCATGAGCTTGCTCAGCGGTCAAAGCTAGTAAAGGTTGGCGATCCATCACAATTAACCCTTGGAATAGCATAACCAGCTGTCGTTCACTCACATTCTGTACATCTTCAGCCGTAGGGAGCTCTTGCGAGACTTGAACTGAAGCAGGCATAGACGGGATCACAGTAATAGAGGACCCAGCTTGTCCAGATCCGTGACTATTACAACCGACTATCAAGAAGGTCGTGAGGGTTACACACAGCAAGCCATTGCGTGTACTGCTCAACTTACATACACCTCCACAAAAAAACCTATCCATCAGCAACAGGATAGGCGAAAAATGTGTATGAAGTATGATAATATTGTGACAAATTTGTGAACAAATCAAACACTCCTAGGGAATACGATCTGAAACTCCGTGCCTTCCCCGATACGAGAGCGGGCTGCTATTGTTCCATTCATTCCAGTGACTAGATGTTTCACGATGGTTAGACCTAGTCCTGTCCCCGAGATACCGTCCGATTTGGACGTTCTAGCCTCATCCGCCTTATAGAAGCGATCCCATATCCGCGATAATTCCACAGAGCTCATTCCAGTCCCCGTGTCTCGAATATACAAATGGACTTCTTTCTCGTGCTCTTCCAAAGCTACTGTTAACGTCCCCCCCTCAGGGGTGAATTTCAATGAGTTATACATTAAATTATGGATGATTTGGGCAAATCGATCTGGATCTAACTGCACCTGGCACCCTTCCCCATTCTCCTCTGGCAGAATAAGATGCAGCGAAATGAGCTTCTCCGCAATGGCAGGCTTTAGGAGCTCAAGTGAGTCTTCCACTAATTCAACCATATCTACCGGACGTAATCGGAATACATCAACCCCATTTTGAATCTGAGCAAGGTCCAAAAGGTCTGTTACCAGACGTTGTAAACGCTGCACCTCTTGATCGCAAATGTGTAAATAATGCGGGTACTTCTCCTGTGGGATAATGTGATCATTCATCGCAACTATGAATCCGCGCAGCGTTGTGAGCGGCGATCTAAGCTCATGAGAGACATTGGCGAGAAATTCCTGCCTCGTTTCCTCCCACTCCTCCAATTTCTCCACCATAAAGTTAAAACTCTTAGCAAGCTGTCCAACTTCATCCTGTGATGTAACGGGAACTCGTGTCTTGAAATCCCCATGAGCCAGCTCTAAGGCGGCACGATTCATCTGTTGAAGCGGCCCTGCGAGTTTACGGGAAACGATGAACAGGATAAAGCCTACCGCAATGAGTGAAAAAAGAAGCGGCAGCAAAATGTTTAGCCGCACGGCTGAGATGACCTCTCGTATATCACCAGCAGGGAAATGAAGAATAATGACCAATGGCTGATCGTTTAATTGATAGGGAGCATAAAAAGCAAATAAATTTCTAGTCCCTTCCTGCGTGTCCAAACTAATCATGGTATGCCCTGAATGGCCATGCAAGCCATCAATAAATATGGCATCCATCTGCTTGGGAATCGCTCTTCCCTCACCGTCTGATGAACCGTTGGTGATATTCCCTTTCTCATCTACGACCCAGACTTGACCATTAATACTTCTAGCGAGAATACGAACGGTATATTTCAATTCACGAATGGAAATCGTGCCATCCTGAACAGAATTTAACAATCGGATCACTTCTGTATTCCGTTTTTCCAAAAGCTCGATTTTATCTTTATAGAAAAGATCTGTGAAATAATAATTCCAAAAAACGAATAAACCAATAAAGAAAAGCACACAAGTCGCAAGGAAGGAGAGGAAAATTTTAATATATAAACTATTGTATCTCCCCGTAATCCAACGCTTAAGCATGCTGAACGACCTCGAACGAATACCCAATGCCCCAGAGGGTTTGAATATTCCAAGTCTCATGCTGACCTAGCTTCTTTCGCAAGTTTTTCACATGCGCATCCACCGTTCGAGTGCCACCCGAGAAATCAAAATTCCACACATATCCGAGCAGGTCCTCGCGCGTAAAGACACGACCAGGATTGCTCATTAGGAAAAACAACAGTTCAATTTCCTTCGGTGTCAGTTCAACACGATTGCCATCAACCGTTACCCGATATTGCTCTAAGTCGATCATAATATTGCCAATTTCTAACCATTTGCGTGGAGAGCTTTGCGGCCCAGACATATCAGCAGGTATTTGCAAGGTTCTACGAAGTACAGCCTTAATGCGCGCAATGAGCTCATTCGGATCGAACGGCTTCACTAAATAATCGTCGACGCCCAAATTGAAGCCTCTGAGCTTGTCCAAGGACTCGCCTTTCGCAGTAAGGAAAATAATCGGTGTGTGATGATACGGAGCATCCATTTTGCGAATTTGCTCACACAGCTCATACCCGGAAACATCAGGAAGCATAATGTCAAGCAGCACCAAATTAGGCCGCTCACTCATGATCGTTTTGAGGACATCACCGCCGCGAAACAATTGAATCGCTTCAAACTTCGAGTGCTCCAAGTACAACCTGACAACCTCAGAAATATTGGGTTCATCTTCAACGACTAGAATTTTGCCTTCTGAACTCATTCCATGCCACCTAATTCCTTCCGAATGATTTGTTGGCGAGCTCTCTCTTCAATAACCTCTGACCGGTCTCTTCGCGTATGCTTATGAACGATCATTTCATCTGACATCCGACTTGGCGCTTGCCAGCTCCACCCTTTTTGCCCGCATAATTCAAGGCACAAGTTCAGCAGCTCAGAATCAGCAATAGGTAAATTCATATCTTTAAATTGATAGTCATCCCGTTCGATCGCCTGCCAAGCTTGCTCAATTCTGGCTTGCAGTTCAATGTCATCCAAGCCCAAAGTTCGCACATCCTCAGCTTGCAGGTTCTTTGCTGCACTTTGCAGCATTTTCACAGCCCCAGCGTAATTCCCTCTTCGACTGTGGTACATCCCGACAGCAATTTGAATAAGCCCAACGTAAGTTAGTCTTGCTGGATCTTTGGGATTTTCTTTCCAATATTCTTCCATGACTTCATGACATTCGAAATAATCCCGCTCTCCGTGAAAATAACATAAATAATCGGTGTATGCCTCTGGATATTGCGTCATATGAATTCCCCTCACCTTAAGTTCATCACGGTAAACCATTCTCCCTCATGTTACTAAAAAGTCGGGACATCGTCCAACTTCACGATTTATCCATGAACTTCCAACAGAACGAAAACGCAACCAATCTACCATTTCATGCGTCCAATAGAGTAGCTTAGTAGAAAGAGGCGGAATGAATGAAAATTGGTAAATGGTTACTCACGGGCACCCTAATTCTTTCAATGACTGTACCTTCAACTGTACTCGCAGCAAGCAACACAGGTACAAGCGCAGATAAAACGACGAAATATCGAGTCTATCAGTACAACCAGGTGCTAATGGAATTTGCAACCTATGCTGGGGCAGAAGCATATGCGAAATGGTTCTCGAACAGCCACGTCGAAGAAATCGGTACACGTACTTGGGTGTGGAGCAATCTCCCCCGATATCAAGTGTATCAACAGGATGTAACGTTGCCAGAATGGCAATTCGCCACGCTGAATGAGGCGATCTCTGAAGCTAAGAAGTGGACGAACGCGAGTGTGCGTGATTTGCAATCCACAGGATGGGTCTGGAACAATTATGCGCGTTACCAACTCTATCAAAATGAAATTACGCTGGATTCTTGGAAGTTTACGAGTCTGACAGATGCCATCGCCGAAGCCAAAAAATGGGGCGGCGCTCATATTATCGATTTGAACTCGAACGGGTGGGTATGGGATAACATCCCCCAAGCTGAGAAGGCTGCAAACAGCGCAGGCAGCGTGCAATACAACGTGTATCAAGGAACATTTACAGCTCCAAATTGGGGATTTGCTTCCTTAGAAGATGCGATTCATGAGGCTCTCAAATGGGGGAACTCGACAGTCGTCAATATCAACTCCAAAAAAACCGTTTACAGCAATCTTAAAGCATATAAAGTTTTTCAAAATGACGCTTTACTACAGGAATTCACTTCCATCGATGACGCGATCAGCTACGCAAAGCAATGGGGACACAGCGCCATTTATCGGGAAGGTCGTAAGATCTGGAACAACTACGCCTCTTACCAAGTGTTTCAGAGTTCAAACCTGATTGGTGAGTTTAAGACCCTACCGGAAGCCTTATCTTATGGTAAACAATATAGCAATGCGTCTATTCAAACCTTGGAGCACCGCATGCTCTGGGATAATTTCAAAAAGCTGCAAGTGTGGGGCTGGAACGGAAGCTCAGGAGCAGAAACGATTAAAGCACATGTATCGAATACGCTCGGTCTAGACGTGGATTCTCCCTCCTATTTCGAGTTGGCAGATAGCGCTGGTAATCTCAAGGATACGTCGAATGCCGACACCGTCAAATGGTTGCAAAAAAGTGGTTATACCGTGTACCCATTAGTTAGCAATCAGTTTAGCTCATCTTTAACAACGCAGTTTCTGGCAGACAATGCCGCCCAGGACAAGTTTATTTCGGCTTTGGTCAACCGCTCCGTGCAATTGGGGGTTCCAGGGATCAATGTGGATTTTGAAAGCTTAGCGGGTTCTGATCGCAATGCATTCACGGCGTTTATTTCAAAATTAACTGCTTCCGCGCATGCCAAAGGATTAATTATTTCCATTGACCTGCCGCGCGGCAGCGTGAAGTGGAATCATCTTTCCGCTTTTGATCACGAGAAGCTAGGTGCCATCGTCGATTATATCTGTATCATGGCTTACGATCAGTACTGGAAAGGAAGCACATCGCCTGGCTCCGTTGCAGGTATTCCTTGGGCCGATGGCGGCATTCAAGAGTTCCTCTCGTACGGTATTCCTCGTGACAAAATCATTCTAGGCATCCCCTATTATGTACGCGAATGGCAGCTGGATGCGAAAGGCGCTTTAGTAGGTAACCGCACCGTTCTTATGAAGGACATTCCTGCTTTAATGGCTTCCAAATCGACCACGCAAACATGGGATAATGAGTTTGGTCAATATAAAATCGAGTACAAAGAGAATGGCTTCACTTACGTGCTTTGGCTGGAGAATCAAGCTACCGTCACAGCTCGTATGGACTTGGCGAAAAAGTATGACATCGCGGGCGTCGCGGCTTGGCGGTTAGGCTATGATTCGGCTGATTTGTGGCAGGCAGTGCTGCAGAAGAAGTAGGATCTATCTACTATTGATGCTAACGACTTAAGACAACCTGATATAAACCTGAAACGCAAAAAATAAACCTGAGATTTGGACTTCGTCCTTGTCACAGGTTTATTTTGATAGGTGCTACACTCACGGTCATAAGAGTCCCCATTGGCTGAAAGTCGTCTCCGTCCCGCAATCCGCGCAGTACTTCGCATCCGCTTTATTGACCTTATAGCAACCCTTATGCATCAGGGATTTCTCTTTCGTACATTTGTTCTTGAGCGGCGCTCCACAACGAATGCAGTACCTGTCTTCTTTCACGGCAACGTACTTGCATCTGACACAGGTTTGAAGCTCATTCTTCTCAGCCATATCTTCATCCCCTTGAAGTCCTTGACATACTACTTCAAGTATATTCTATACATGGTTACACTTGTTCCTAATTCAATCCATACATCTATACACTTTATTAGATCTACGTCTGCACCCACCTTGTATAAGTATTTTTAGCTCCATGTATAAAAAGAGGTCCCTTTCGCCCACCCTATGAGGTAGGGGAGGTGAAAAGGACATGGCAAAAGATGTAATGTGTGAAGTGAATTCCTGCAAATACTGGGCCAATGGAAACAAATGCAATGCAAGCTCGATTTCCATCGTGAGCCACCACGGTAGTAATCAAGCTCGTAATTCAGAAGAGACAGATTGTAGAACATTCGAATCCAAAGTTTAATTCAGCTTTAGCCCGATTCAAGATCAAGTTGTGAATAGAAACGTTGAGTTGAAAAGAGGCCTTCATGGCCTCTTTTTACGTTTCTACGTCTATTGTAACCAATAATGATAATTATTATCAGTGTTGTTGGAATAGATTTTCGTTGTTTTAAAATTCTTCAAGGTCCTCAAGGTCCTGTGTCGGTGCTTGACAAGCGAAGTTCTGGCACACATACGCCGTGGCCCGACCGCCAAGCGGCAATTTGTCTTGAACCAGCGGAATCAGCTGGCGCACCTCTTCACCTTCCGTTCCCTGCGGGTGAAGAATCAGCAGCGCATTCGGCAAGTACTGCCGCTGAACCGTGCGCAGCATGTGCTGTGTCTCAGGCTTCGCCGGGGCGCCGGCGATCACAATTTCGCAGGCTTCGCCACATGCGAAATCAAGCGCGGCCAGCGTTAGCGCGTGGCCCGGCGGGTACTTACTGACAGCTCCGGCGAACGCCCGGAGCTGCTCATCGGCTGCCTGCGACAGCTTCGCGTCGTAGGTCAGCCTTGACAGCCGCAGCATATTGAGCGCGGCTGCTCCGTTACCCGACGGCATCGCGCCGTCGTAGATCTCTTTGGGGCGGGTGAGCAGCTGTTCGGCATCGCTGCCGTAAAAGTAGAGCCCGCCCCTGTCTTCGTCTCCGAAGAGACGAAGCATCTCTGCGTTCAGCTGGACCGCTTCACGGAGATAGCGCAGCTCGAACGTTGTCTCATACAGCTCGATCAGTCCCCATACGAGGAACGCGTAGTCGTCCACGTAGCCCAGGAACGCCGCTTCGCCATCGCGATAGCGCGCGAGCAAGCGCCCATCTTCGCGGCGCAGCTCGCGAAGCAGGAAGTCCGCGGCCTTCGCGGCAGCGTCCGCGTACAATGGCTTGTCCAAGGCACGTGTCGCCTTGGACAGCGCAGCAATCATCAGACCGTTCCACGAGGTCAGAATTTTATCATCCTTGCCCGGATGGATCCGCTTTTCGCGATGTGCGAAAAGCTTGACGCGGGCAGCTTCCAAACGCTGCTTCAGCTCATCCAGAGGGATTTGCTTCCGCCTAGCCACAGACGCCAACGTCGTGTCGAGCAGATTCGGGATATTTTTTCCCTCAAAATTCCCTGACTCTGTCAATCCGTAGATCTCACTAAAGAGGTCTCCCTCATCAATCCCCAATACGTCCTCAACTTCGTCCATCGTCCAGACGTAGAACTTGCCTTCCTCGCCTTCCGAATCGGCATCCTCCGCAGAGTAGAAACCGCCGCCATCGTCCGTCATATCACGAAGCACATACGTCATAATTTGCTCAGCGACTTCGCCATATTCATCTTTTCCCGTCACCTGATAAGCCTCTACGTACGTCATCACCAAAAGTGCGTTATCATACAGCATCTTCTCAAAATGCGGCACTAACCATTGGGCATCAACAGAATATCTGGAGAAACCGAATCCAATGTGATCATACATGCCCCCACGGTACATAGCGTCTAGCGTTTTCTCAACCATTTCAAGCGCTCGCTCATTCCCCGTTTTCTTATAATATCGCAATAAGAATGACAGATTGTGAGAGGTAGGAAACTTCGGAGAGCTGCCAAATCCACCATTTTCAGCATCAAAATTAGACTCATACAAACGAAAAGCCTCATGCAGCGTTTCCTCTGACATTGTGCCGCCTATTTGATGCTCCAGCAACCGACTTGTCGTTTGACTGATCACTTGATCACCAAGCTCGCGAACTCGCTCAGAGTCTTCCCTCCACTTACTTGCAAGCTGTGCGATGATCTCAACCATCCCTGCTCGATTATATTTGCGACTGCGCGGAAAATAAGTCCCTGCGAAGAATGGCTTCTTCTCTGGTGTTAAGAACACCGTCAACGGCCAGCCGGCTTGCCCGGTCATTGCCTGACATACCGCCATATAGATATGATCGATATCAGGGCGCTCTTCACGGTCTACCTTAATAGAGATGAAATCTTTGTTCAGCATGTCAGCTATGGTTTGATCTTCAAATGATTCGTGTGCCATAACGTGGCACCAATGACATGTAGACATATGCACTACTCGATATTTGTATAGCCGAAGCTAAGAATAGCCTATGGATAAGAATACAGGTTTACCTTCGCGTCCAGCTTTAGAGAAAGCTTCTTCTCCCCATGGAAACCAAGCAATTGGATTATGCGCATGTTGCAATAGATAAGGTGATTTCTCATCAGCAAGACGGTTTGTAAATTTGTGTTTTCCTGTTTGATCGGACATTGAATTACACTCCCTTGAATGGCTTATTGTCATAGCATTTACATTCTTCTTCATCTTGACCAGGATGCTCTTGAAAAACAGTCATTGCGTCTAAAGACAGCGATAATGATTGCTCCAATTCACCTCCTTGATTTTTGGATTTTCTTTGTTATGTACCGAGTTTAGCATACCCTTCAAAAAAATGAGCCACGATACCTCCAAACTTTTTACGAACCCCGTTCGTCTTACAGCTATAAAGGCAACTTGATAAACTGAGTTGTACTATAATTAATCCTCGGAGGTATTATACATGAAAAAGAAAACGATGATCGTAACCGGCCTATTTGCCACTTTGACACTTGGAATGGCAGCAGGAGCTTTTGCTAATGGCTCGCTTACAGAGGTAAAAGCATTTCTAGATTCATCCGTGCAAGTGAATGCTAGCGGGAAAGCTATCTCTCTGAAAGATGAGCAAGGTAACGAAGTAACTCCGCTTAATTATAATAACTCGATCTATTTACCTGTACGTGGTGTTGCTCAAGGACTTGGTTATAATGTGACATGGGATGAGAACAGCAAAACGGCCTATCTTAGTGAAAATAATGAATTCCTCACGTTCCGTGCAGATGAAGAACTCATCCTAGCTAAATATGGCTACACGGTGCATATCCCTTCATCTCTTGGAGGAAAAGTACGCCCTACCGTATGGCCACAGGAATCTCTTGCAAAAGGCGTTGAATCCGGCAAATTGTCCAAGAACGTGAAAAGTGCGATGGATATTTTGTATCTTCCCAAAGATGTAACAGCTCCAGCAACTGTAATGGCTACTATTGAAGTGTTTACACAAACAGATTGGGCTGCTGATCAGCACGATGCAAATGATACTGTATTGGCTTCAAAAGGCAGCTACGTATATGTGCTGCATCATGCACAAAAGAATACGTTTGCCGCTCAGAGTGAAGATTATACAATCTACCAACAAATTGCTGATCAATTTACGCAAAATCAGTATGAGCTCGTCCTGACTCACGCGATTAACTTAAACCCAACCGTAGTATCTCAACTTGTCGGTAAGTGGACCGAAAAGCAAAAAGCTACCGAAATGGAGCTTACTAGCGATGGCGTGCTGTATCGTGCGGGAGTAGCTGTGGGTAACTATTTGATCCTAGATGCCGGGCATATTAAGTTCGTTGCAGACAGAGCCATTAACACTGTTTCTTTCACAGTAGATGGGAATACACTGCAAATGGGCGGTCAAACGTTTACAAAACACGAATAAGCTTACGCCTAACATATCTCCAAAAAAAAGCCTGAAAGCGCGTAAATCGCTTCTCAGGCTTTTCGTTTATTTACTTCCACTGATGATTGTCGTTTAACAATTCATGACAGCCCACTGGACGCCTGATCTAACAGCTTAGCCATCAAATCGAAATCAGGCGTATCGCCTTCGCGGATTTTCAACCATTTCCGTTCAGTAGGTCCTTCATAACTTTTCGGGACTTCCAAACCTGTCGCATTCATAATCATAAACGCAATCGCATCCTTAGACGGCGAAATAACAGCGGCATAGTGACCATTCTTCAAAAAATGAGGTTTCTTATACTGAATACGCTCGGCGACCTCGGGAATGACCTGATGGACCAATTGACGAAGTCGATTACTCACCTCAACCTGCCATGCTGGAAGCTTTTCGATAAAATCGGTTACCTCTTGATTCATAGTAGCGTTGTCTCCTTTTATTTCCCATATACAGCTGAGAAAAAGTATCATAGTAATATTCTCCAGCTATGTGAATTTTCCTTGTTTCCATAACGTTCCTTCAGATCCGATGAGCTTCGATGCTAGATAGGCGTAATTAAAATCTGCTTATCATAAATTCGTTTTAATACCAAGAACTGTAGGTACACGAGATACTCAAAAAGTAGTATGGTTACGTAGAGTATCCTCGTTGAACGGATGTGAGAAGGGTGCGAAAGAAAAGAACAAAAAAATCCGTAAAATCGGACAGATATATACCTGTTATTTATAAATTCGTCATTAGTCATGTATTCGCATTGTTATGGGTGTTGTTTTCCATCTATTTGTCTCAGAGATGGATTGTAGAGTTGGGAGAAATTATTACCTTGCCGGGGGCTCTGTTGGCAATTACGGGGATAGCTTATATACCTGGCTATTTAAATGCGTTTATGGTTGTGAGTTTGATAATGGATAAACAACCGAAATTCATAGAATTGAATCCAAAAACGGCAATAACAATTTTGATTGCTGCGTGGAATGAAGAAAAAGGTATTAAGGATACTTTGCTTCAAGTGGCTAAGCAAGACTATGAAGGCGAAATAAAAGTCATCTTAGCTAATAACAATTCAACTGATGCAACGGTGGAAGTAGCCCAAATAATTGCATTAGAAAATAACATCGACTTATTAGTGGTGCATGAACACAGAGCAGGGAAAAATCACGCGTTAAATACGGGCTTAACCTATGTAAAGACGGAGTATATGATTACCTTGGATGCAGATACATTGATGCATCAATCGGCGCTAAGGTATCTTGTAAGTCGTATGATATCAGCTCCACCTGATGTGTGTGCAGTCGCGGGTGCGGTCCTAGTAAGGAATAGCCGCGAGAACATTTGGGCTAAAATTCAAGAATGGGATTACTTTTTAGCTATTGCATCGGTAAAACGACTACAAGGCATGTATCAACAGACTTTGGTTGCTCAAGGTGCCTTTAGTATGTACAGAACAGAAACAGTTAAACAAATGGGTGGTTGGTCAGATTCGATAGGTGAAGATATTGTTTTAACATGGCTATTTTTAAAACATGGATATCGTGTATTTTTTGAACCTCTATCTGTTGCGTTTACCTCTGTACCGACAAACTTTGTTCATTTTGCAAGACAACGAAGCCGATGGGCAAGAGGTATGATCGAGGGACTTAGGGCTGTAAAACCATGGGAACAACCTAAAGTCTACGCAAAGTATCTAACAGGAATTAATTTTATGATGCCTTATATAGATGCAACCTATGCACTTATATGGCTACCAGGACTTATCCTTGCATTCTTTGGTGTGTTTTGGATTGTAGGACCGCTGACCATATTAGTGCTACCGGTAACCATGGTTAGTTACTTCACACTGTACCGTTATCAAAAGCACGTATTTCGTTCTTTGGATTTAAAAGTGAGAAAGAATAAGTTAGGATTTATTTTATTTGTGTTGGGATATCAAATAATTATGAGTCCTGTATCGTTGTTGGGGTATTTGCAAGAGTTCTTAAAAATGGAGCGGGTTTGGAAATAAGTGTAGTTCGGGTGTGATGGGTATAATAATAATGAATTTTTACGTTACACCAGCATATCGTTTACATGTGTAATTCCCCCTATATGCAAAAATCATGCCGAAAAATGAAGAAGGTTGACATGAATTTTTCAAATTTATTTGCAGCAATAGAACCTGCCAATCTCGTTAGTTGTCTAATAAGTCAACGAGGCAAACTCTTATTTGAGCATTTTCGAGATCCTTCCAAACATGATACCCTTGCTAAGATCAATTCCTGTACTAAAAGCATTCTGTCATCCCTATTTTGCATAGCCATGGATCAGGGATTATTGCCGGATCCGATGACACCAGCATCTGTATTTTTCCCGCGGCTTGGGCAAGAACCGCACTCCGGCAAAGGCGAAATCACACTGCTTCATCTATTAACGATGACTTCTGGCTTCAATTGGACCGAGTTCGGCGGTCAGAATTCCTTCCCTACTATGACCAGAACATCCAATTGGATTGACTTCGTATTAGATCTACCTTTGTCCGACACGCCTGGCATGAAAATGACTTACAATTCAGGCGGCTCACAATTATTATCTGCCATTATTATGGAAGTAACAGGCATGCCGGTAGCCCGTTATGCCGAGTTATTTCTATTCGGCCCCCTTGGGATTGAGTCATATGCGTGGGAGCACGACCCACAAGGAATTCATACGGGAGGTTTTGGACTGTCACTGCGTCCTAGTGATATGCTCAAGTTTGGTCAACTCTACTTACAGCAAGGAAAATGGGGGAACAAACAGCTAATTTCGCAAGAACTTGTCGTTCGTTCCACGCAACCTGCGATACGTGCGGAGGCACCACGTCGCGGCAGCTATGGCTGGCATTGGTGGACAGATGCCTACCCTGATTCTTCTGAAGAAGGATCGCCCGCGAATACGATAACCTACTTTTACGCATATGGATTTGGCGGACAATGTATTTATATCATCCCTAGTCTTGAGATCGTCGTCGTATTGACGAATGACCAACGCAAAAAGAGTAAGATTCCACTGAATGTGTTCCGTCAGTCTGTTGCGCCTTTTTTGGTGGAGCTATGTTAAAGTGACATCTACCTATTGGTTGGGGGCTGGCTGAGTTGGGTTGGTTGACTCGGTCGATGACTTAGTTGGCTTGCTGTATCTGTTTTGAAAGGGTTGCTTTTGATGACTATATTGGCGAGGGTGATTGGTTGTAGGTTTGCTGGGAGTGCAAGGTTTAGTTTGGATGATGAGAATAGCTGGGGATGATCGTACTAACTAGGTTTCGCGAGGATTCTGGACCCGTGAAGATAAATTAACTGGAAATTGTACAGCTATTCCGGAGGAAACTCCCCGATAATTCAGTTTAGATGGAAAATATGTAGTTAATTTTCGTCCATATGCTCATCTCGACAAAAATGCCTGAAATTAGCTGGAAAAAATCCATTTATTCGGAATTTATTGGGGAATTCCAAAGAATTAACTGGATAAATGCACTTAGAATTAAAAGTGGACGTCTCTTAGTGTAGAAGTAATAATAATCTTAACTATTATCTAAGAGGTGTCTGTCCATGAGCGAATCAAGACAACGATATAATGAAAC